>JBDKRR010000197.1:0-8585 GCA_039683315.1 Sulfuricella sp.
GGTCGTTCAGCTTGCGCGCGCCGGTGCGGTTGAGGAACAGCGGTTCGTCCGCCACGCTGGGAATGACCGCCGGCATGCAGTTCTGCATGATGCGCCCAATGATGCCTTCGCCCACGAGGAAGCGCCCGCGCTCCATTTCTTCCGGCGACAGGCCGGTGGCGGCCACCACCTGGAGGTCGCCGTCTTCCTGCTGCAGGCTGAGCATGCCGCGGCGCATGTGCAGATGGGTGGAGAGCAGGTTCAGCACGCCCTGCAGGGTTTTCTGCAGGTCTAGCGACGAGCTCAGCACCTTGCTGATTTCGTAAATGGTGACCAGTTCCACCATCGGACTGTTTTGCGGCATGGGCTATTTGCTCCGGAATATGTACGGTGAAAAGCAATTTTCATGCCGTAAAACGGGATGGTATTTTTATCCATCCGCCAGGCATTCATCGCCCACCAGTTTTTTGACCGGGAAAATTTCCGCGGGTTCGCGCTGCAGACTCGTATGAATGCCGCATGTACGGGGAAAAGATATGGAGTAAACTTGCAGCATGCGGTCTATCCAAGTGGAAATCATCGATGTTCTCTGACGCAACCATCGAGCGCATCATTCATCCCGACATCTTGAGCTGTTCTTCCGCGACGCCTTTGTCCCAAGCGGTGCAGCGCATGGTCGATGCGCATTACAGTTCGATCCTGGTGGTCGACGATGGCGCAGCGGTCGGTATCTGGACCGAGCAGGATGCGCTGGCGCTCGATTTTTCCGACCCGACCTTTTTCAGCGCGCCGATCTCGTCCGTCATGAGTTCGCCGGTCAAGACCATCTATCACAAGATATCCATCGGTGAAGCCACTCTACGTTTTCGCGAGGAGGGTGTGCGCCATTTCCTGGTGGTGGACGATGAAGGCTCGCATAAAGGCATCGTCACCCAGTCCGATATCGTCTTGAACCAGGGCATTGAGTATTTCATCTCCATGCGCGAAGTGAAGGCGGTGCTCAGCAAAAGCCATTTGTCTCTCTCCGGCGAAACGCCGCTCCATGACGCGGTCAAGGCCATGCGCAACACCCCGGCCGATGCCCTTTTGGTCAAAGGGGAAAACGGCAGTTACGGCATACTCACGGAACGCGACGTGTTACGGCTGATCGGGAGCAACAGGACTTCGCTCCCCATTGGCCAACTGGCCAATTTTCCGCTGCTCAGCGTACCGTACAAATCCACCCTGTTCCATGCGCGCAAGGTGTTTACTGAGAACCGCGTGCGCCATCTCGGCGTCACCGGCGAACACGGCGAACTGATCGGTCTGGTGACCTTCTCCGATATTCTGGAAAACATCGAATACGACTACGTGCACAGTCTCCAGGAAGCGTTGCGCGAGCGCGAACAAAGCCTGGCTATTTCCAGCCAGAACCTGCGTCTCGCCGAGAAAGTGTTCGAGAACACCTTCGACGGCATCATGATTACCGGTCCGCGCAACGTGATCGAGTCGGTCAATCCGGCCTTCACCGTCATTACCGGCTTCCAGGCACGCGATGTGATCGGCAAGACGCCGACCATCCTCGCGTCAGGCCGGCACGACACGGAGTTCTACCGCGCGATGTGGGCGGAAATTGGGGCAAAAGGGTATTGGCAGGGCGAAGTCTGGAACCGCCGCAAGAATGGCGAAATCTACCCGGAATGGCTCGCCATCAACGTGATCAGGGATTCCGCAGGGAAAGTTTCCAATTACGTCGCGATCTTTTCCGATATCACCGAACGCAAGGCGGCGGAAAGCCATGTGCGGCATCTCGCCCACCACGATGCGCTCACCGACCTGCCCAACCGCATTTTGTTCGTCGAGCGTCTCAACCACGCCATCGTCCATGCGCATCGGGTTGAGCAAAAAGTTGCGGTGATGTTCCTCGACCTCGACCGTTTCAAACGCATCAACGACACCCTGGGACATACCATGGGCGACCGGTTGCTGCAGACCGTCGGCCAGCGCCTGGCCGCCTGCATGCGCGAGGACGATACCGTGGCGCGCATGGGGGGGGATGAATTCACCGTTCTCATCGAGAACGTCATCGACCCCGGCAGCCTTCCCACCCTTGCCCAGAAGATCATTGCCGAGCTGTCGCGGCCGGTGGTTCTGGACGGGCATGAACTCGTGGTCACCACCAGCATCGGCATCAGCGTTTATCCCGATGACAGCGATCAGGCCGACGCGCTGGTCAAACACGCCGATGCTGCGATGTATTTGGCGAAGGAAAAGGGACGCAACAATTTCCAGTTCTTCACGTCGGAAATGAACGCCCATGCCTTCGAGCGCATGACCATGGAAACCTGGCTGCGCAAGGCGCTGGAACGCCAGGAGTTTGCGCTTCACTACCAGCCGCAGGTGGACATCGGCTCGCACCGGATTGTCGGTATGGAGGCATTGCTGCGCTGGAATCAGCCCGATGTCGGCATGATACCGCCCGCGCAGTTCATCCCCGTGGCCGAAGATACCGGCCTCATCGTGCCGATCGGCGAATGGGTGCTGCTCGAGGCCTGTACCCAGAACCAGGCCTGGCAGGACGAGGGGCTGCCGCCCTTGCGCGTGGCGGTGAACATGTCGGGCCGCCAGTTCAGGCAAAAAAACCTGGTAGAAGTGATTTCCTCCATATTGACAAAAACCGGACTGAAGGCGGAATACCTGGAGCTGGAAATCACCGAAAGCATCGCCATGGTCAACGCCGACGAAACCGTGACCAAACTGCATGCGCTCAAGGCGATGGGGATACGCATTTCCATGGACGATTTCGGCACCGGCCATTCCTCGCTCAGTTACCTCAAGCAATTCCCCATCGACACGCTGAAAATCGACAAGTCATTCGTACAGGATCTGACACGGGACTCCACCGACAACACCATCGCCGCAGCCATTGCCACGATGGCGCGCGGACTCAAGATGAAAATCATCACCGAAGGCGTGGAAACCGAGGAACAGTTGACATGCCTCAAGGGCATGCAGCAGGGTGATGTGCAGGGCTATTACTTCAGCCACCCGCTTCCCCCCGACGAATTCGCTGCCTTGCTGCGGGGCGGAAAGCCACTGGGCGAGATGATGCCCGACGCAGGGGAATCATGATTTCGCCAGTTATTGTGAGGATTCACGCTGAAACCCGCTGTAGGAGCGAGCTTGCTCGCGATAGCAATGGCCACGAATCGCGAGCAAGCTCGCTCCTACAACATGGCTGAGCATCAGCAGTCCTGTTTCAAACCATCCAGGTAGGCATCGATCACCCACGGCGCATATTCCTCGAGGGGGAACATCTGCGGGTTCATGGTCCAGTTCACGATCAGCCCGTCCAGCAGCGCCATCAGGCCGATCGCGGCCTGTTTCGGCAGCAGCTTGGGCGGCAGTTGCCCGCGCTCCTGCGCCTTGACCATGGCGCGCTCCATGGTTTCCACGTGGCGGCAGCCCGCTTCCATGTGCTTGTCCCGCGCCTCCGCCATTTCGTCGACGTACTCGCACTTGTGCCAGACGATTTCGAACACGCGGTGGAACCGCGCGTCTCCGGCGATGCGCATGATCGCATCGAGCAGCAGGGTGCGCAGGAATTCGAGGGGTTCGCCCATTTCCGCCTGCTCCAGTTCCAGCGAGCGCGCCTCCAGCGGGGCGACGACCCGTTCTACCATGGCATTGAACAGGTCGCCCTTGTTTTCGAAATGCCAGTAGATGGCGCCGCGCGTAACGCCGGCAGCCGCAGCGATGTCGGCGAGGGACGTGCGGGAAACGCCTTTGCGCTGAAACAGCTGCTCCGCGGCATCGAGGATGTTGTCGCGGGTTTCGAGTGCCTCTTCCTTGGTTTTTCTGGCCATGCGGTTTCCTGTTGCGGCAGGCAGGAGCGTGCCGGAAAAATAATGTATTTGCCACTTTACATACATTCATGGATGTATGTAAGATGCTGGAGATTATCCGGCAGAATAACAGGCCGCGCAAGCACGCCGGAATAGCAAATAGACAAGGAACCGAACATGAAGCGACAAATCCTGTTGATGTTTCTGCTCACCGCCGCGCTGGCGGGGTGCGGTGGCGAAGGCGACAAAAAAGCCGGCGCCGGCGCGGGTGGCCCCGGCGGGGCAGCCATGCCGCCGCCGGAAGTCGATGTCATCACCGTTGCCGGTGGGACGGCGACGCTGACCCAGGATTTGCCCGGCCGCTTGCAGGCCTGGCGCACCGCCCAGGTACGGGCGCGGGTCGAAGGCGTGGTGGAGAAGCGCTTGTTCACGGAAGGCTCCGATGTGAAGGAAGGCGCCACGCTGTTCCAGATCGATGCGCGCACCTACCAGGCGACGCTCGACGCCGCCAAAGCCGATGTCGAAGCTGCGCGCCTGGTGGTCGAGCGCTACCGTCCCTTGCTTGTCATCAAGGCCGTCAGCCAGCAGGAATTCGATAGCGCTGAGGCGCGCTACAAGCAGGCACAGGCCGCCCTGGCGCGCGCTGCGCTGGATGTGGAAAACACCCGCGTGCCGGCATCGATCTCCGGCCGTATCGGCCGTGCGCTGGTCACCGAGGGTGCACTGGTGGGCAGGGGCGAAGCGACGCATATGGCCACCATCGAGCAGATCGATCCGATCTACGTCAACTTCACCCAGCCCGGCGCGGAAATGCTGCGTCTGCAGGCTGCAGTCAAATCCGGCAAATTCAAGCGCGCCGAATCCGGCAAGGTGGAACTGCTGCTCGAAGACGGCAGCGCCTATCCGCTGGCGGGCAAAATCCTGTTCTCCGATCTGGCGGTCGATCCCAGCACGGGTGCGGTGTCGCTGCGCGCCGAGTTCCCCAACCCGCGGCGTGAACTGTTGCCCGGCATGTTCGTGCGCATCCGTTTCCCTTCCGCAGTCATCGAGGGCGCCATCCGCGTACCGCAACGCGCGGTGCAGGGCGGCCCGCAAGGCCAGTTCGTGATGCTGGTCGCGCCGGACGGCAAGGCCGTACCGCAACCGGTCAAGACCGGCGGCATGGCGGGCGGCGACTTCATCGTCGCCGAAGGGCTGAAAGGCGGCGAACAGGTGATCGTCAACGGTTTGCAGAAGGCCCGCCCCGGCACCGAGGTCAAGCCGGTGCCGTGGCATCCCCAGGACTCCCAGCCCGCCAGCAATAAGCCGAAAGAGGGCTGATCCATGTTCTCCAAATTTTTCATCGATCGCCCGGTGTTTGCCTGGGTGATCGCCATCGCCATCCTGCTGGGTGGCTTGCTGGCGCTCAAGAACCTGCCGGTTTCGCAATATCCTTCGGTGGCGCCGCCCGCGCTCGATATTTCCGTCAACTACCCCGGCGCCGCCGCCCAGGTGGTGGAGGAAAGCGCGGTCGCCCTGATCGAGCAGGAAATGAACGGCATCGAGAATCTGCTCTACATGGATTCCGCCTCCCAGATCGGCACCGGCACGGTGACGCTGACCTTCAAACCGGGAACCGACCTCAACTATGCCTCGGTGGAAGCGCAGAACCGCATCAAGCGGGTCGAGGCGCGCCTGCCGGACGATGTGCGCCGCGTCGGCGTGACGGTGACCAAGACGGCGCGCAACTACGTCATGATCGTGGCTTTGACTTCGCCCGACAAAAGCCTGAACAACGTGGACCTCGGCAGCTATGCCGCCGCCAGCGTGCTGGAGCCGATCCGCCGCGTGCCCGGCGTGGGCGAGGCGCTGCTGTTCGGCACCGAATACTCGATGCGTATCTGGCTCAAGCCGGAAAAGCTGCAGGGCTACAAGCTCTCGCCTGCCGATGTATCGCGCGCGGTGCGTGCCCAGAACGTCCAGATCGCGAGCGGTGAACTGGGGCAGCTGCCGGCGGCGCCGAACCAGCAAATGAACGCGGTGATCGTGACCAAGAGCCGTCTGTCCACACCGGAAGAGTTCGGCAACATCATCGTGCGCACCAATCCGGACGGCTCCACCCTGCGCGTGAAGGACGTGGCGCGGGTAGAACTCGGCGCCCAGGATTATTCAGTCGCCGCGCGCATCGACGGCCAGCCGACCGCGGCCATCGCCATCCGTCTGTCGCCCGGCGCCAACGCGCTCGATACGGTCAAGGCGGTCAACGCGCGGATGACCGCACTGGCAAAGTTCTTCCCCAAGGGCGTGAGCTGGATCGTGCCCTATGACACCTCGAAGTTCGTCGAAATCTCCATCCGGGAAGTGCTCATCACGCTCGGGGAAGCGGTGTTCCTGGTCTTCCTGGTGATGTTCCTGTTCCTCGAAAACCTGCGTGCCACCCTGATCCCCACCATCGTCGTACCGGTGGCGCTGGTAGGCGGTGCCCTGGGGCTTTACCTGTTCGGCTACTCGATCAACGTGCTGACCTTGTTTGCCATGGTGCTGGCCCACGGCATCGTGGTGGACGCCGCCATCGTGGTGGTGGAGACCGTCGAGCGCATCATGACCACCGAAGGCCTGTCGCCGCGCGACGCCACGCGCAAGGCCATGGGCCAGATCGTCAACGCCATCATCGCCATCACCCTGGTGCTGGCGGCGGTGTTCGTGCCGATGGCTTTTTTCGGCGGCTCCACCGGGGCGATTTACCGCCAGTTCTCCGTCACCCTGATCCTGACCATCCTGTTCTCGGCGCTGATGGCGCTTACGCTTACGCCTGCCTTGTGCGCCACGCTTCTCAAGCATGAGCCGGGCAAGGAAATGATGCCGACGCGCGGCTTTTTCGGCTGGTTCAACCGCTTTTTTGCCCGCACCACGCAAGGCTATACCTCGTGGGTGGGGCGCGCCGTGAAGAAAACCGGGCGCTACCTGGTGCTCTACGCGGTCATTCTGGGCGCCACCGGCTGGCTGTTCAGCAAGCTGCCGGGCAGCTTCCTGCCGGAAGAAGACCAGGGTTACTTCCTCAACATCGTCCAACTGCCGCCGGGCGCCACGCGCGACCGCACGCTGGAAGTGCTCGGCCAGCTGGAACAGCACTATCTCAAGCTGCCTGAGGTGGAGCACGTGATCGGCGTCGCCGGCTTCTCCTTCTTCGGACGCGGCCAGAACGCGGCGATCGCTTTTGTCCGCCTCAAGGACTGGGACGCGCGGCCGGGCAAGGAAAGCGGTGCCAAGGCGCTGGTGCAAAAGGCCAACATGACCTTCTCGCGCATCAAGCAGGCCATGGTGTTCGCCATCAATCCGCCGCCGATCCCCGAACTGGCTGCCGCCGGCGGCTTCGACTTCCGCTTGCAGGACAGGAGCGGCATGGGGCGGGAAAAACTGCTGGACGCGCGCAACATGGCGCTCGGCATGGCCATGCAGGACAAGCGCCTGGTCGGCGTGCGGCCGGAAGGGCAGGAGGCGGCGCCCCAGCTCTTCCTCGACATCGACCGGGTCAAGGCTGAAACCCTGGGCGTGTCCATCGCCGACCTCAACGACACCATGCAATCGGCGCTGGGCGTGGCCTACATCAACGACTTCGTGCGCCAGGGCCGCATCCTGCGCGTGCAGATGCAGGCCGAGGCCGATACCCGCAGGAGCGTCGAGGACATCCTGCGGCTGCCGGTGCGCAACAACAAGGGAGAGATGGTGACGCTGTCCGAACTCGCCACGCCGCAATGGATCGTCGGCGCCCCCAAACTGGACCGCTACAACGGTCTCCCTTCGATGAAGATCGCCGGCAATCCGGCGCCCGGCCATAGCACCGGCGAAGCGCTGGCCGTGATGGAGGAGATCGCCGCCAAGCTGCCGCCGGGCTTCGGCTTCGAATGGTCGGCCACTTCCTTCGAGGAGCGCATGTCGGGAACGCAGGCGCCGCTGCTGTTCGGGGTTTCGCTGATCGTGGTGTTCCTCGCGCTGGCGGCGCTGTTCGAGAGCTGGGCCATCCCGTTCGCGGTGATGCTGGTCGTGCCGCTGGGCGTGTTCGGCGCCTCGCTGGCGGTTGACCTGCGCAGCCTGCCCAACGACGTTTATTTCAAGGTGGGCCTGATCGCCATCATCGGTTTGTCTTCCAAGAACGCCATCCTGATCATCGAATTCGCCAGAAAGCTGCAGGACGAGGGGATGGGCCTGTTCGAAGCCACGCTGGAAGCCTGCCGCCTGCGTTTCCGGCCGATTCTGATGACTTCCATCGCCTTAGTCGCCGGCGTCTTTCCCCTCGCCGTTTCCACCGGCGCCGGCGCCGAAAGCCGCCACGCCATCGGCACCGGCGTCATCGGCGGCATGATCGCCGCCACCGTGCTGGCGGTATTCCTGGTGCCGGTGTTTTACGTGGTGGTGCGAAAGATTTTTCCCGGCCATGCCCGCAGTCATCAGGAGAACGACCATGCATAAGCCCTCGATCCTTGCCGATGCGAAACTCGCGCAGCGAGCTTTTTTTCTCCCCGCCGGGGAGAAAATCCATTGTCCCTTCCCCTTCAAGGGGAAGGTTAGGATGGGGATGGGTTTGGGGAGAACAGTCATGGTGGGTTTCATGGCCGGCGCGCTGCTGGCCGGTTGCTCGCTGGCGCCTGACTACCAGCGTCCTGACGCACCGGTAGCCGCGCAATGGACGCAAGCCACGCAGGCCGATGGTAAGCGCCAGGCCGACGCGCTGGCGTGGCGCACATTTTTTCCTGATCCGCGCCTGCAGGAACTGATCGCCGCGGCGCTCGACCACAACCGGGA
>JBDKRR010000198.1:0-21760 GCA_039683315.1 Sulfuricella sp.
AAGATCGTTTCAAGCCACAAAAAGAAAAAAGCCCGAGTCAGGGCTTTTTTCTTTTGCAGTGCGTAGACCGGAGGTCAGGAGGGACAGATAACCACGCTAGCCAGGAATTATTCGGGTGCGGCGACCTGCTCCACAAAGCCACATTCCTTTTGCGGACAAACCTTCTCCGTTCCACGACGCTTAGTGATCTTGATGGTCAGAATTGGCCAGCCGCACTTGGGGCAAGGTTCATTGATAGGTGGGTTCCAGGTGGCGTATTTGCATTTCGGGTAGCAGTTGCAGGAATAGAACAGCTTGCCATAGCGGCTCTTTCGCTCTATCAAAGTCCCCTCCTTGCACTCGGGACACGCTACACCGGTGTCTTTTGGTTTTTCCAACGGCTCAATGAATTTGCACTTCGGGTAGCTTGTGCAGCCGATGAATTTGCCATATGGTCCGACCTTGATGACCAGTTGGCTGTTACACTGCGGGCAGAGACGATCTTCTACGATGACGGGCTGCGTGGTTTCGCCTGGTTCGCCGTCGACGTTGCGCGTGTAGTCACATTCCGGGTAGCCGGAACAGCCGATAAACTTGCCGCGTTTGCCGAGGCGGCTAGTAAGGGGTTTGCCGCATTTCGGGCAGGCCTCGTCCAGTA
The DNA here is from genome assembly GCA_039683315.1 of Sulfuricella sp. Taxonomy (GTDB): domain Bacteria; phylum Pseudomonadota; class Gammaproteobacteria; order Burkholderiales; family Sulfuricellaceae; genus Sulfurimicrobium. The sequence goes on from JBDKRR010000198.1 coordinate 638, forward strand.
TTTCAACGCCTGGACGATCTACGTCTTTTTTCTCTGCGATTTGCTGGTTGAACCCGGTCCAGAACTCATCCAGTACAGGAATCCACTCTCGTTTTCCCGTTGAGATCAGGTCCAGTTCATCTTCAAGTTTGGCGGTGAAATCGTAATCCACATAACGGGTGAAGTGTTCGGTGAGGAATTTGTTCACCACTCTACCAACGTCCGTAGGTATGAAGCGTTTCTTGTCCAGTAGCGTATATTCGCGCGCAATCAGGGTGCTAATAATGCTCGCGTAGGTCGATGGCCGGCCGATACCGAACTCTTCCAAAGCCTTTACCAGGCTTGCTTCGGAGTATCGCGGGGGCGGCTGGGTGAAATGTTGTTCGCCGGCGATCTGGTCGATGGCGACCTGTTCGCCTTTTTCCAGTGGCGGCAGCTTACTTTCACCCTCTTCCTCGCTGTCATCCTCGCCTTCCTGATATACCGCTATATAGCCGGGGAAAACCATGGTCTGACCAGTCGCGCGAAACAGGTTCTCATCGCCACCCACGGCGAGATCCAGGCTGACGGTATCAAACTTGGCGGGGCTCATCTGGCATGACAGGGTGCGCTTCCAGATCATTTCGTAGAGCTTGGATTGGTCGGCGGTCAGGAACTGCTTCATTTCCTGCGGGGTGCGCAGGATCGAGGTTGGGCGCACGGCTTCGTGTGCTTCCTGCGCATTCTTGGACTTGTTTTTGTAACTGACTGCAGCCTTGGGCAAATAATCGGCACTGAAATTACTGCCGATATAGGCGCGGATTTCTTCGAGTGCTTCGTTTGCGAGGCTGACGGAATCGGTACGCATGTAGGTGATCAAACCCACGGTGCCGCCTCCGATGTCGATACCTTCATACAGTTGTTGAGCCACCTTCATGGCTCGATCGGTGGAAAATCCCAGCTTGCGCACCGCTTCCTGCTGCAGGGTAGAGGTAGTGAAAGGTGCCGCGGCCTGGCGTTGTTTTCGCTTCTTTTCTACCTGGATTACGGTTGCGTGATCGTTGCCGGCAGCGAGATGTGCGACGATGCCAGCCTGCTGTTCGGCGTTGGTAACGCTGAACTGGGTAAGCCTTTCTCCTTTGTACTGGAACAGCTTGGCGTTGAACTTCTGGCGCCCTTTGTGGCTGTCCAGGTGGATGCTCCAGTATTCCTGGGTTTGGAATTTCTCGATTTCCAGTTCGCGTTCGACAATCAGGCGCAGCGCCGGGCTTTGCACCCGTCCTGCGGAAAGGCCGCGCCGGATCTTGCGCCACAACAGCGGCGAGAGATTGAAACCCACGAGGTAATCGAGTGCACGCCGTGCCTGTTGGGCATTGACCATGTCCATGTCGATGTCGCGGGGTTCCGCGACAGCAGCCTGGACCGCGGACTGCGTAATTTCGTGGAACACTACGCGTTTAAGTATCTTGTTTTTGAGCAGTTTCTTGCTTTTCAGAATTTCTGCCAAATGCCAGGCGATGGCTTCTCCTTCGCGGTCCGGGTCGGTCGCGAGGTAGATGGTATCGGCTTCTTTGACTGCCTTGGCAATTGCATCAACGTGCTTGGAGTTGCGCGCGATGAGCTCGTATTTCATGGCGAAGTCGTGAGCGGTATCCACCGCACCTTGCTTCGGCACAAGGTCGCGCACGTGGCCATAAGAGGCGAGCACCTCGAAATCCTTGCCCAGGTATTTCTTCAGGGTTTTGCCTTTGGAGGGCGATTCGACGATCAGGAGAGTAGATGACATAAGGGGCTATTGCGCTGAAGGTGGCGTCAGCTCTGTATTAGAGGTTATGAGTTAGTGCATTTGCGGCGTGTTGTCGCCGAACAGCAGGTCTTCGATGAAGAGGTAATCTTCCGCCGCGCCTTGGCTCCACAACACTATGAGTACGATCCATTTTACTTGTTCGAGACCCACATCACGGTCATTTAAAGCCAGAATACGGTCGATCACCCACTCCCGTTGCACCGGGTTGAGAATTTTGGAGACCTCGAGAAAAGTAAGAAATCCGCGACTCTCCGCATCAATCTTTTTCTGCTCGATATCGGCGTAAATCCGAGCGGATGTACTGTCTTCCATGCTGTTCGGGTATGGGGAGCTGGATAATGTTTCCAGCCCGTTTAGCCAGTCGAAGGCTAGATTGATTTCCGTGCTGTCAAAACCGGCGGCCGACAACTCCTGCTCCAGCGTGCCTTGGTCAGGGTGAAGGTCTGCTTCGAAATAATTTTCGAACAGGTAGACGAGAATGTCGAACATCATGTTTGGGTTGGCCTTTTAATCTGGCGTACTAATGTGGTTGCAGCTTTGGAACAAGCCACCCGGCAGGCTGCTCACTTGGCCTGCTAATTCCATCGATAACAGGATGGCGCAAACGCTATCACTCGTCAAGCCGCTACAGGCCACCAGTGCGTCGATCGCGATCGGGTCGAAACCGAGGCAATGCCTCAGTTGCTTTTCGTCTTCGCTCGTTGCAGCGGCGGGCTGGCAAGGGGAAATCGTGGACGCCGCAGCAGGGTACCCGAATTCATCGAGTATGTCCTGCGCGTTCTCTACCAGCTTGGCGCCTTGTTTGATCAGGAAATGGCACCCTTTTGCTAGGGGGGAATGTATCGAGCCGGGGATAGCGAACACATCCCGCCCCTGTTCGGCGGCCAGCCGCGCGGTAATCAGGGAGCCGCTCTGCAATGCGGCTTCTATCACCAGGCATCCCTGGGAAATGCCGCTGATGATGCGGTTGCGGCGGGGAAAGTTTTGTGACTTTGAGGGCGTGCCGATTGGGAATTCCGATACCAACGCGCCGATTTGTGCCAACTCGTGGGCCAGATCGCGGTGGCGTGCAGGATAGACGATGTCGAGCCCGGTTCCCACTACAGCGATGCTACTGGCCGCGCCTTGCAGGGCGCCCCGGTGAGCCGCGCCGTCGATGCCGAGAGCCATCCCGCTGACGATGCACCAACCGCTGTCGCTGAGAAAACGCGCAAAAGTTTGCGCATTGATGAGCCCTTGGGGGGTGGCATTGCGGCTACCGACGATAGCGAGGGCGGGCTGATTGAGCAAACCCCGCCGTCCTTTGACATACAAAAGGGGGGGCGGGTCAGGTATTTCCAACAGGCCGCGTGGGTAATCCGTGTCGGCCAGGGTAACAATGTGGTTATCTGTCTCTTCCAGCCACTTCAGAGTAGGAGCGACGGTATCTTGATCTGGTCCGGCAGCGATGGCACGAGCGATGGGTGCACGCACCACCTTTTCCAGTGCACTGGGCCGAGCCGCAAAGATTTTTGCCGGTTCACCGAAATTCTGCAGCAGGCTCCGGTATGTTTCACCCCCCAAGCCCGGGATCAGGCTCAGGGCAACCCACAGTGAAGGTTCTTGGTCGCTACTCAAGGATTCTTGACGATATCCAGCAGGTAAACTGGCCGACTGGAGTTCATGACCAGAGCGTAGGAAACCCGGTTGAATACACGGTAGACAAAAACAAGACCGGTGCGCGAGTCAGGTAGTGTAACTGCATCCGGCCTTTCAGTACGGCAATGCAAAGTGTAAACGTCCTTGGGATTGAATGTTTGGCCAAAGCTGACCTTTGCGCCCGGTTTCAGGCAGCCGATATCGGTGTAGATCACGCTTCTTGCAGCAGCATCCGCGGGAGACTTGCAGGGTTCGAGCATATCCTTGGGATCGTAAAACTGGTCGAATTTGATGGATTTGCCTTCCTTCACGCACTCCCTATCCACATAGCGCCAGGATTTCTTGCTGGTGTTATCGGTAGTGGGCTGGACGGTGCGGCCCTTGCGGTAAACCGCCAGGACGTTGCCCTCTTCAAGTCCGTCTTTACTACCTTTGTTGATAACCACAGTTTGGTATTTTGTCGCTTCGTTACTCGGACCATAAGCAGAAATGATGCTGCCGTTGATCGATTTCGTCGGTGCATGCGGCGCAGCCTGTAACACGCGGTTAGGCGCGCTCGGCATCAGGCGGTCATCGCGGCGCGCTTCCTGAACAGCGCGGGTGATTTCCAGGGTCATGACGTCGTCGCTCTGTACCGTCTTGGCCTCGCCTATATATTCCGATTCATATCCGAGCGTTTCCTCGGTGTCTGGATCGATGAGCGCTTTCCCTTTGCGGAAAATGCTCCAGTTCCTGGTTTCGCTGTCCTTTGCGGCGCCGTTGGCATAGATCTTGTCCCCTGGACCTATGATGTTGCGTTCATCTTCCGTGCCGACAATATAAGGAGCGTCGTCCAGCGTATCGCCATCAAGAACCAATGCCTGGGTCAGGAAAGGGCCAATTGCAGAGGGAGGAATTGGCGGTATGGCCTGCGATTCGAGCGATTCGGCGCGGATGCGCGGGCTGAGCTTCTCGGTTCGTTCCCCCTTGAGCAAGCGTAAGTGGGGCGACCCGCCCGTCATGTCAAGAACGATCCTGTCGCCAGGGTAGATCCAGTGAGGATTTTTGATCTGCTCGCGATTCATTCTCCACAACTCTGGCCAGCGCCACGGATCCTTGAGAAAGCGCGACGAGATTCCCCACAGGGTGTCACCTTTTACGACCGTGTATTGCTGGGGTGGATTGTCCTGAAGTTTGATTTCATCGGCCCCAACCAGGGAGGAAATGAAGCCGGAAAGGGAAAGCACAGCTATAATGATGGGCTTACGCATAGGGCGCCTCGTTCTTGTGAAGAACTTTTCTGGTCGTATCATAATCAGAAGTTCTGTATGGCCAGCCCGGCTGGCCGGTTTAAGGTTTAAGTTAAATTCTGCATGTAATTAATTAAATAGGCAAGCATTTATGGCCCTTTTATCGATCCTGCATTATCCCGATCAGCGCCTGCATACCGTGGCATCTCCGGTGCAGCAGGTCAATGCCGAAATTCGCAAGCTGGTGGACGACATGGCGCAGACCATGTACGCCGCGCCCGGCATCGGCCTTGCCGCGACCCAGGTGAATGTGCATAAACAGGTGATTGTGATCGACATTTCTGAGAAACACGACAAGCTGATGGCATTTATCAATCCCCAGATCATCGTGCGTGACGGCGTAGCGGAGCGCGAGGAAGGCTGTTTGTCGGTGCCGGGAATTTATGAAAAAGTCAGCCGCGCGGAGCGCGTTACCGTGGCGGCGCTGGATCGCGATGGAAAGCCTTTTAAGCTCGATGCCGAGGGTTTGCTGGCGGTATGCATACAACATGAAATTGACCATCTGCAGGGTAAAGTGTTTGTTGAATACCTTTCCCGCCTCAAGCAGACACGGATCAAGATCAAAATGCAAAAGCTCCAGCGCGAGACCATGTAATGCGTCTGATTTTTGCCGGTACGCCGGAATTCGCCGCGCAGGCGCTGGATGCGCTGATTGCTGCCGGACATGAAATTGCGTTAGTGCTCACTCAGCCGGATCGCCCGGCCGGACGTGGCATGAGCCTTGCGATGAGCCCGGTGAAACAGCTGGCGCTGAAGCATGGCCTAAGCGTACTTCAGCCCGCCAGCCTAAAAGAGCCGGAAATCCAGGCTCAGCTCGCTAGCGCGGGTGCGGAAGTCATGGTCGTGGCGGCGTACGGTTTGATTCTGCCGCAAGCCGTGCTCGATATCCCCTTGCGCGGCTGTCTCAACATACACGGCTCTTTGCTGCCGCGCTGGCGCGGGGCAGCGCCGATTCAGCGCGCGCTCCTGGCCGGCGACGCGGAAACCGGCATCACCATCATGCAGATGGACAAGGGCCTCGATACCGGGCCGATGTTGCTCAAGTTCCCCACGTCCATCATGGCAGAGGACAACGCCCAGACCTTGCACGACAAACTTGCGGCACTGGGCGGCGACGCAATCGTTGCGGCTCTGGCTCGGCTGCAAGGCGGCGAGTTGGGCGGGCAGCCCCAGGATGACCGGTTCGCCACCTATGCCGCCAAGCTGACCAAGGCGGAGGGCAAGCTTGACTGGCGCGGTTCGGCGGGCGAGCTGGAGCGCGCGGTGCGGGCATACAATCCATTCCCGGTTGCCCAGGTGGCGTTCAAGGGGGAGACCTGGCGTATCTGGCGGGCCGCGCTGTCGAGCGGGAGCGGCATGCCAGGGGAAATCCTGCGCGCCGACAAAGATGGCGTGCTGGTGGCCTGCGGCGAAGGCGCGCTGCTGTTGCAGGAAATCCAGAAAGCCGGAGGCAAGCGCTTGTCGATGGCGCAGTTTCTGCCGGGCAACCCGGTCAAGGCTGGCGAGCGTTTCGATGCTTGAATTTGCCGGGTATCCCCCCATTTTGGGAATGGGTTAATGTCGAACTTCAGGAACTGACATGTTGGAAAACTGGTTCAAGACTACCATTCTGATGGCGGCCATCGTGGCCCTGTTCGGCGTGATTGGCGCGGCTTTGGGCGGACAGTCCGGGATGCTGCTCGCGCTGCTGTTTGCCGGGGGCATGAATGTCTGGGCCTACTGGTTCTCGGACCAGGCCGTGCTCAAGATGTACAACGCCAGGGAAGTGGACGAATCCAGTGCGCCGCAGTTTTACCGCATGGTGCGTGAACTGGCGCACAACGCCGGCCTGCCTATGCCGCGCGTGTACGTGATCGACGAAGATCAGCCCAATGCTTTTGCCACCGGACGTGATCCAGAGCATGCAGCCGTGGCGGCCACCAGCGGCATCATGCGCGTCCTGTCGGAACGCGAACTGCGCGGCGTAATGGCGCACGAACTGGCACACGTCAAACACCGGGATACGTTGATTTCCACCATTTCTGCCAGCATCGCCGGCGCCATATCCGCGATCGCGCAGTTCGGCATGTTCTTCGGCGGCAGCCGTGATGGCGAGCGCAATGTCAATCCGGTGCTGGCGATCCTGATCCTGATCATGGCGCCGATCGCCGCCGCCTTGATCCAGATGGCGATCTCGCGCTCGCGCGAATTCGAGGCCGATCGCGGCGGCGCGGAAATTTCCCGCGACCCGCGCGCGCTCGCCGCCGCCCTGGAGAAAATTCACCGCTATGCGCAGGGACTACCCATGGCGGCTGCCGAACAACACCCGGAAACGGCGCAGATGATGATCATCAATCCGCTCTCCGGCGACGGCCTCAAGAGCCTGTTCAGTACCCATCCCGCGACCGAAGAACGGGTCGCTCGTCTGGTGGCGATGGCGCAGTCCGGTGCTTGACGCGCAGCGGCTCGCCGCCGTGGCGGTCGCCCAGGTTCTGGCCGGGCGCAATCTCAATCAGGTGCTGCAGAAAGAACTGGCGCGTCATCCTCAACTGACGCCGCAACAGCGCGCCATGCTGCAGGACCTGAGTTACGGCACGCTGCGCCATTACGGCACGCTGCAGGCCGTCCTCGGTGCCTTGCAGCAAAGACCGCTGCAGGACGAGAGTATTCGTGCCCTGCTGCTGGTGGCGCTATACCAGTTGGCCTATACCCACACCCAGCCCCATGCCGTGGTGGACCACGCGGTGCGGGTTACCGTGCAGGCGCTGCGCAAAACTTCCGCCAAGGGGCTGGTCAACGCCATCCTGCGCAACTTCCTGCGGCGCCGCGAGGCCTTGCTGGCCGATGCCGCATCTGCCAGCGAGGAGGCACGTCATGGGCACCCCCAGTGGTGGATAGATAAGCTGCGTTCTCAGTACCCGCAGCAATGGGAAGACATTCTCGCCCGCGGCAACCAGCACCCACCCATGGCGCTGCGCGTGAACCGTCGCCAGGGCAACGCGGAAACTTATCTTGATCAACTTTCCCAAGCCGGCATCGTGGGGCGTGTGGTGGGACAGAGCGGTATCTTGCTGGAGCAACCGGTTGCCGTGGATAGGTTGCCGGGCTTTTCTGCCGGTGAGGTATCGGTGCAGGATTGCGGTGCACAGCTTGCCGCCAGCCTGCTCGACGTGGCTGACGGCATGCGGGTGCTGGATGCCTGTTCCGCGCCGGGCGGCAAGACCGCGCACTTGCTGGAACTGGCCGACCTCGATTTGACCGCCCTGGATCACGACAGCAAGCGGCTGCAGAAAGTGGAACAGAATCTGCGCCGTCTCGGATTAAAGGCCAAATGCCTGGTCGGTGATGCGGCCGAACCGCAGAAATGGTGGGACGGCAAACCGTTCCAGCGCATTCTCGCCGATGTGCCGTGCAGCGCTTCCGGCGTGGTGCGCCGTCACCCCGACATCAAGTGGCTGCGGCGCGAAAGCGATATCGCCCAGTTCGCGGCGCAACAGGCGGTTATATTAGATGCGCTGTGGCGTTGCCTGGACCAAGGTGGTAAATTGCTCTACGTGACCTGTTCCGTATTTGCCGAAGAAAACAGCCGGCAAGTGGCGGCCTTTCTGCAACGCCATGCCGATGCGGAATTGCTACCCTTGCCAGGCCGCGCGGAGCAGGACCTGCAACTCTTACCCAATCAAGAACATGATGGCTTTTATTACGCCCTTCTCGCCAAACTTTAGAGTTTTTGTCGCAGCGCTGCTTCTGGCTTTTGCTGCCGGGGCGCACGCCGAAAGCGGGATCCAGGTCAAAGCGGCCGAGCTGGATCTGGTGGAAGAGGTTTACCAGCTCAAGGCCGATTTCGATGTGAATTTCAGCCAGGCGGTGGAAGATGCCCTGAATAAGGGCGTCCCGCTCAATTTTACGGTCGAATTCGAGCTCAACCGGCCGCGCTGGTACTGGCTCGATGAAAGCATTGCCAGCGCCCAGCAGCAGATTCGCATCAGCTATCATGCACTGACCAAGCAATACCGCTTGCAGGTGCATGAGCAGCAGCAGAAGTCTTTTGCCACCCTGGCGGAGCTGAAGACGGAACTAGGCCATATTCAGGAGTGGAAAGTGGTGGAGCGTGCCCAGCTCCGCAAGCGATACAGCTATGAAGCGCGTCTGCGCATGAAGCTGGACTTGTCCCAGTTGCCCAAACCATTGCAGGTAAACGCCCTGACCTCCAAAGATTGGAATATGGAATCCGACTGGTATCGCTGGACTTTGACACCCTGACTTAAATCAATGAAATATGTAGTATTTCTGGCGGTTGCATTAGGTACGGTACTGCTTTTCCTGTTGTCCCGTGCCAGTAGCAATACCGCCGCCTTCTCCCAGAACTACACCCTGTTGTTGGTGCTTAACCTCGGCGTGGCGGTATCGCTGATGGGGTTGATCGGCTACCAGCTATGGGTTTTGTGGAAGAAGCTCAAGGCACGGGTATTCGGCACCAAGCTCACGCTGCGCATGCTGTGGATGTTTGCGCTCATGGCGCTGCTGCCGGGCACGCTGGTGTATGGCGTGTCGGTGCAGTTTCTCAGCAAGAGCATCGAATCCTGGTTTGACGTGCGCGTCGACAATGCGCTGGAAGGCGGCCTGAGCCTGGGCCAGAGCGTGCTCGACAACCTGCTCCAGGACCTGGTGAAAAAGGGCGAGGTGATGGCCTTGGCTTTGGCGGAGAACCCTTCCAGCGATCATCTGACCCAGCTCAACCGCTTGCGCGAACAGGTCGGGGTGCAGGAAGCGACATTGTTCAGCGGACGGGGCAAGATGCTGGCGACGGCCAGCAGCGAACACAGCAGTTTTCTGCCGGAGCTGCTCACCGCCGCGGTCCAGCGCCAGGTGCGGCAGCAGCAGCCGTATACGGAGATCGAGACGGTTCCCGGCAAAGGTCTGTATTTGCATGTCGTGGTGCCCGTCAACGTGCTGACCCTGAGCGAAGACATGCGCATTCTGCAGTTGATGCAACCGGTTCCCAAACGGCTCTCCAAGGATGCTGAAACGGTGCAGGCGGTGTACCGCGATTATCAGGAACTGTCCTTTTCGCGTCAGGGGCTTAAGCGTATTTATGGCATGACCTTGACCCTGACCCTGTTGCTGGCGCTGCTGTCGGCGATCGCACTGGCCTTCGTGCTGTCGGAAAAGCTTTCCGCCCCGCTCGGCTTGCTGGCGGAAAGCACGCGCGCGATCGCCAAGGGGGACTTCACCCAGATCAATCCGGTGCAAAGCCGCGACGAGCTGGGCGCGCTGACCCTTTCCTTCAACCGCATGACGCGCCAGCTGGCCGATGCCAGTGCGGCGGTGGAGAAAAAACAGCAGCAACTCGAAGGTGCCAAGGTCTATCTTGAAAGCATCCTCGCCCACCTGTCGTCCGGCGTGCTGACTTTCGACGAGAAATTCCACCTGCGCGCCGCCAATCCGCGTGCCGGGGAGATACTGGGGTCCGACCTGAGCGCTTTGCGTGGACTGCCGCTGCCGGCCTGGGGTAGCCGAGAAATCGCATTGCAGCCCCTGGCGCATGCCGTGGCGGAGCAATTCGAACTGTCCACCGACAAGGAATGGCGCAAGCAGATCGAGTTTTCCAGCCCGACTGAAAACCGCATGCTGCTGGTGCGCGGAACGCATTTGCCGGGCACGGTCGACAACGGTTACGTGGTGGTGTTCGACGATATCACCCATCTGTTGCAAGCCCAGCGCGACGCGGCCTGGGGCGAGGTGGCACGGCGCCTGGCGCATGAGATCAAGAATCCGCTCACCCCGATCCAGCTTTCCGCGGAACGGCTGGAACACAAACTGGCGGACAAGCTGAGCGCGCCGGATGCCGAAGTGCTGACCCGTTCCACCCAGACCATCGTGAATCAGGTTGCCGCGCTGAAAAGTATGGTGGATGCCTTTGCCGAGTATGCGCGCTCGCCACGGCTCAATTTGCAGGCCCTCGATCTCAACCAGCTGGTGCGCGAGGTGCTGGCCCTTTATGAAAGCTCCGGTGCGCGCATTGAAGTGGCGTTGGCGGGGGACTTGCCACCCATAAACGGCGACGCCACGCTGTTGCGCCAGGTGATGCACAATCTGCTGCGCAACGCCGAGGACGCCTTGGCTGGTGCGCCCCAGCCCGAGATTGCCGTGCGTACCGAAGCGGATGGCAATCGGGTGCGGTTTACCATCGTGGACAATGGCAGCGGTTTTCCGGAGCAGCTCATTGGCCGTTTGTTCGAGCCCTACGTCACGACCAAATCCAAGGGCACGGGTCTGGGGCTGGCGATAGTGAAGAAAATCGTGGAGGAACATCACGGCATGATTCAGGCGCAAAACATCGAACCGCATGGGGCGCGGGTGACCATTCATTTACCCCGTGCGGGAGAGGTCGTTTAAATGAATACCAACCAGATTCTGGTGGTGGATGACGAGGCGGGCATCCGCGAACTGTTGCGTGAAATTCTGGAGGACGAAGGCTACCAGGTACGCCTCGCGGAAAATGCCACGACGGCCCGCGCCATCCGTGCCGAGGGCCGGCCGGACATGGTGCTGCTCGACATCTGGATGCCGGACAGCGACGGCATCACCCTGCTCAAGGAATGGGCGAGTTCCGGTCTGCTCACCATGCCGGTGGTGATGATGTCAGGCCACGGCACGATCGATACCGCGGTTGAGGCGACACGCATCGGCGCTTTCGATTTCCTGGAAAAGCCGGTGGCCTTGCAGAAGCTCCTCGCTACGGTAAAACGCGCGCTGAAACGCGGCGAGGCTGATTTCCACGGCGGCCTTGGCCTTTCCAGCCTGGGCAATAGCGCCATGATCAACGAGTTGCAGAAGCGCCTCGAGCAGGTGGCGAATCTTGCCACCCCGCTCCTGCTGCTGGGGGAAAAGGGGGCGGGGGCCGAATTGTGTGCGCGTTTCCTGCACCAGGCCAACACGCCGCTGGTCGTGCCGGAGACTTCGGCATGGCTGGCGGAAGACCCGCTCGAAGTGCTCGAACAGGCGCGCGACGGCGTACTGTTCGTGACGGAAATCGCCACCCTCAGCAAGCTGGAACAGAAAGGCCTGCTCTTCGTGCTGGGCCGGCTGGAAAAAAGCAATGTACGGCTGGTATGCGCTGCCAGCGAGCCGCTGCCGCTACGGGTTGAAGAGGGGCGCTTCGACGCCGGACTGTTTCAGGCGCTGTGCGGGCTTACTTTGAGCATCCCCGCGCTGCGCGAGCACCGCGAGGATGTTCCCGAACTGGCCAACCGTATTTTGGCGCAATATGTCGAAGCAAAGGAGGCGCCCCCGCGCCATTTCAGCGTGGCTGCGCTGAATGCGCTGCGCAATGAAAACTGGCCGGGTAACCTGCCGCAGCTCAACAACGTGGTGAAAACGCTGGCCCTTACCAGTCTCAACGAGGAAATCACGCCTCAGGATGTGAGCCGGGTGCTGGCCCAGTTCGCCACGCCCGCCGTGGCAGAAACCTTACCCGGACTGCCGCTTGACCTGCCCTTGCGTGAAGTGCGTGATATGTTCGAACGCGCTTATTTCGAGCACCATATCGCCAAGGCCGGGGGGAATATGAGCCGGGTGGCCGAGAATGTGGGCTTGGAGCGTACCCACCTGTACCGCAAGCTGAAGCAACTCGGGGTTCGGTTTTCCCGCAAGACGGAAGAGTAGCGCCGCCGGTGATGCCGGCGTGGAACGGGCTTGAGTCGGGCCTTTCCGACATACGTGGAGGGTGCGCAATTGAAAATCGTAATTCTGGGCGCCGGTCAGGTCGGCGCGTCGGTGGCGGAAAACCTGGTGCGGGAGTCCAACGATATAACCGTTGTCGACATCGACCCCGCCAAACTCGAGTTTCTGCAGGATCGCTTCGATTTGCGCACGGTCCATGGCTTTGCCTCTCATCCCGAGGTGCTGCGCCAGGCCGGCATCGAAGATGCGGATATGCTGCTGGCGGTGACGCAGAGCGATGAGGTCAACCTGGTGGCCTGCAAGCTGGCCCACACCCTGTTCAATACCCCGACCAAGATAGCCCGCATCCGTTGCACCGAATACCTTGCCCAGGAAGGGCTGTTCTCCCCCGAGAATTTTGCCGTGGATTACATCATCAGTCCGGAAGAAGTGCTGACGGATTATATTCACAAGCTGATCGAGTACCCGGAAGCCCTGCAGGTACTGGATTTCGCCGATGGCAAGGTGCGTCTCGCGGCGGTGCGCGCCTTTCACGGCGGCCCGCTGGTGGGCCATGAGTTGCAGTACCTGCGCAAGCACATGCCGCACATCGAAACCCGCGTGGCGGCGATTTTCCGCCAGAACCACCCCATCATTCCGGAAGGCAATACCGTGATCGAGGCCGGCGACGAAGTCTTTTTCGTCGCCACGGCGGAGAATATCCGTGTGGTCATGCGCGAAATGCGTCGCCTCGACAAGGCTGCCAAGCGCGTCATGATCGTCGGCGGCGGAAATATCGGACGCCGCCTGGCGCGCAACCTGGAACAGCAATATCAGGTCAAGCTCATCGATCACAACAAGCTGAACGCCAAGCGCCTCGCCGCTGAATTGCACAATACCCTGATCCTGTTCGGCGATGCAACGGACGCAGACCTGTTGCTGGCCGAAAACATCGAAGACATGGACGTATTCTGCGCGCTCACCAACGATGACGAAGACAATATCATGTCGGCGCTGCTGGCCAAGCGCATGGGTGCGCGCAAGGTGATCGCCCTGATCAACCGCAGCGCCTATGTGGACTTGGTGCAGAGCGGCCAGATCGACATCGCCATCTCCCCGGCGCAGGCGACCATCGGCAGCCTGCTCGCCCATGTGCGGCGCGGCGACATGGCGGTGGTCCATTCCCTGCGCCGGGGTGCGGCAGAAGCGCTGGAGGCCGTCGCTCATGGCGACGCGACGACGTCCAAGGTGGTGGGCAGGACCGTGGAGCAGATCAACCTGCCGCGCGGGGCGACCATCGGCGCCATCGTGCGCGGCGACCAGGTATTGATCGCGCATCACGACACGGTGGTGGAGAGCGGTGACCACGTCATCCTGTTCGTGGTCAACAAGCAGATGATCGCCAAGATCGAAAAGCTTTTCCAGGTGGGGATCGGGTTCTTCGGATGAACAAGCTGCTCCCTCTCGTCAGCGTCATGGGCGCAGTGTTGATGCTGTTCAGCGGCACATTTCTGCTGCCGTTGATCACGTCGCTGTGGTTCGGCGACGGCTCGGCGTGGGCATTCCTCGAATCCAGCTTGATAACGCTCGCTACCGGCTTCCTGCTGTGGTTCGCCACCCGCCGCTTCAAGCGCGAGCTCAAGGCGCGCGACGGCTTCCTGCTGGTGGTGCTGGTTTGGACGGGCATGGCGGCCTTTGCCACGTTGCCCCTGATCAAGGGAATCCCCGGACTGTCTTTTACCGACGCCTATTTCGAAACCATGTCCGGGCTTTCCACCACCGGCGCGACGGTGCTGGTCGGCCTGGACAATTTGCCGCGAAGCCTCAATTTGTGGCGCCACCTGCTCAACTGGCTGGGCGGAATGGGGATCATCGTGCTGGCGGTGGCGATCCTGCCGCTGCTGGGCATCGGCGGACGCGAGATGTACAAGGCCGAAACACCGGGGCCGATGAAGGACACGAAGCTTACGCCGCGCATTACCGAAACGGCGAAAAGCCTGTGGCTGGTCTACCTGGGGATTACCATCGCCTGCATCGTGTCGCTGCGGCTGGCGGGCATGTCCTGGTTCGATGCGGTGTGTCACGCGTTTGCCGCCATGGGGCTGGGCGGATTTTCCACCCACGACGCCAGTGTCGGCTATTTCAACTCTCCGGCGATCGAGGCCGTACTGATCGTCTTCATGCTCATCGCGGGAATGAATTTCGCCACGCATTTCCTGGTGTGGCGCGAAAAGAGTTTCCGCCCCTACCGCCTCGACAGCGTAGCCAAATTCTTTCTGCTGCTGGTGCTAGGCAGCTGTGTCGGGGTCGCGGCGTATCTGGAGCTGATGGGTACCTACGACAACTTCTGGACCGCCTTGCGCCACGCCTCGTTCAACCTGGTATCCATCGCCACCGACTGCGGGTTCGCCAGCGTGGATTTCAACCAGTGGCCGATTTTTGCGCCGTTGTGGATGCTTTTCCTGAGCTGCATATCGGTCAGTTCCGGGTCCACCGGTGGAGGCATCAAGATGATCCGCACCCTCATCGTGATCAAGCAGGGATGGCGCGAGATGCATCATTTGCTGCATCCCCGCGGCATTTTCCCGATCAAGGTCGACGGCGCAGTGATCCCGAACAAGGTGGTCTTTTCGGTGCAGGGCTTCATTTTTCTCTACTTTTACAGCGTGATCGGGCTGAGCTTCGTGCTCATGTTGAGCGGCCTGGATTTCGTTTCTTCCTTTTCCGCTGTGATCGCCTGCATCAATAACGCCGGACCGGGTCTCAATCAGGTCGGGCCGGCCGGCAATTACCAGGGGCTGACGGATTTCCAGACCTGGGTCTGCGCCTTCACCATGTTGCTGGGACGCCTGGAGCTTTTTACGCTGCTGATCGTGTTCACCCCGGCTTTCTGGCGCAAATGAGCCTTCCCATCATTCAGAACCTGGAGAAGATGCTTGCCTCCGGCAAGGACGGCGCCCTGCTGCGCTTCAGCTTGGGCAACGAATACCTGAAGCTTGGCGGGTCCGACCAGGCCGCTAGCCATCTGCAACATGCGGTCGCGCTTGATCCCGGCTACTCGGCGGCGTGGAAGCTGCTGGGCAGGGCGCTGGTGGCGGCCGGGCGCCAGGCAGAAGCGCTCGACGCCTACCGGCAGGGTATTGCCGTTGCCGAGCGCAAGGGCGACAGGCAGGCGGTCAAGGAAATGACGGTGTTTGCGCGGCGCATCGAAAAGCACTTGGGTGCTGCTGACGGCCCGGAGCGCGAATAGTCCCGACCTAGTGCGCTTGTTCCCAGTTCGCGCCCTCGCCCACGTCGGCGACCAGGGGAACTGCCAGCTTGGCAACGCCGGCCATGAGGCGCGGCAGCTCGCGCCGGACCTGGGCCAGTTCGGCCTGCGGCACCTCCAGCACCAGTTCGTCATGCACCTGCATCACCAGCAGGGTCTGCATCTTCTCTTCCTGCAGCCAGCGGTGCACGGCGATCATCGCCAGCTTGATGAGGTCGGCGGCCGTGCCTTGCATCGGCGCGTTGATGGCGGCACGCTCCGCGGCCTGGCGGCGCTGCCCGTTGGCGGCGTTGATTTCCGGCAGCCATAAGCGGCGGCCGAATACGGTCTCCACGTAGCCCTGCTGCTTCGCCGTGTCGCGGGTGCGCTCCATGTATTTGGCAACGCCGGGGTAGCGCTCGAAGTAGCGCTCCATGTAGGCCTGCGCGGCGCCGCGTTCGATATTGAGCTGGCTGGCCAGGCCGAATGCCGACATGCCGTAAATCAGGCCGAAGTTGATCACCTTGGCGTAGCGACGCTGTTCCGAAGTCACTTCCAGCGGCGTGCAGGCAAAAATCTCCGCCGCCGTGGCGCGGTGGATGTCCTCCCCGGCCGCGAAGGCGCGCAACAGGTTGGCGTCTCCCGAGAGGTGGGCCATGATGCGCAGCTCGATCTGGGAATAGTCGGCGGATACGATGCGGCTGCCGTGCGGGGCGATGAAGGCCTCGCGGATGCGCCGCCCCTCTTCGCTGCGCACCGGGATGTTCTGCAGGTTGGGGTCCGACGATGCCAGCCGTCCGGTCACCGCCACGGCCTGATTGTAGCTGGTGTGCACCCGCCCGGTGGCGGGGTCCACCATGCGTGGAAGTTTGTCGGTGTAGGTGGATTTCAGCTTGGCGAGGCCGCGGTAGTCGAGCAGAATTTTCGGCAGCGGGTAGTCCAGCGCCAGTTGTTGCAGCACGTCTTCGTCTGTGGACGGGGCCCCACCGGGGGTCTTTTTCTTGACTGGCAGGCCCAGCTGGCCGAACAGGATTTCCTGGATCTGTTTCGGGGAGTTGAGGTTGAACGGCTGGCCGGCCAGCTCGTATGCTTGTTGTTCCAGCGCCAGCATTTTCTCGCCCAGCGTGCGGCTCTGTTCGGCCAGCAGGTTGCTGTCGATCAGCACGCCGTTGCGTTCCACGTGAAACAAAACCTGCGAAACCGGCACTTCGATTTCGCGGTAAATGAATTCCAGGCTGGCGTTGCTGCTGATCTGGGGATACAGGTTGTGGTGCAGTTGCAGGGTGATGTCGGCGTCTTCCGCGGCATAGGTCGTCGCGGTGTCGAGCGCCACTTCATCGAAACCGATCTGTTTGGCCCCTTTGCCGGTGACTTCGGAGTAGCTTATCGTCTTGACGCCGAGGTGACGCGACGCGAGCGCGTCCATGTCGTGCGTCTTGTGGCTCTCCAGCACGTAGGATTGCAGCAGCGTGTCGTGGACGATGCCGCGCAGGGCGATACCGTGGTTGGCGAAAATGTGGCTATCGTACTTGAGGTTTTGCCCCAGCTTGAGCATCGCGGGGTTTTCCAGCCACGGCTTGAGCCGTTGCAGCGTTGTTGCGAAATCGAGCTGCTGCGGCACGCCGGCATAATGGTGCGCCAGGGGCAAATAGGCGGCGTGGTGGGGAGCGATGCAAAGGGAGATGCCCACCAGGCGCGCCTGCATGGGTTCAAGGCCGGTGGTTTCGGTGTCCAGGCTGACCAGTCCTGCCTGTTCCAGGCGGGTTAGCCAGTGCTCAAGCTGGCTCTCGTCGAGGATGGTTTCATAGCGCGGCTCGGGGCGCTCCACGGGAACGGCCGGGGCGGATTCGTGGACTCCGCCGGCCGGCAACTCGCGCAGCCAGGTTTTGAATTCGAGACGCTCATACAGCTCGCGCAGCCGGGAGTTGTCCTGCGGAGCTGCTGTCAACTGCTGCAGGCTGACCGGCAGGGGGACGTCGCAGCGAATCGTGAGCAGTTCGCGCGCCTTTGGCAGCCAGTCCAGCGTATTGCGCAAATTCTCCCCGACTACGCCACCGACCTCCTGGGCGTGCGCCACCAGGTTGTCCAGCGTGTGATATTGGCTCAGCCATTTGACGGCGGTCTTGGGGCCGACTTTGGCGACGCCGGGGACATTGTCTGCGCTATCGCCGATCAGGGTCAGGTAATCGACGATACGCGCGGGTGGTACGCCGAATTTCGTTTCGACGCCGGGCTCGTCCAGCGTTTCGTTGGACATGGTGTTGATCAGGCTGACGTGCCGGTTCACCAGTTGGGCCATATCCTTGTCACCGGTGGAAATCACGGCGCGCATCCCCGCCTCCGTCGCGAGCCTGGACAGCGTACCGATGACGTCGTCCGCTTCCACGCCTTCCACTGCCAGCAGCGGCCAGCCCATGGCGCGGATGGCGGCGTGCAGCGGTTCGATCTGCGCAACGAGGTCGGGCGGCATGGGGGGGCGGTGTCCCTTGTAGTCGGGATAGAGCGCGTCGCGGAAGGTCTTGCCTTTTGCGTCGAACACGCAGGCGCTATAATCCGCCTGGTAATCCTGATGTAGGCGGCGCAACATGTTGAGCACGCCGTAGATGGCGCCGGTCGGCTCGTTGTGGCGGTTGCGCAGATCGGGCAGGGCATGGAAGGCGCGGTAGAGGTAGGAAGAAGCGTCGACCAACAATAGTGTTTTCATAGGCGAGAAAGAATACTCAATGAGTGCAGCGGAAAAACTACCCAAACCCCTTGATCCGGACCTCCTGACGCAGGGTTATTCGGCGCGGGAATCGTGGCGGGGGTTCGGGATTATGGCAGAGTTCGTCGAATCCACCGAGCGTCTGAGCGCGATCCGTCCGGCAGTAAGCATCTTCGGCAGCGCCCGTACGCCCCAGGATCATCCTTATTATATGCTGGCGGAGCAGATCGCGCGGAAGCTCTCCGACGCAGGCTTTGCCGTCATTTCCGGCGGCGGCCCGGGGATCATGGAGGCGGCCAACAAGGGGGCTTTTTTCGGTGCCTCTCCCAGCATCGGTCTCAATATCCAACTACCCCACGAACAGCATACCAATCCTTACCAGGACATCAGCCAGACCTTCCGCCACTTTTTCGCGCGCAAGGTGATGTTCGTCAAGTTCGCTACCGCCTATGTCGTAATGCCGGGCGGTTTCGGCACCCTTGACGAACTGATGGAGGCGCTCACCCTGGCGCAGACCGGGAAAATCCGGAAAATCCCCATCATCCTGGTCGGCGAGCCATTCTGGCGCGACCTGCTGAACTGGTTCCGTACCACGCTGGTGCGGGAAAAAGTGATCAGTGCGGAAGACCTGAACCTGATCCAGGTGATCGACGAACCGGACGCGGTCGTGGAAGCCATTTTTCAGTATTACGAAACCAGCGGTTTCGAGCCTTCTCCTGCAGAACGGGAAATTCAGCTCAATCTTTAAAAGAGATGCTTATCCGCTGCGGCGGCAAGCGGTATAATCCGCCATCAATCTTCCTCTTAGGAATTGTCATGCGCCGTTTGATTCCCCTTTTGATGCTGTGCGCCCTTCCCGCCTTCGCGGATACCCCGTCAGGCCTGCAGCCCCTGCCCGAGCCGCCTGCGCCGCCGCCCGGCTACGAGCCTGATCCCTCCCTGGAGCCGCAAGTGACCATCACCAAGCGCGGCGAGGACAAGGTGGAAGAATTCCGCATCCACGGCAAGCTTTACATGATGAAAATCACGCCGCCTCACGGCGTGCCGTATTACCTGATCGACGAACAAGGCACGGGCCGCTTCGTGCGTCAGGGCGAAGTGAGTCCCGGCGTCATGGTGCCGATGTGGTTGCTGAAATCTTTCTAGGTTGATTGCAGCCCACCGGGGCTGATTACGACATGTCTGTTTTTACCACCGTCACCAACGCGCAGCTCGAACTCTGGCTAAAAGGCTATGCCCTCGGTTCCTTACAGGACCTGCAGGGCATCTCCGCCGGCATCGAAAATACCAACTACTTCGTCACCACCAGCCACGGCCGTTTCGTGCTGACATTGTTCGAAAAGCTCGGCGCCGACGAGCTCCCCTACTTCATCAACCTCATGGCGCACCTTGCGCATCACGGCATCCCCTGCCCGGCGCCGGTGGCCAATCTGCACAATGGCTACCTGGGGGAGCTCAACGGCAAGCCGGCATGCATCGTAAGCTGCCTGGAGGGGCAATCCCTGCAAGACACTACGCCGCATCACTGCCGCGAAGTGGGTGAAATGCTCGCCGCGATGCACCTGGCAGGCCAGACCTACCCCGCCCAGATGCCCAATCCGCGCGGTCCTCACTGGTGGCAGACCACCGCTCCGCAGGTCATGCCGTTTCTCGATGCGGACGATGCCGCTTTGCTGGCGGAGGAGTTGCGTTTCCAGTCGCGCTACCGCTTCGAAGACCTGCCGCGCGGCGTGATCCATGCCGATCTGTTCCGCGATAACGTGCTGTTCAAGGGCGACAACATCGGCGGCCTGATCGATTTCTATTTTTCCTGCACCGATGTCTGGCTTTACGACCTGGCGATTACCGTCAATGACTGGTGCGTCGATGCCGAGGATGGATCGCTGGACCGGCAACGCATGGCTGCCATGCTCGATGCGTATCACGGCACCCGTCCGCTGAGCGCGGTGGAGCGCGGCGCGTGGCCGGTGATGTTGCGCGCCGCCGCTTTGCGCTTCTGGTTGTCGCGCCTCTACGACTTACACTTTCCGCGTCCGGGCGAAATGACTTTCGCCAAGGATCCCAAGCACTTCCGCCGCATTTTGCAGAACCACGTCAGCCATCAAGACGCGCTGCAGCAGATGTGGGTGTGAAACCATGGCAGAAATAACAACGGCACAGCACGTGGAGCCGCGCACGGTCGCTGCGTCGCAGGGGTGGCGCTGGATCGCCGCGGGTTTTCGTTTGTTCGGCAAGAATCCGCAGATATGGATCGTGTTCTTCCTGATTTACCTGGTGGTCGAGCTGGTGCTGGCGGTGTTCGTTCCGGTCGTCGGCCCGATCGCTTCGGCCTTGCTCGACCCCATCTTCCTCGCCGGCTTCATGGCGGGCTGTCGCGCGCTGGAACTGGACGAAGAATTGGAAATCGCCCACCTGTTCGCCGGTTTTAAAGCCCATACGCGTCAACTTGCGACGCTGGGCGGGCTTTACCTGGGCGGTAAAATCCTCATCGTCATGCTCGCCATGGGTGTGACCAGTGTGCTCTACGGGCCCATGGCGCCGCTGGAACTGGACAAGCTGGATGCGGGCGACCCCGCCCTGCTGCCGCTCCTGATGCAGTATATGGTCATGGGCGTAGTGGTGATGGCTTTGTTGTTGCCGCTGCTTATGGCCTACTGGTTTGCCCCGGCGCTGGTGCTGTTCGACGGCCTGTCGGCCAGGCAGGCGATGAAACTGAGCTTTGACGCCTGTCTGCGCAATGTCCTGCCTTTCACGCTGTACGGGGTGATCGGCCTCGTCCTTTTCGTGCTGGGCTCAATTCCGCTCGGCCTCGGTCTGCTGGCCGTTATTCCTGTGC
>JBDKRR010000199.1:0-3118 GCA_039683315.1 Sulfuricella sp.
CTATGCGAACGCGCACCTTGTCGTTGAGCCGAACGTTCAGGGAATCGATGCCAGGAAAGACGCGGCTGTTCCATGTCCACAGGTTGAAGTCCGTCATCTCGGCAACCTTGGGGGTCGCAGCGCCAGGCTCGATGTCGTAGGCGCTCAGCAGGAAGCAGAAGTCTCTCTGCACCACGTCGATCAAGGGATGCTTGTCCTTCGGGTGCGTGACCCAGAAGCCCATCATGCCCATGGCCATCTGCACCATCTCGTCCGCATGCGGGTGGTACATGAACGTGCCTGGCCGGCGTGCGACGAACTCGTAGACGAAGGTCTTGCCCGACTGGATTGCGGGCTGGTTCAATCCCGTCACACCGTCCATGCCATTGGGCAAACGCTGTCCATGCCAGTGGATGCTGGTGTGCTCGGGCAATTTGTTGGTGACGAATATGCGCACGCGGTCGCCTTCGACCACTTCGATCGTGGGGCCGGGGCTCTGACCGTTGTAGCCCCACAGATGGGCCTTCATGCCGGGCGCCATCTCGCGCACCACAGGCTCGGCCACGAGGTGGAACTCTTTGACGCCCTGGTTCATCCGCCACGGGAGCGTCCAGCCATTGAGCGTGACCACAGGGTTGTAGGGCCGGCCTGAGTTGGGTACCAGCGGTGCCATGGTGCTCGCACTGGTCTGGATGACAGGTTCAGGCAGGGCGGCCATCGCCACACGGCTGACCGAGCTCGCCGCAACAGCGCCACCTGCGATGCCGGCAAACTTAAAAAAATCTCGTCTGGATGTCATGATGATGTTCTTTGCTTCAATGGCCGGCGTCGCCGCCGCCGGGTGCACTGGATGCGACGGACAGGCTGGTGCTCGTGGGGCGTCCGATCACGGACGCCTGCATGGCGGCGTCGGCCAGCCAGAACTGCTGCTGTGCGTCGATGGCAGCGGAGACGGCGCTGACCTGATCGCGCGCATCGGCCAGCAGCTCGAAAACGCTGATCAGCATACCGTTGTAGCGAAGCTGGTTTTCCTCCGAGATCACCTTGCGCAGCGGCACCACTTCATCGCGGTGGTGGCGGGCCACGTCGTAGGCCGTGCGGTAGGCCGAGTAGCTTTCCCGCAGGCTGGAGCCTGCTGCGCGCACGGTGGCTTCGAGCTGGTTGGCTGCGGCCAAGGTCCGTGCGTTCATCGCATCACGCTGTATCCCGCCCCAATCGAAGATCGGAAGGCGTACGGCGATTTCCCAACCACGCGCGGTCGAACGGGTGCCCTCGGCGCGATCCCAGCTGGTATTGCGACGCCCCTCCAACTCGATGTCAGTGAAGCTGGTCACCAGGTTCAGACCCTGGGCCTTGGCCGCGCTATCCAACGAGGCCTGCGCCAGCCGAATGTCCAGGCGCGCTCTGGAGGCCTGCGTGGCAACAGCCTGCGGCTGCAGCGGCTCTTTGGGAAGGTCGGGGAGTCGCTCGGGCAGGCGAAGCGCTTGCGCCTGGGCCTCATCGAGCCCAAGCAGGCGCACGAGTTCTTCCCGGCTGGCCGTCGCCTGGTGCCCTGCGGTGCTGAGCCGGGTGGCGGCGTCAGCGTAGAAGGCCTGCTCGCGAGCACGTGTGATCCGGTTGAAGTTGCCAACGCCTTGCATGCGCTTGGCCAACTCGGCTCCGGCCTCCGCGCTTTCATAGACCTGCTTGGCATACTTGAGTGCTTGCTGGGCGGCCACGGCCCGCACCCATGCCTGACGTACCTGGGTGACCTGATCCACCACGTCGCTGCTCAAGCGCAACTGCGACTGCTCGATGCGCCGGGTCGCCACGTTGTACCGGGCTGGAAGCGTCAGCACGTCCAGCAGGCCGAATGCCAAGGCACGGCCCAGCTCCAGTTCGTCGCCCGCGACCATGCGCTCAAAGCTGAAGATCGGGTTGGCGATCCGGCCTCCTTGGGCCGCGTCGGCCGACTCCGCCCAACCCTGCGCCAGCAGAGCTTGCAAGGAGGGGCTGTTCACCAAGGCCAACTGAACGGCCTCTTTCTGTCCCACGGGCTGAGCGAGCAGGGCCTGAGCGGCTTGCGCGCGCTGGTCGCGGTCGTCCTGACTGCGTGCGAGCGAGAGCTTGCCTTCGGTGAACGCGCTGGCTTCGTCGTTCACGCGGCTGATGTTCTGATCCAAGCTGACGCTGGCGCATCCGGTCAGAACGGCGAAGCCAAGGCCGGACAGGGCCAATCTGGCATGAGTGGTACCCAATCCCATCATTGCTTGCCTCCACCGTGATGGCTCGAATGCGGATCACTGACGGGAGCAGCATCCTGGGATGGCGACGACGGCGCCTGCGTCTTGGCTTCCTTGGCGTAGGTGCGCCAACCCCCGATCTGCCCGACGCGATCATTGGCTGTTCGCCAGGACTGCACTGGCTGCTCCACGTAGCCTTGGTAAGCCTGGATTGGCGATGAGTACTGCAGCGTCGTCAGCAGTGTGGGCTGCGACGCTGCCTCCGGCGGTGAGGCTTGAGCGAAAGACGCCCCCGCGAACAGCGCCAAAACCCAGGGCAGGGACGCCCTGAAAGACGGCGAAAGATTAGAAGTGACCATGGTTTCCTCTGCAAGAATCTTTGATCTCACGATGTGAAGATTCTGGAGAGGGAACCCTGTCACCCAGATGTTCCGGACATTACATTGTTGTTATCTTCATGTCAGGACGCTTTGAGTTCGGCACACTCTCGTTCAATGCTGTGAACGGAGAGCGAACGTGAAGATATTGGTTGTTGAAGACGAGCCCAAGACGGGGGAGTACCTCCGGCAGGGATTGACCGAAGCGGGATACGTTTCGGACCTTGTGCCTAACGGCGCAGACGGGCTGCATCTGGCTTTGCAAGGTGAGTACGACCTGGTGATCCTGGACGTCATGCTGCCGGGGTTGAATGGCTGGCAGGTCTTGCAGTCCCTGCGCGACCGTGGCCTTGAGATGCCCGTCCTGTTCCTGACCGCCCGCGACCAAGTGGAGGATCGGGTCAAAGGGCTGGAGCTTGGGGCGGATGATTACCTTGTCAAGCCCTTCTCGTTCGCGGAGCTGCTGGCCAGGGTTCGGATCATTCTGCGGCGCGGTCATGCCGGCAACGAGGGCACCATGCTCAAGGTGGCCGATTTGGA
>JBDKRR010000200.1:0-2232 GCA_039683315.1 Sulfuricella sp.
CGTCATGCGCGCGACCCTGATGTCCGCTGCCTTGCCCGCTACGTGCATGGAGCGCTTGGCGCCTCCCTCTGCGGTATTGTGCTTCGCGCATCGACACCCGGATGTGATAATGATTGGCTTGCCGAGGGCATCGCGGAGGGCCTGGAGCCCGGTCACGAGGGCGGGGTCCGGCTCAGCGAAGCCGCAGCCGCATTTGCACGCGAACTCAGCGCGGGTGAAGTTGGGGGAAAGACGCTCGCTCATGATTTGCTAGTCGGCAGTGCCGCTTTCGGCTGCTGCCCCAGCTCGCGCCTGGCCTCGGCGATGATGTCCTCGGCCACCGGCAGCCAGCGTTTCAGCCAGGTGAACTTGCCGCACAGCCAGAGCAGCGCTGCGACGATGACGCAACCGGCGATCCGTACGACTTCGGCGAGACTCCCCGGCTTCTCGCAGCACTGAAACATCAGCATCCAGTCCGCGTTGTTCAGCAAGGCTGCACCGATCATGACCGGGATGAGCGCGAGAAGGTTCGTGGCCTTGTTCAGGGTGGGGTTGTCCGCGACGTGCTTGGCAACCCGGTTGATGGCGAAATTTTTGAGTCCGTTGAGCATGTCAGAACCCCGTCCCGATCCGAAGCCCGTACGAGGGCTTCACCTGCACCCCGTTGATGGCAATGATTCGCACCGTGGGAATGAGGAACACGTGGACCTTACCCCCGGTGAGTCGCGCCCCTACGTCCCATGAGAGGCCGCCGCATCCGGTGATCGTGCCCACCGTTGCCTCGTCGCCTGTCTTCATCACGCCCACATCCGTGCAGACGCCGAGCGAGACTTGCTTAGATGCTGTTTGATATACCGTCTGCCAGATCCCGGCGCGAATTGTCGCCGCCGTATTTGCAGCCAGCGCGCCGGATACCAGCGCCGTCTCCAGCGTCGTCAGTTGGTACGTCGGCAATCCCTTGATCTCGGCTACCTTGACGCCAAGCGTGCTCACGGTCGACGCCTGGTTGCCCACGGCGTCGTAGGAGATGCCAGTGGCGAGAACGTACTGCGGCGTTTCCGTTTGGGCCGCGGCGCTCAGGGCGAGCGCGGCCAGAAGTAGAGCGAGTGCGATGTTGCGAAGCATAGTGTCCTTTCGAATGAGCTTGAGATTTCGGGGACTACATCCCCAGATGCGCTTTGACCGCCGCCGCCAGTTCCACTAGCCGTGGCCCCAACTTCGACGCGTCCCGCGCCTGCCATGCTGCGATCACGGCGTCCATGGCCGCGTAGAGCGTGATGTTGTTCGCCTGTTGGACATGCGCCGCCAGCGCCGCCCAGTCCGTCACGGTGACCGAGATGGCGTTTTGCAGCGCCGCCAGCGCGGCGGCTTGGCGGTCCTTCACGTAGGCCGCCTTGACCGCATCGAAAAAAGCCCCAATGCCGCCCTCTTGCTGAATGATCGTCTTGATGGTCTGCTCTTGTACTGCCGTCATGGTCGCCTCCTACCAACTCGCGTGCGCGATGCGCCGCCAGGTGTTTGCGCCCGTGCAGACGTACAGGTAGCTCGCGTCCGCGCAGACCTCACCCGCGTACCCGGTATCTGCCGCTGATACGGGCGTGCGCGTAGTGCCCACGATCCGCGCCGTGTCACCCGTGTGGTGGAGTTTGCCGGTGCCGCTCACCTGCCCGAGCGTCGCGCCTCCGCCAATGACGGAAATACCAGCCAAGTCGATACAGAAACGCTCAGCGTACGTGCCGGTGCCGACGTATCCATCAATCGCAAAGCGCGGGCGCCCACCCGAGTCCGATTTGAGAGCTAGTCGCGTGATCCAAGTACTACCAGCGGACACCAACCGTAACGCGCCATCCTGATTGATAGCCGTGGGGATGAGTTGTATCGTCAACTGGTCAGTAGTGTGGGCGGTGAGAGGCCCTAGACTGACCTGCCCGCCGCTGGCGATATTTATAGCCCCCCAGTCCGGGCGCGTAAAGCCCGCACCGCCGATTTGCAGACGGTTATTGGCTACATTCTGCGCAGTCACCCACCAGAGAGATGCGCCTTGCCCTTGAATCTTGAGGTCTGCCGGCGCGGCCGGGTCAAAGACGTAAAGAGGCGAGGCGGCGTACCCGCTGGCGTGGAAGGTGAGGACGCCGAGGTTCGCCAAGTTGTAGGAGGCGGCATCGACGTTCCCGC
Source organism: Sulfuricella sp. (assembly GCA_039683315.1). Classification (GTDB taxonomy): domain Bacteria; phylum Pseudomonadota; class Gammaproteobacteria; order Burkholderiales; family Sulfuricellaceae; genus Sulfurimicrobium. The sequence continues at coordinate 2,155 of JBDKRR010000200.1, forward strand.
CCCAAGTGCGGAGATCCTTAGCAATGTTATCGAGGTCTGCGGCGGCCGGATTGCGGGGAGCACTCACCCAGTTGATTA
>JBDKRR010000201.1:0-1747 GCA_039683315.1 Sulfuricella sp.
CGCCTTGCCTTCCATCACCGGCTTGGAAGCGAGCGGCCCGAGGTTGCCCAGGCCGAGAATCGCCGTGCCGTCGGTGATCACCGCCACCAGGTTGCCCTTGTTGGTGTAGCGGTAGGCGTTTTCCGCGTCGGCATGGATCTCGCGCACCGGCGCGGCGACGCCGGGGGTATAGGCCAGCGACAGTTCCGCCGCCGTGGCACACGGCTTGGAGGACTCCACCGAGAGTTTGCCCGGCCGGGGAAACTCGTGATAGTCGAGTGCGTTTTGTTTCAGATTTTCCATATCGAAATCGATCCTAGTTCAATTCATCAAAATAATAGTGTCGCGCGGTGTTGACGTAGCTCATGCGCCATTCCACCGGCTGGTTCCTGTAAGTGAACGCCACCCGTTCGATGGCCAGCAGCGGCGCGCCGACCTCCACGCCGAGCAACGGCGCGTTGACTGCATCCGCCAGCGTGGCGCGGATGCGCTCGTGAGCGGAGATGATGCGTATCTGGTACTGGGCTTCGTACAACGAATACAGGGTCCCCTTGTGCGCGTTGACATGGTCCTCGATCAGCGCGATCGACACCCCCTTCAACAGCGCGGCCGGCAGGCGGATGTCGTCGTACACCACCGGTGCGCCGGAGAACGTCAATACCCGGCGCAGGATCGCCAGCGCGCTGCCGGGCGAGACTCCGAGGCGACTTGCCACCTGCGCGTCGGCCTTGCCGCGGCTGAATGCGATGAATTCGCTGTGCGGGTATTCCTGCTCGCCGCCCAGGCTCATCAGGCGCAGAAAGCGGTACGCGGTGCCGTCATCGGCATGGGTGGCTACGAAGGTCCCCTTGCCCTGACGCCGCACCAGGATGTTGTCCATCACCAGTTCGTCGAGCGCCTTGCGCACCGTGCCCTGGCTCACCTGGTAACGTCGCGCCAGCTCCATCTCGCTCGGAATCACCGCACCCGGCTGCCACTCGCCATCGGACAGCGCGCGCAGGATTAATTGCTTGATTTGCTCATAGAGCGGCAGAAAGCTGGGCGTGGCGGTTTCTTTTCGCATAAGGCGAAGATTTATAACAGAAAACCACCCGCGAGTCCATGTGTCTTATATAAGACACATGGGTCTCGTTTCCGGCATTGCCTTTACTTCAAGCAGAACGCGTCTGTCTTTCGCGCCGTCCTTCCGTGGCAATCAGCTTGGCCAGCTCGTTCATCTCTTCCGCCAGGATTGCAACAAGATCGTCCAGGGTCACGATGCCGACCAATCCCCCGCGGGCATCCACCACTGGAACACGGCGCACCCCCTTGGTCCGCATGTAGCGTATGGTTTCGAACACCCCTTCGTTCTCCCGCACCGTCGCGAGTTCCAGTCCCATAATGTCGCCTGCCGTCAGCACGGATGCGTCCAGCTCCATGCAAACGATTTCCAGCACCACGTCGCGGTCGGTGACGATCCCCACCGGCACGCGCTTGCCGCCGTCCTCGTCGACCACCACCAGATCCCCGACATGATGCTGGCGCATCAGGCGGGCAGCTTCCAGAACAGTCGTCTCCCGCTGCGCGAACACCACCTCGCGGTTGCAAATTTCACCTATAGCCATGATGACGATCCTCCCCTTTCGCGTTTCGAACAAAATGAATGCACAACACTCCTGTTTCATTTAGGACTTCAGAAACCGGAAAAGCAATGGGTTGTTATTGGTATATCGCCGGCGCAGAGCGTGCATTAGTACCGATGAAAGGGGGAAAGGACGTCTCGCTTAGC
>JBDKRR010000202.1:0-32605 GCA_039683315.1 Sulfuricella sp.
ACGACCTGTCGGATTTTTTTACACTTTCCGCCCTGCGATGCCTTTTCGCACACATAAAAACGCCACAAAATACCAATATATATTTTATATACATAAATATACGTAGCATGGTACACAATTTGCTTTATTTCCAGTTGTATAAAGATTAGCAGTAAATGAGGAAACAAACCGTTTCCCTTTCGCTGGTAAATTTAGCGAAACTTAAATTAAGGGGAAGAACTAATGAAACTCAAGACACTGCAGAAGACCTTGGCTGCGGGTTTATTTGCAATAATTTCTGGCTATGCCATGCAGGCTGGCGCAACACCCATCTTTAAATTCACTGAATATGGTGGTTTCGCGAACATGGTGGTTGGTGCCGTTTATTCTAACCAGACTGTCGGGGCCGCTAGTCTTATTCCTGCTGTAGCTCCGGTCTATGGCAAGATGAGTTGGGTGGCTAATTCAACCCCTCAAAGTTCGCTGGTCCTCTCCACGGTAACGGGTCCTGCTGCTTTGCCAGCAAACACATGGACAACCATTTCAACATTGACGCATAACAATATCGCCATACCAAATGCGTTCAGTTGGGGACCTCAGGATGTGTGGGGGCGGTTCATCATCACGGACAGCAACGGCGGTTCATTTGTCAGACTGGATAGCGACGACCCGATCAGGCTTTCATTCGTCGAGACGCCAAATGCGAATCCATGCAATCCCAATCTCATCGGCCCTCTCTGTAATGACCATTTCACCTTTACATCTGTTGGTCTTAACAGTATAGGATTTGCCGCGAATGATGGCAGTCACTGGATAGCCGATTTTCGGCTGGCGAATTTAGTCAACGCAGTACTGGTTGGAAGCACGGTCTATACGGCTGAAGGCACATCAAGCCACATTAGCGTGCAATCCATGGTCCGCCAGGTTCCAGAGCCTGCGACACTAGCATTGATGGGCCTGGGCCTGCTTGGCCTCGGTTTCGCCAAACGCCGCAGGAACGGCTAAGCGACTTAGGTCTTCACTGCTTATGGGAAAGCGGCCTGCGGGCCGCTTTTTTTTTATAGCTTGACCGCACGTCAGCACCTCCCGGAGCACCCTCATGTTCAAGCACCGTTCCATCCCATGGCTCCAGACAGGTAATGCACTGCGCCAAGGAATTTCCGCGCCACGGTTTTTACGTAAAATGAGACAAAATTCAATAGTAAGAATATAGTTCGTATTCCAATATGATATGAACATGCAGAATGCTTTCCGGTTGAGGAACCCAAAATTTCTTTCCCGAAATAACCTGAAATCAGGTTGAACAGCAGCCCAGCGCGTCCGGGAACTATCTAATCCGCTGTTCATCCCAGCAGTATGAAAACCATAGTGACAACCGATTCCCCGACATTAGGAGAGAAAAGCATGCCTAATTCCAGAAACAACCTAATGAAAACCACCTTCATTCTGTTTGGCGCGGCCCTGTTCATGGGGGGGCTCACTTCCTGCGGCAAAACGCAGACCGCCCAGACTCTGGTTGCTGATGCCGAGCAGCTTCAGCAAAAAGGTGACGTCAAGGCCGCCATCATCCAGCTCAAGAATGCCTTGCAAAAGAACCCGGATGATGCAAAAGCGCGTTATCTCCTGGGCGTAATGTACGTCAAAACAGAAGACCACAAGTCGGCAGAAAATGAACTCCGCAGGGCTTTGAAGCTGGGCATGAGCCCCGCCATGGTACTTCCTGAACTTGGGAAATCCTTACTTGCCGAGGGCCAGTTCCAGCACGTTCTGGATGAAACAAAACAGGTCTCGGGAGACAAGGCATCGGCTGAAATTTCCAGCTTGCGTGGTAATGCTTATTTGGCTTTGGGCAAGCCCAAGGAAGCCAGGGAATCATTTGAACTCGCCCTGAAGAACAAGCCCGGACATCCTGATGCACTCATCGGCCTGGCCAAGTATTCGCTTACGGAGAAAAATATTGAAGATGCCGTGCGATTTTCAGAGCAAGCAGTAAGCCAGAACCCGCAAAACACTGATGCCTGGCTTTTCAAAGGCGACTTGCTGCGCGCACAAGGGAAAACCGAGCTAGCCCTCGCAGCCTATGACCAGGTTTTAAAAATACAGCCAAGCAATAAGTCCGCCAATATCAACAAGGCCTTCCTGGAAATCGCTGCAGGCAAATTCGACGCGGCCAAGGCCAACATCGACGTGGTACGCAAGGCTGCCCCAAATAGCCTGATTGCATTCTACGCCCAGGCACTGCTCGATTTCAGCCAAGGGAAGCCTGCGGCCGCTTTGGACTCCCTGCAGCAGGTCCTGCGCACCGCACCAGAACACATGCCCAGCATACTGCTGGCTGGGGCCGTGCAATATTCCCTGGGGTCGATGGCTCAAGCCGAACAATACTTGAAAAAATATCTGGGGGTGAATCCAGGGAATCTTTATGCCCGCAAATTGCTTGCATCCACCCTGATGAAGGACCACCAGCCACAGGATGCATTAGATGTACTTTCCCCGGTACTCACTGATAAGCAACAGGATGCGCAACTTTTTGCTCTCGCAGGTGAATTGTATATGCAGACTGGGGACTACACCAAAGCGACGGATTTTTTTGCGAAAGCCAGCGCGCTAGCCCCGAAATCGGCACAACTCCATTCTGCTTTGGGCTTGAGTAAGCTTGCGCTAGGTGAAAACGACCGTGCTGTGGCCGAAATGGAGGCAGCGGTTGAATTGGATACAAAATCACCGAAGGCGAGCGGATATCTGGTGATGACCCATCTTCGCCTCAAAGAATACGACAAGGCGCTCGATGCCGCAAAAGCCATGGAGAAGGAACAGCCTGACAATCCCCTTGCCTGCAATTTGAAAGGTGCAGCCTATCTGGGCATGAAAGATTTCGCCAGCGCTCGCGCAAGTTTTGAAAAAGCGCTTTCCATCCAGCCCGCTTATTTCCCCGCCATGATGAATCTGGTCCAACTGGATCTGCAGGAAAAAAAACCTGAGGTCGCCAAGAAACGCCTCGAGGCCGTCCTCGATAAAGACAAGAAAAATGTTCAAATAATGACCGCACTGGCCCAACTTGCTCTTTCCCAAGGGCAAGTAAAGGAAGCCACCGCCTGGCTGGAGCAAGCCAGCAAGGAAAACCCGGACGCATTAAAGCCGGCCATGACGCTAGCTGCCCACTATCTGCGCATAGGTGAAAATCAGAAGGCGCTGAACCTTGCCAAGAAACTTGAGGGATCCAACACCAGTAGCGCGGAAGTTCTGGATATGCTGGCTCAGGCCCAATTCGCTAACGGCGATAAACCTCGCGCATTGGAAACTTACACCAGACTCGCCGCCTTGAAACCGGATTCTGCCCCAGCTCAGTTCCGCATCGCCACTATTCACATGGCAATGCAGAACCGGACGGAGGCAGCGAACGCCCTGAAAAAGGCGCTGGTATTGCAACCCGATTTCCTCGAAGCACAATTGGCCTTGGCCACTCTAGTGGGCAGCCAGGGGAATCACGAACAGGCACTCGAAATTGCCAAGCAGATTCAGAAGAAGAACGGGAAATCCCCAGTAGGTTATGAGCTGGAAGGTAACTTGCTGATGACGCAAAAAAAACCAGATCTTGCCGTGAATGCCTATGAGCGAGCATTCGCTATCGGCAAGACCGGCCCTCTCATGATGAAATTGCATGCGTCCCTCACACTGGCTGGCAAAGGCAAGGAAGCTGACGGACGCCTGACCCAATGGCTGAAGGAACATCCTGCCGACATTACGACTCGCATGTACCGAGCCGGAATTTATCTTGCCAACAAGGAAAACAAGGCAGCTATTGATCAATATCAGACCGTGCTGCAGCAGAACCCGAACTATGTCCCGGCGCTGAACAATCTGGCCTGGCTTTACCAGCAGGAAAAAGATTCCCGTGCTCTGGAATACGCCATGAAGGCGGACCAGTTGGCGCCCAACAATCCGGCGATACTGGATACGCTGGGTTGGATTATGGTGGAACAAGGCGACACAACGCATGGACTTGCGAACCTGCAAAAGGCAAGCACTCTCGCACCGGAGGCGGCGGATATCCGCTACCATTTTGTGCTTGCCCTGGTAAAGTCAGGCGACAAGACCAAGGCACGCAAAGAACTGGAACAACTTCTGGCCTCCGGGAAAACTTTTTCCCAGATTGCGGAGGCAAAAGCGTTATTGAAGCAGTTATAGCAAAGCGGGGAGACAGCTGGAATTTGCATAGGCAAAGCCCCCTGGGCGCTCAGGCATGACTGAAAACCATGACAAAAACTTCCCACCCGAACCCGGATGACCGTCGTGCCTGAGCTGCCAACCAACCACTCGCCACATCCGGGCCAGTCGATGCGGCGCCATCCCAGGCCCGGCCCTAGCGACGCGAATAGCACCGAAGCACACCGCTTCCTGCTGCCCTTCGCTTTTGCGTTTACGGCCTTTGTCATTTACGGCAGCTTGGTTCCGCTGAATTTCCAACGACACGCCTGGGAAGAGGCATGGGCGCTTTTTAGCAACATTCGCTACCTGAACCTGGGAATCGGATCTCGTGCCGACTGGGTCGCCAACATTCTGCTGTTCGTTCCGTTGGCGTTTTTGTGGTTAGGCGTCCTTTGGCACGCAAAAAACATAGCCTGGCGCGTCGTGGCAACATTATTCGTGCTATTAACGTGTGCCAGCCTGAGCGTGGCAATCGAATTCGTTCAGATATTCTTTCCCCCACGCACTGTTTCACTGAATGACATATACGCGGAGACTATCGGCGCCACTGTGGGTGTCTTTCTTTGGTGGCTTGTCGGCACATCTGTGACCCGGTGGTATTGGGGCTGGCGTACCACAGAAGGGCCAATGGGATTTGCTCAGCGGCTACTTTACGGTTACCTGTTTCTGCTGTTCGGTTACAACCTCCTGCCGCTGGATTTGACCATCAGCCCGGCAGAGATATATCACAAGTGGCATGCGGGACGAATTTTTCTCATCCCTTTCATTAGCGGGCAGGCCGAGCTCGTACCACGACTTTATGGCTATCTCACGGATGTCTTGATATGGATTCCAGCCGGATTACTGGCTGGCCTGTGCTCCAAGCACAAAACAACACGAATCTGGCTCAAGCTGACTACTGCAGCAGCCTTGATCGAATTTCTCCAGATTTTCGTGTACACCCGTGTCACCGATACGACAGATATTTTTACCGCAGGCATCGGCTCAGCGATCGGCGTATGGTTGGCACTGCGATGGCAACCTGAGCTGTCCGAAACTGAACAGCCCGCAAAGGGGGCAAAAATGGGCGGACTTGTCGCGGGCACGTTCCTCTGGCTAGCCCTGATCTTTGTAGTGTTCTGGTCCCCCTTCGATTTCCGCACTGATGGCGCATTTTTACGTAGCCGTATCGACGAAATCACGACCCGGGTACCCTTTGCCATCTATTACTTCGGCACCGAATACCGGGCAATAACGGAAGTATTTCACAAGGTGGGGTTCTTCTTTCCGCTGGGCGTGCTGCTCGCTCTGCTTGGGGCAAAAGTTCACATAGCCCCGCCCTTACTCAGGAAAATTGCTGTACTGGCCGGTGTGGCAATTGTTGCCGCTTCAGTGGAGGCAGGGCAGTTATTTCTACCCGATAAATTCTCAGACCTGACCGACTGGGCACTGGAAATGGCCGGAGGGTGGGCTGGGGCAGCGCTCGCATGGCGAATTTTGTCCATGCGTAATCTACAACCTGCGCATGTAACTGCGCCGCCGCTCAAAAACCCTTGGCTGTTTCCAGGTGGCCTTGTGCTTGGGCTTGCGTTGCTGCTCCTGGCAGCAAAGTTTATCCCTGCGGTACCCTATAACGTGCGCAAACTGGTCACACCAGAGCATCCGGTTTTGTCTGCCCTAGCCCTCGCCTGCGCGATCGCATGGCTGCTCGGCTTCCCGGCCTGGGCCGTGCGGCACATGGCCACAGGCTCGCGTCGGCCAGCATCTCTGCCCGCATACCTGCTGCTACACGGCATCGTCGCCTGGTTTCTGTTCCGGGTGGCGGCCCCTCTTGAAATGATTCATAAAATCGTCGGAACGCCCATTCTCGACTGGCCCTGGGAATGGGAATCGATCGGTCGCTTCCTCAGCCTGTTCGCGCTCTGGTCCATGGTTTCATTCGGGGCGGCATTTGTCTCAATTCGCTCCTGGCTCCCCAGGGCAGGCGCTTTTCTCTGGGTTTGGTCGGCAGCGACGCTAGCATTGCTGCCTGTCGTATATTTCGTGGTAATCAGAAAAGCGGCAACAGACAACCTTGTCGAACTTCTTGTCGGAGGCGGGACACCAATGGCATTCCTGTGGGTCGCCGTCGGCCTGTTCGTGCTGGCATTGGCCGGCGCTCAACTGGCCTGTGCACTGGGCACCGGCATGCGCGTAGGCGTCATGCGGGGGGCGCTATGGAGCGTGGCTTCGTTTCCTTTGACCTATTTCGCTCTGCATGCCGGGTTTGAACCCTACATCATCAAATATGGTCGGGTTTTTTCCGCTTTTCAATTTCTTTTGAGCCAGGATCGAGCCCACTATGCAGCGCCCACTGACCTCCTGCTGCGTTATGGCTTCGCGCATGGAGTAATGCTCTTCGCCATTGCCGCCAGCCAGGCGCCGTTCCTCGGCCACATTGTTTTAACGAACGCAGGCCGAACCAAACGCCCTGCGTCAAAACAGAAGCGACATCGTAAGATAGAGCCGACTATCTCTGACATGGAAAATGCCGACAAGATTGAACTGTGAAGCTGAACTGGCAGGTAGAAGGTGCGTTTTTGCGGTACATGCCAAGTCAGCGTGAAACAGTACACTAGCGCTGCCGGTACCATTGCTCCAGCATCATCAACACCCAGACCATGGTGCCGTGGTAGCCGGCATGCTCGTCCAGATGTTCCCCCAGCAGCTTATCGATGAAGTCGGCGCGTACGATGTGGCGCGATTTCAGGTCGGTCAGGCTGTCGGCAGCCAGCGCCTGCAGCGGCTTGTGGTCCTGGAGCCAGACGCCGAAGGGCAATCCGAAGCCATGCTTTTGCTTGGTAATGATCTCGTTGGGCAGAAAATCGCGCAGCGCTTCCTTGAAAAAATAGCGGAGCTTTGTCCCCTTGAGTTTGAGCTCCGGCTCGAGCCGCGCCGAGAAGGCCACCATTTCGTCGTTGAGAAATGGAAACGCCACCTCCATCCCGGCCATTTCGCAGGCTTTGACCACCTTGGGAAGATCGTTGTCGGCGAGGGTGAACTTCAGGTCGAGCGCAAGCATATGGTTGATCAAGCTGTGCGCATGGGCCTGGCCGTATGTTGCGTTCAAACGGGAGAGCGGCTGCCCCGCATCCGCAGTCGCCAGAAATTCCCGCGTGAACACCTTTTCAGGACCATAGCGTTCCAGCAGGTTATAGGTTTCCAGACGCGCCGGCATCGGCACCGAGGCCTGCTCGATGTAGCTGCGAGCCTTGCGCAACAGCGGGACCCGCTGGCCACCGGGAAAATTATACAGGACTGGCTCGAGGAGCCCTTTGCGCAATGGCGAAGGGATGCGTTCGTAGAGCGAAAATATTCGCTGCTTGGCATACCGCTCGTTACCGCCGAACAGTTCGTCCCCCCCATCACCGCCCAGGATCCTGCTCAATCCGTCCGCCCTTGCCATGCGTGCGCAATAAAAGGCGGGCACCGCGGAAGCGTTGCCGAAGGGTTGGTCGAAGACCGCCGCGATCTGTGGAATGGCCGCCACCACGTCGTCCGGCGTAACGTAGTACTCGTGATGCTGGGTAGAAAAATGCCGCGCCGCGATGCGTGCATAATCCATCTCGTCATAACCATCGGCTTCGAAGCCGATGGAGTAGGTCCGGGCGGGCTCGCCACTCACTGCACCCAAAATCCCTGCAATCGTGGAACTATCCGTCCCGCCGCTAAGGAAGGCCCCCACTTGCTGTGTTCCAACGGCTTCGCGCACGCTTGAGTGCAATAGCTGCAGAAATTCCTGCTTGAGTTCACCCATGGGCAGCTTCTGATCTTCCAGAAACTGCATTTCCCAGTATTTCCGGGTCTCCGCCTTCCCATTCCGGTAAATGAGATACTCGCCGGGAAGAAGTCGCTGCTGGCTCTTGTAGACCGTGCCGGCACCCGGAATCATGTGGAAATAGACGTAGTTATATAGCCCCTGTGGATCGATTTCCGACTTTGCCAGCGGGTGAAGATTAAGAGCATCTGCTGAAGAACCGAAAACCAGGCATTCGCCTGAGACCTGGTAAGAAAGCGGGTTGGAACCCATGCGGTCGATTGCCAGAAGGGCCTCGCCTGCGTTCTCGTCCAGGACGCAGAGAGAAAATGCACCTGACAAATCCGCGCAAGCGTGTCCACCTTTCGCCCGCCAGCCATCGGCCAGGGTTTTGGCCCCCCCCTCTGCCCGCGCCATCTGCGCTAGCCGCGCATCCTTGAATCCGACTTGGCCCCATACCGCGACCAGAAGGCCCTCCTTCTGGTAAACATCCGCGCTCTCGCGGTTGGCAGAAACGGCCAGGGCGCTCCTACCCCCCGCCAACGACTGAATGCTGCTGGCGTCGAAACGAGCCAGCGCTCCGGCCATTTTCTCGACCAACTGACGATTGTCTGTTGCCGCGGCACCATGGCCGATCCATCCGCACAGACCGCTCACGACGATTTCCTGATTTTTTCGATCACTACGGCCCCTTTATTCTCGGCTAGTCTCTTACTTGATCCCATGACGGCTCATCAGGTCATAAATCGTAGGGCGGCTGATGCCGAGCAGTTCTGCTGCCTTGACAAGATTGCCATCCACCCTCGCCAACGCCTTCACCAGGGCCTTGTATTCGGCTTCTTCACGCACTTGGCGCAGGTTGATGGGTTCTTCCATTCCGGGTGAATCCTGCAATCCAAGATCTTCTGCGCTAATTTGGGGACCGTCAGTCATGATGACGGCACGCTTGATACAGTTTTCCAATTCACGCACATTACCCGGCCATGCATAGCTTTCGATCGCGACCAGCGCCTCCTGACTGAAATTCAGCGAAGAGCGCCCCTCATGCGCACTGAACTTGTTCTTGAAGTGATGCGCCAGCAGCGTGGCATCGCCCACCCGGTCCCGTAAGGGAGGAATGGTTACCACAATCTCGCTCAAGCGGTAATAAAGATCTTCCCGGAATCGCCCAGCCACGATCAGTTCTTTCAGATTCTGATGGGTGGCGCAGACGATGCGTACGTCCACGGAAATCTCTTCTCGTCCCCCGATTCTTTCGATCACCCGTTCCTGCAGGAAACGCAGAAGTTTCGCCTGCAAAGCCATGGGCAGATCCCCCACCTCATCCAGGAAAAAGGTGCCCCCATTGGCCAGTTCTATTTTACCCAGGGTCTGCTTGGCCGCACCGGTAAAGGCGCCTTTCTCGTAGCCGAACAATTCGCTTTCCAGGAGGTTTTCTGGAATCGCTGCGCAGTTGATTGCCATGAAACGCTTCCCCTGCCTGGGGCTTAGCTGATGCAGCGCTTTCGCCAGCACCTCTTTACCCGTTCCGCTTTCACCCAACAACATGACGGTTGCGTCCGAAGGAGCCACCTTCTCGACATTGCGGCATACCTTAACCAAACCGGGATCGCGGCTGATAATGCCGGACAAAGGGGAATCCGCTTGAGACTGCAATAAACTGCGGTTCTCCTGCTGCAGCGCATTCAGAAAGAAGGCTCTTTCGATCACCAGGCCCAGCATCTCGGGATCGAATGGTTTTTGATGAAAATCGTAAGCGCCCATCCCGATGGCTTTCACCGCATTGGCGTGATCCTGATTGCCGGTAAGGACGATCACTTTGGTGTCCGGTGCGAGCGCAAGTATCTGCTTCAGGGTGGCCAGGCCTTCGGAAGCGCCGTCCGGGTCGGGAGGAAGCCCAAGATCCATGGTGACCACCGCGGGCTCGTAGCGGCGAACCTGCGCCAATGCACTTTCCCGGTCGCCTGCCACCAGCACTTCGTATGCGTCAAAGCTCCAGCGCAGCTGTTTTTGCAAGCCGGGGTCGTCTTCGATAATCAGCAGGTGTTTTTTGGTTTGACTCACTGGTTCCCTCTTGCCGGTTATGCGGCTTTCTCGACAGCGTGGTTCTGATTGCAAAGCGGCAAAGTCATGCGGAAGGTCGTGCCGATTGACGGCTCGCTAGTCACCTCGAGCATTCCGCCAAGTTCGTGGACATATTCCCGACTCTCAAACACACCAACGCCCATGCCTGCCGATTTCGTGGATTCGAAAGGTTTGAACAACCGCTCGCGGATAAATGTTTCGCTCATGCCATGCCCCGTATCCTTGATCTCAACGATTGCGGTGTCGATATCCTTGGTCAGGCAAACCCGCACTTGGCCGTCTCGCGGAATGGCTTCCATGGCGTTCTGGATAAGGTGCCCGATTATCCGTTCAAGACGTGCCCAGTTTGCCATTACCATCTGACCAGGCTCCAGTATTTCCAGCACCGGCTTCGGTTCGACAGCAGATTTTGCTGCGACCGCTTGCTGTAAGAGCTGGTCGATAAATAGCGGTGCCGGTTTTTCGATGGACGCTCCGCTACTCAATTTTTGCAGAAGCCGTTTCATTTTCTGAATGGAAAGATCCACCGTCTCGATCATGTCTTTCTGGAACTCGGGGTTATTCTTGTGTTTTTCGGCATTGGAAAGCATGAGCGACAACTGGGAAACCAGGTTTTTAAGGTCGTGCACCACAAAGGTGGACATGCGATTGAAAGATTCAAACTGGCGCGCCACCATGAGCGCCTTGTCCGCTTCCTGTTGTGCTAGGTAACTTGCTGCCTGTTTGCCGGCGATTTTGAGCAGGTCACTCACTTCCCAATTCAACCTGATTTTGCTCCTGGGCTGCGCCAGCACCACGAAACCAAACAGCTTCCCTTGCTGAATCAGCGGAACCACCAGCCAGGCTTTGGGAATGGAGCGCAACCATTGTGGCATGGCAATTGCTCCATATTTTTCAGGACTTGAGTCGTATTCCTGTAAATCGATCACCCACTGCTTGTTTTCCAGAAATTGGCAAAAGGAACTATTTGCCGGCTCGTCTCCTTTTGCCAAGGGCATGTTCCAGTGCACCACTAGTTCGCAACTGCCGGATTCCCGGTTGATCCACAAAGCACCGCCGGGACTTTCCACCAACTCGGCTACGGCCTGGATGGTGCGCTCGCCCAGCCCATGCCCGACCTCGGAGAGGGTACGGGTAAAGCGCAGCCATTCCTCGCGATAATCATAGTTGTAAATGAAAAAATGCTTGCTGATGAATACCTTGAGCCATGAACGCAAGGTCCCCGAGAAAAGCACCCCCAGTAGCAAAATTACGGCACCGAACAAGAATGCCGCTTGCAAGACAGTTCCCCAGCTTCCGCCAAAAAATCGCAGGTAGTAGCCGGTAGCGGCCATCGCCAGCAAGTAGAGTGCGGCACCGAACAGGGCCGCTGAATGAAACAGGATGCGGCGCGACAGCGAAATTCCCAATGACCATTGCGGGCTGCGTGCCGCCGATACCGCGATAAGAGGGACGATCAGGGCGTTGACGATCCCTCGTGCCGCCCATATTTCCGAATTCACATGTCTGAACAACATAGCGTCGCTGTACATGTAAAAATCATAGGCGAACACGCCGCCGATACCCAGGCAGGCGTATTTTATCCCCCAGCGTTGCTTGGCAGGGGTATTCCGGTAGAACTGCTCCACCAGGATCATGCCCATGATCGCCATGGCCACACGCCCAGTGACAAGCGTCATGAAAGCAAGCGTTTCCTGAGGCGGCCCGCTTCGCCAGTGAATGAATATGGTTGCGACAAGAAGCAACAAATATACAGCCGCGATAACTGCGGCAAATGGCCTGGCCCTTCCAGTAGCGGAGGAATCCGCCTTCCGGAAGGGTTCCAGCAGCATGATCAGGAAAACAGACCAGCCGGCATTGCGAAAGATTTCCAGGATATCTGTCAGGAACGACAAAGGCTTTCCCCTGGCGACCTGGTAGGCAACCGTCGCCGCCCAAAGCGCAGAAAGCAGGCAGGCGACGGTCAGCCTTATCCCATGAAGCCGACCGCGCCAGCTGGTCAGCAGGAGGCCGCTCAAGAAAAGAAACGCGGCTGCTGCAATGGAATAACTATATGCCGCAACGTTTATCAACATGGAAAGCCGAGTCCCGAAATCATCTCCCGCCTTTGCCAAACAGGACTACCTGGACAGTATCTATCAATATGATTATATCCAGGAACAAACTGTTGTTCTTCACATAGTACAGGTCGTATTGGAGCTTTTGTATGGCATCCTCGACCGACGCGCCATATTGGTAGCGCACTTGGGCCCAGCCGGTAATGCCCGGCTTGATGCTGTGCCTCACATTGTAATAGGGTATCTCCTCGCAGAGTTGTTTCACGAAGAAGGGACGTTCCGGTCGGGGCCCGACAAAACTCATTTCCCCCTTGAGGACATTGAGGATTTGAGGAAGCTCGTCGATTCTCAATTTACGGATGATCCGTCCCACTTTCGTCGTGCGTGGGTCGTTTTCAGACGCCCATTGCGGCTTTCCCTCCTTCTCGGCGTTATTTCGCATGCTGCGGAACTTCAGGACCATAAAAGGAAGGCCATCCTTTCCCACCCTTTCCTGCCGATAAAGGATGGGCATGCCGTCTTCAATAACGATAAACAGGGCGGTAATCAACATGACGGGAAGGGTGGCGATCAAAAGGATTATGCTTGCAAACAAATCGAAGCTCCTCTTTATGCCAGCGCGCAGGACCCCCTGGTCAAATCCCCCACCGAATACCAGCCAGCTCGGCTGAAGCGAATCGACCCGGATCTGGCACACCTCGCGCTCGAAAAAGGACGCGGCATCGCTTACTTTGATCCCATTCAGCTTGCATTCCAGAAGATCCTGAATGGGAAAACTTCCGCTACGCCGGTTCTGTACCGCCACCACGATTTCGTTCACGTTGTATTTCTTTGCCATGGATGGCAGCGACCCGCTCTTCGGCAATACAGATGAAGAGGGCACAAGACATTCTTCATTGAGCATCGGGACAAAGCCGACGATATTGCCTTTGTGGTAGCAGTGATTATTCCAGGCCAGATCCCCGCATTCCTTGGCCACGGAGCCCACACCCAAAACCATGATGCGTGGAGCGAGGAGTCGGAGATCGGTCCACCGATAAAAAACAAGTCGCGTCAAAAATATTCCCGAGGCGGAAAGAAGCATGACGATCCCCAAAATTCCGCGGCCAAAATACAGATCCGGTGCCAAGTAAAAAATCAGGGTCATGAGTCCGAATCCCAAGACAAGCGCGGGCATGAGGTGGAGCAAAGTGCTCCTGAAATCCTCACGATAATCCAGTTGATACATCCCTAGTGCAGTCATGCTCAAGAGCATCACGAATATAAAAGTGCTTGCCTGCGGAAAAAGACTTAGATGCTCAGTGGCAAAAGGCTGCGCTATTTCCATGAACCGGATAGACGCGCCCAAATAGACTGAAGCCAACAACACAAGCACTTCAATTGCAAAAAGAATGATTCCTGTGATTGAGACGTAGTGATTGGCAATCCGAAACATTCCATGCTCCTCACGAATTCTTATGTGCCCTGGATTCCACTCCTGCCAAGGAGCCAAGGCTCGTACCGCTCAAGATGAGCATCTATAAAGGACAAAAGTGTTCCCTCCTGTCCAATTAGTTACCGATGTCCATCTCGACAGCACGGCATCAATATGCCGCCATTATAATCCAATGAATTTGACATATTGACGGGCGGTCTGATTTTTATGGTTCGCGTTTGGCAACGGCACTTATCACAGTGCGAGATCGAGGATGAATTCATAACGATGATGTTTCGTCCAGGCACCCGCCAAATATCAAGTCGGCTTCTTGTCTTGTTTAAGGCGCAAAAGTTTTCGTGTTGTTGGGCGGCAACGCAAATACCTAATGCAAAATTTAGAGCGAAGCATTAACCAAGAGCACAGGATCGCTCACGCAATTAAGAGGCTAGAGAAAAGGTAGTAGCATGGCGATAGGGTGTTGAATGTATTTTCTACTGCTTCAACCATAAAATATACGTTTCGAAAATTTAGGTCAGGTTGCGGCCAACTGCTATCTAGAACCATTGACATCGCACAAACCATGTCACGAACTCATTCGTGAGATGAGTTCTACATTCCTTGAGATTATTTTCGCTGCAACAACTCGCGCACATATTTACTGGGAATCGCATAAGTAATACCGCTCGGATGGCTCAAAGCACTTTCCTTTACTCCCTTCACGAATACCATGTTGATAATCCCGTAGACCACCCCTGTTTCGGGGTCGTAGACCGGGCTACCGCTGTTGCCTGGATAGGCCGTTCCGTCAAGCTGAAAAACCGTATATGCCGATTTTTGTAGTTGGGCGAGCGCTTTTACGTCCAATTGCTTTGAATTCAACGCCGGCAATACGACTGGGGTAATCGAAGAAAGCATTCCGCGATGGGTCACCGGATGGAATCCGAGAATCATGCCGATGGGAAATCCCGTAAAGGCAAACATTCGGCCTTCCCGAACCGTGCCGGAATCCCCGATCTCCATTGCCGGAAGGGCTTCACCGCTGATTTTGAGCAGTTCAAGGTCATGCTCCTTGTCAAGGGCGACACGAACTGCAGTCCTGATCTCAGGCTCTTTGGCTCCCCTCGCCGCGATTACGACCAGAGACTCCATCCCATCGACATCGAGTACCGTTGGAACCACATGCGCATTGGTCACCACCAGAGAGCCGTCACCCACGACAAAACCAGTTCCCATGAAGTTCAAGGATGGGCTACGTGTTTTCTGGAAAGTGCCGATGCCGACGATCGACGGCTTGACGGCTTCTATGGTTCGAGAAAGGTCCTCACCCCATAGCGGGCTGGCGAAGAAGCACCACAGACACAAAAGGGAATTTGAAATAAAGCCGGCTCGGGTATTCGACAGCATCTTGATATTCATGGTCACCTCCATGCATCAGACGAAATCTGCTGGGGGCATCGCAATCCCAGCTTGAGGATCAATGGTCGAGATAAGGATCGACAGCTTACCTGGATCATCATAACAGTGTAATCCTTAAAAGTAAGCCCGACCTATCCCGGACACCCTGCGAAATATTGTCGACGCACGACATTGAAGCCAGCATGGATATCTGTTAGATTAAATTCGATATGACAATTACAATGGATTATTCATTATGAGCATCATTGCCGTGGTGGGTCTCGGATATGTGGGTTTACCCTTGGCCGTCGAATTTGGGAAAAAGCAGAGAACCATCGGTTTTGACCTTTCGACTGACAAGGTTAACAACTATAAGCGATGCATCGATCCGACCGGGGAAGTTTCGACCGCAGCCCTCGAGGCGGCAAGTCACCTCACAGTCACCACCGACCCGACAGAAATTTCCCTGGCCGACCACATCGTGATCGCGGTCCCAACGCCGGTAGACATCGCCCATCAGCCCGATTTCAAGCCGCTCGTCGGCGCCAGCGAAACGGTCGGTAAAAACATGAAACGCGGCGCGATCATCACCTACGAGTCCACGGTTTACCCCGGGGCAACCGAAGAAGTCTGCATTCCGATCCTGGAAAAACATTCCGGCATGAAATGGAAACAAGACTTCCACGTAGGGTTCTCCCCCGAGCGTATCAACCCCGGCGATAAAGAACATACGCTGACCACCATTTTAAAAGTCGTATCGGGTGATGACGCGGACACCCTTGAGAAAGTAGCGAAGCTCTACGAAACCATCATCACTGCCGGCGTGCATCGTGCATCCAGCATCAAGGTAGCCGAGGCCGCCAAGGTCATTGAAAACACCCAGCGCGACCTGAACATCGCGTTGATGAACGAGTTGGCCATCATTTTCGACAAACTGGGAATCGATACACTGGAAGTTTTGCAGGCTGCCGGCACAAAATGGAACTTCCTTCCCTTCCGCCCAGGCTTGGTGGGAGGACACTGTATCGGCGTCGATCCATACTATCTTACCCACAAGGCAGAGATGATCGGCTACATTCCCCAGGTAATCCTGGCAGGCCGTCGTATCAACGACAGCATGGCAAAGTTCGTTGCGGAACAAACGGTTAAGCAGATCATCAAGGCCGGCTTTCACGTGAGGGGCGCCAAAGTCAACGTGCTTGGCCTGACCTTCAAGGAAAACTGCCCTGACCTGAGAAACTCCAAAGTCGCCGATGTGATCAAGGAACTCCAGGATTATGGGATCGAAGTTCATGTCCATGACCCTGTCGCAGATGCAAAGGAAGCCCGTCACGAATACGGCCTGGAACTTGAAACCTGGGAGAACCTCCCGCAGGCGGATGCGATTGTCGCCGCAGTTTCTCACCGGGAATTACTTGCCAGGCCCCTGAGCGACTTCCTGTCCAAGGTATCCAAAAAAGGCTGTTTTATTGACGTAAAATCCCAGTTTGATCAGATAGCACTTAGCGAGGCCGGCCTCAGCGTCTGGAGACTCTAAATTTAGGGGTAGCTGTACATGACAAGATTTCAAGATGCCCAGCAGCATTTACGGGGTCACCAATACCACTGGCTGATCACCGGCGTCGCCGGCTTCATCGGGTCAAACCTTCTGGAAGCCTTGCTCAGGCTGAACCAGAAGGTAACCGGGCTGGATAACTTTTCAACCGGCCACAGGCACAACCTCGACCAAGTCGAGGACTTGGTGGGACCGGAAGCATGGAGAAATTTCGATTTCATCGAAGGGGACATCCGCAATCTCGAAGATTGCGTGCGTGCCTGCAAGAATGTGCATTATGTCCTGCATGAAGCCGCCCTTGGATCCGTACCGCGTTCCATCGAAGACCCTATCCTGGCCAACGAGAACAACATTACCGGCTTCCTGAACATGCTGGTGGCGTCTCGCGACGCCCCGGTCAAACGCTTCGTTTATGCCGCTTCCAGCTCTACCTATGGCGACCATCCCGACCTCCCCAAGGTGGAGTCGGTAATCGGAAGACCGCTTTCTCCTTATGCAGTCACCAAATACGTCAATGAACTCTACGCTGATGTATTCGCCCGCTGCTATGGAACCGAGTCCATAGGATTACGTTACTTCAACATCTTTGGCCCACGGCAAGACCCGAATGGTGCCTATGCCGCGGTAATTCCCCAATGGGTAGCCGCGCTCATCAAGAATCAAACCCTTTATATCAACGGGGATGGCGAAACCAGCCGGGATTTCTGCTTTATCGACAACGTCGTTCAGGCGAACCTGCTCGCAGCGCTGGCCGACAGTCCGGAGGCGGCCAACCAGGTTTACAACGTGGCGCTCAATGAACGCACCAGCCTCAATCAGCTTTATGAAATGATGCGTGCACTGCTGCTGGAACAATTCCCCCACCTGCAAAACCATCGCCCACAGTATGTGGACTTTCGCGAAGGAGATGTGCGCCATTCCCAGGCCGACATCTCCAAGGCTGGCAAGCTGTTAGGCTTCGAGCCTACCCATCGGATAGATCAAGGGCTCAAGCAAGCCATGGACTGGTACGTAGCACACCTCTCGCCCCAATAAAAAACAGAGAAGCGGGCGGTTGTTATCAGACCCTATTTGCTGTAGCTGACCTGCACCACTGCAAACGACGATGTCTCAGTTGCGTTGGACTGGTAGGGGTGCGTCGGCTTTCTGTAGAGACGCGTGACCCTTTTCACGTAGTCCCTGGTTTCAGGATAAGGCGGAATCCCGCGATACCGCTCCACCGCCCCCTCCCCCGCATTGTAGGCTGCAGCCACCAGCTGAACATTACCCTTGAAGAACGCGAGCAGCCATTTCAGGTAGGCCAGCCCACCCTTGATATTTTCTGCAGGGTCGAAGGCGTTCTTGACGCGGAAGCGCTGAGCCGTTTCGGGAATGAGCTGCATCAGGCCTTGCGCATTCTTGGGCGATATTGCCCGTACGTTGAAAGCCGACTCTACCGAGATGATCGCCAGGGCCAGCTTGGGATCCACCTCGTAACGAGGCGCCAGTTGATGAACCAGATTGACGATCGGGCCTTGGGGGAAATTTGCTGCACCAGCGTGATCAGCGTCGTCATAGGCATCGTCCGCCGGCTTCTCGGGCAACAAACATGCAGGCAATGGCGTTGTGGTATTAGCCTTGGTGTAGCGCATCATCACTCGGGCATACTGATGCCCCTGTTCGGACGCCATCGCGAATAATTGTGCAGCCACGCCATCGTCCTTGGGAACACCGCGCCCATTGGCATACATCCAGCCGAGCGCATACTGGGCGTCGGCATATCCCAGACGCGCAGCCCTGCAATAAAGCTCTGCGGCCTTTTTATAATCCTGTTGCACACCTTCGGCATGTTCGTACTTGACTGCCATGTCTACCAGGGCTTTAGGATTGTCCGAATCCTCGGACGCTTGCGGAATGGGTAACGGCGGATTGGGTTCAGCCATGGCCCCCAGACTACCGCCCCACAAGACCAATATTGCCAGCACCGCTAAGGACTTGCTTGATAAAACCATTGCAATCCCCCATATTTTCTGACTTCAACAAGTTCTGTAATTTTTGCGCCCGCGAATGCTTTCCCCGTCATTGCGGCGACAAAAAAGATATGCAAATGATTCCATCCAGTTCATCGTTCAGCATATTTTGTTCCAATACTTGCAACTCGTTGTATTTATGGTGCGCAGAGCCAGGAAGGGAAATTTATGGCGGTGTATCACACTCCAAGTGTAAAAGTTTCCGACATACTACATTTTGCCGGGTAAGCTTATTCAGCCTTGGGTGAAAAGAAAGCCTTGTGAAATAGATGGCGCGCGAGCAGCAACGGTGGCATGCGCAGCCAGTTAGAACGAACATAGAGCATCCAGCGCGCGCCGCCTGTCAAACCGTCTGAGCAACTCGGGTGAACGGGCATGAGCGCGCGAGTGAAGAGGCTATCCATGAGGGTCAGAGTGAGTCGATTGGGGCGGCCGGTGCTGACTGCTTCCTGCACATCGGCTGGGATTGGTGTGTGCAGGAAAAGCGTGGCATAACGCAAGGCGTAGAAAAGAGGCCGCGTCAATTCGAGTTCCCGCGCCCGTTCAGCGAGATCAGACCAAAAAGTGGGCAAACTGTCGAAATGGCATAACAGGCTGTGAATATCGACCAGGTCGCGCAGACCATTCTCCAGTTCGCCGTCGTGAAAAAGATGAGTGGCGCTATGCAAAACCATATCTGCCGGAGAAAACACCTGAACGTCATCACATCCATCCAGCGCGCATGCCGCAGCACGAAGCTTTTCCGGGTCAGGATGAATGGCAGCCGTTTCCGGCAGAATCGCGTGATGCACATCAATCACAGTCGATCGCTTGACATGCTGCATGGGGGGCAATTCATGCATCCAGGTACGGTAGTAGCGCTGGTCGTAGGCATCGTGGTGCGTTGCAGCCCAGCCGTGAAGCATCAGGGCGGCCTCCACCTCATTAAGGCGGTCTTTGGGCACCATGATGTCGATATCGGTAAAAAGACGCCCCCGGGCTGACGGCAGATCGGCCATGACATAGGCAGCGCCTTTGAGAAGAATGATCGGCACCCCGACCCTTGCCAAGGCCTTCCGAATCAGGCTTATTTCCCAGTGAATGGCCTTGGTGTGCCTGTCTGCTATGACGTGGGACCATTCGAGGTGTTCGCGCGGCTGTGACGGCACCCGTTCGAGCAGGCCATGTTCATCCAACAAGACGTAGAGACGTGCCAACAAATTGGCCTGTCGCGCCTGGCGCAGGAGCAGGTCCCAGTCTTCAAGACTCAGGGAGATCAACGAACGGGGTTGCCGGAACGCCTGCAATACCAAAGGTTGTGAATTCACTTCAGGGGGCTGGCGGCTTTAGTGCAGCAAATGTTTCAATGGCTTCGTCCAGGACGCTATACGAAAAATCATAGCACAGGGAGGCGTCAATCAGGCCCGCCATGGTCTCGAAGCCCCTGACGCCCAGCAGACTGTAATTAAAAGCGTTATCCGCTACGCGCATAAAAGCACGGGATTGAGGCAGCGCTTCCAGGTGAGTGACGGCACCGGCCTGATACTTGGGGAAAATCACCCAGGCGGCACGAGCAGGTTCCGTTGCGTAAACGATGCTGTCCGCGGGCGCTTTCATGTGAGCGACAGTGCCCTTCATCGTGTCGCTGACCTTGCGGCTAAAGACCGCTTCCGGCTCGTAACGCTGAATGACATCTATGGATCCGTTTTTCAAACTGACGGGGCGCGGGAGTGGGATGATTTTTCCGTCACTGACGCGCACCAGGGCAAGCTCATCCGAAAGCAGTCGCCAGCCGCGGCACACCAGAGCCGCGCACAGGGTGCTCTTACCCGAGCCAGGTGGGGCGGGCAAAATCGCGGCATACCCCCCCTTTTCAACTACCGCAGCATGGATGATCAGATAACGATTGGCATGGCTCGATACGCACCAATTCAGCCCCCACTCAAACGTTGGAAACGCCTGGTCGAGCGGCAGGGGTTTGAATGCGGGCTTCCCGTCGAAGAGAAACAACACCTGGGGCTTGAACCAGCGCCTCAGTGTTCTGGGAGATTCAAGGCTCACGTGGAAATCCGCAAACCCTGCATGCTCCACCAGGGGGTAATCGGCGTAGAGCAGCCCGATGCCCTCTGCCACACTGGAAATCGAGGTCTGCAGATGTGTAATAAACGAGCCGGTTTGGAGGAAGATACCTTCCTTCTTGAGCCTGAGTCCGAGTTCTGGGAAAGATAGTGCGGAAACGTTCAAAATCAGCTTGGCTCTATGAGTGCAAGTCTGTCGAGGTCCGCGAGAAGATGCTCAATTTCAAGCACGAGACCGCCATCGAAACTGGTTTGCAGCACAGGCGCAAGAAATTCAGCCAATACAGCCGCATCCGCTGGCGCTTGTTGTAATTTCAACAGGACATGTGCAGCAGCCGAACCAAGCAGATGTGTATCCCCAGAGAGGCTGTTGTATACAACGAACTCATCGTTCCAGGAGCGGAAGTGAAGCGCATGACCGGATATCAGTCGCCACATCATTCTTGTTTGTCAGGTCTGCGGGGAGGAGATGGCGGCAAGTCGCTGGTTATCTGGTTATAAAGGCATGGTGGATTTCAAATAATCAACAATATCCGCCTCGTACCACTTAACACCGGCAGTGGGCTCGAAATAGCCATGCAGATTCCATTCGTTGAATATGTTTATTACCTGCGCTTCGGTCAATGTTGGAGTCAATCCCTTAACAGCGTTAAGTAATGCCGCAACGATGTGCGCCCCCAACTGGTAGGGGTCCCCGCCCCCGCCCAGCCAAATCACCTGCATCATGCTGTATACGGAACTTTGGTAAGTTGTTTTAGATCTTTTGGAGTCTTTGTGCTCTTCTTGGTATGCGACGTAAATCGATCCATTACCACTGCAGTTAAACTCGGTGCTGAATCGGGTACCGCCTGACCAATCCGACACGTGCGTGCCCGACGTTCCGTGTTTGCAGTCGCCCGGCAAAAATGGCGATGGCCACTGTTGGGGATGAGTACCCCAATAGCCCGGGGTCCGGCCGCTGCATGTTTGTGGTGTGCCATGAGTGCTGACATTGCCGGAAAGAAAACCGGAAGGCGATTTGCATACACAAGCCAGCACGGGCCGGCTCGCGAGTGTTAGAAGCACTCCCGATGCAGCCAAACCGGACTTGGTGAAGCCTCTGCGCGATTCATCGACGGACTTCGTGCAATCAGCGAGATCATGAGGAACATGTGTCTTTTCCACCTCGCCATCCTGATGTTCCTTGGCATTCATGCCATTCTCCTTGAAACGCGATTCGCTACGGCAAATAGCATTCACAATAAAAGCAGTTTATCCAGCCTGAAGCAAGAGCGCGGAGTTTATTCAAGTAAAAGCAAAATCCATTCCACTGCATACAACACGGCTTTTAATTCCAAAAAAACAATAGCGTATACACTTCACTTACCGACAGTCTCTTAACCCCATGAACTATTTTAATCCAGTTGTAAACAAATCCGACATTTAGCAAGCCAAAAAATCACGACCGCCCATAGACATCATCAAAACGCACGATGTCGTCTTCACCCAGGTACTCACCGCTCTGCACTTCGATCATCACCAGGTTGAGCAAACCGGGGTTTTCCAGGCGGTGTTTGTGTCCTGCGGGGATATAGGTGGATTCGTTGGTGTTGACAAACAGTTCTTGCTGGCCATTGACCACCCGCGCCATGCCGCTGACAACAACCCAATGTTCGCTACGATGGTGGTGCATTTGCAAACTAAGGCTGGCGCCAGGTTTGACTTCGATGCGTTTGATCTTGAAATGCCTGCCCTCTTCCAGCACTGTGTAGGTACCCCATGGGCGGTGCACGGTGGCGTGCAGGCGGTAGGTTTTGTGGCCTTCCGCCTTGAGGCGTGCATATATGTGTTTCACGTCCTGGGCACGGCTGCGGTCGGCGATCAAGACAGCATCGGGTGTGTCGATGATGATCAGGTCGCTGACTCCCACAGCACCTAACATGCGTTGATTGCTATGGATACAGCAGTTGCTGACATCATGCAAGGTGGCTTCACCCTCGATGCGGTTGCCCCGCGCATCGGGTGCGGTAAGGGCGCCCAGCGCGGTCCATGAACCGATGTCGCTCCAGCCGATACTGCATGGCACAACGGCGACGTTGCTGGATTTTTCCATCACGGCATAGTCGATGGAGTCATCCGGTACGAGTTTGAAAGCAGTTGCGTCCAGGTCTACCTGGCTGAAACCCTTGCCTTCTGCCGTGCGGGATTGTTCCAGGCATGCACGAGTGGCAGCCAGAATCTCCGGGCAATGTTGCTGCATCTCGCGCAGCATGGTCCCGGCCTGGAAGCAGAACATGCCCGAGTTCCACAAATGGCGGCCGGATGCGAGGTATTCCAGGGCTTTTTCCAGATTGGGTTTTTCGACGAAGCGCACGACAGGGAAACCTGCGCTCTCCCCTGCCTGCCCTCCGACAAACGGCACAGGAGACTCAAGATCGACCTCAATGTAGCCGTAGCCGGTCTCAGGCATATCCGGCTGGATGCCGAAGGTGACCAGCCTGCCTTGCGCGGCCAGCTGCATGGCTTTGGACACGGCGCGTGCAAATCCAGATTGATCGGCGATTAGGTGATCGGCAGCCAGCACGAGCAGGCAGGCATCTTCACCCTGCGTGGCTGCGACTTGCAAGGTGGCCGCAGCAATCGCGGGTGCGGTGTTGCGTCCAAACGGCTCGAGGATGAAGCGGTTGGTCAAGTCCTTGCCGCCAATGATGTCAGCCACTTCGCGGTATTCGTCTTCGGTCTTGAAGAACAATTCGCGGTTGGTAACCGTCAGTGTTTCGACAACATCTTGTAATGAGGCTCCGCGCAGCCAAGCCTTTTGCAGCAGGCTCTGCCCATCCACGAGCCGGATGAACGGTTTGGGATGCAATTCCCTGGAAACGGGCCAGAGCCGGGAACCAGCCCCGCCGCACAGGATTGTCGGAATTAATTTCATACGAAAACCTCATGCGTCACAAGGTTGTGAAAAGTGTGGTGTGATAAATGCCCGTGCATCCGATCCCCCAGCCATCAATTCTAAAGCTGTCTGGATTGGACTGCACACATTTCACCCTGAATTTGGGGCTGACTCACGGCCTGCTTAAGAACTCAAGAGCATTGGCACATATCTGTGGCCAGCCGTACTAGTGGAAATTTGCTTGAACTACTTGATTTTGTTGGTGCCGGGAGCCGGAATCGAACCGGCACGATGTTGCCACCGCGGGATTTTGAGTCCCGTGCGTCTACCAGTTCCGCCATCCCGGCTGATAGAGAGCCGCGATTATCAACCAAAACACCGATTACGGCAAGTAGCGGCGCCGTAAAGGCAAGTCTGGCCCCGCGTTACAACCTGCGTTCGCAGGGTACAGAATCGTCGACCACATGAGTGTAGAAAAGCAGGCGCGCCAGCTTGCCGTTCTCGAAATAGCGGAAGCGGGTAGGCAGCGGCGCTTCGACATCTGCTATGCCGGGATTCCACTCGATGCGGTGGTAGTTGTTTTCCCCCACCGTTAACTTGTACACTCCGGCTGATTCGCCTGCGGGGCTGGTGGCCATATAATTCTGCTGGCCCTTGAAAGTGATCGTGATGCCGTTGCGGCACTGCCATTGGCCTTCCAGCCGTGGCGCCTTCGGCTGATTGACATCGCAGGCAGCGAGCAGCAGAAGCAGAATCAAGCCCGTCAGTTTTTTCATCATCATCCAGAATCCCGAACCGTTTAGTAGAAATTTAGTGAATTCTAGTCCAATGCCTGCTTCGATCAAAGGAAGCGATACGTCTCCGCTCACCTTGGCGGATTTCGATTTTGCGCTGCCCGACGAACTGATCGCCCAGTTTCCGGCCGAGCAGCGGCGCCACAGCCGCCTGCTGCACCTCGACGCGCCCGCCAACGCGCTGCGCGATGATTTTTTCCGGCACCTGCCGGCTTTTCTGAAAGCGGGCGATTTGCTGGTGTTCAACAACACACGGGTAATCAAGGCGCGCCTGCATGGCGCCAAGACCAGCGGCGGAAAAATCGAGGTACTGGTGGAGCGCGTCCTCGACGAACACCACGTCCTCGCCCACATCCGTGCCAGCCATAGCCCGCAGCCTGGCTCCGCACTGTTGCTGGAGAACTGCCTCGCGGTCACCGTGATTGAAAAGGACGGCGCGCTTTACCGGCTCAGGTTCGAAGGCGACGAATCCGTCCTCGACTTGCTGGAACGCCACGGAAGCCTGCCCCTGCCGCCCTATATTACCCATACGCCGGACGCGGTGGACGAGACGCGCTACCAGACGGTCTATGCCCGCGAGCCCGGCGCGGTCGCCGCTCCCACAGCCGGGCTGCATTTCGACGAGGCGATGCTGGCCGAACTCGAAGCCATGGGCGTGCGCACTGCCTACGTCACGTTGCACGTCGGTGCGGGCACGTTTCAGCCGGTGCGGGTGGACAACATCGCCGAGCACCGGATGCACAGCGAGTGCTACCAGGTGCCGCAAGAAACCGTGGACGCGATCGAGCGCGCCAAAATCGAAGGCGGCCGCGTCATGGCAGTGGGCACCACCTCGCTGCGCGCGCTGGAATCTGCTGCAGCAGACGGGGAACTGAAAGCCGGCTACGGCGAAACCAGCATTTTCATCACGCCGGGCTATCGATTCCGGGTGGTGGAACGCCTGCTCACCAATTTTCACCTACCCAAGTCCACCCTGCTCATGCTGGTGTCGGCCTTCGCCGGCATGGATAATATCCGCCGCGCCTACCAGCACGCGGTGGATCAGCGCTACCGCTTTTTCAGCTATGGCGACGCCATGCTCATCGAAAGAAAATCATGAAATTTGACCTGCACCAAACCAGCGGCCTCGCCCGCCGTGGCACCCTGACGCTGGCCCACGGCACGGTGGAAACGCCGGCGTTCATGCCGGTCGGCACCTATGGCACGGTAAAAGCCATGTCGCCGCTCGAGTTGCACGACATCGGCGCCCACATCGTGCTCGGCAACACCTTCCACCTGTGGCTGCGCCCCGGGCTGGAAGTGATCGCGGCCCACGGCGGCCTGCACCGCTTCATGAACTGGGACGGACCGATCCTCACCGACTCGGGCGGGTTCCAGGTATTCAGCTTGGGGGAACTGCGCAAGATCACCGAAGAAGGCGTGAAATTCCAGTCCCCGGTAAACGGCGACCGCTGCTTCCTCACGCCGGAAGAGTCGATGCGCATCCAGAAGGTACTGAATTCGGACATCGTGATGATTTTCGACGAATGCACGCCCTACCCCGCCGATTTCCAGACCGCGGCAGAATCCATGCGTCTTTCGCTGCGCTGGGCGGAGCGCTCGAAAAAAGCCCACGAGGGCAACCCCAACGCGCTGTTCGGCATCGTCCAGGGCGGCATGCACGAGCCCCTGCGCGACGAATCCCTGCGCGAACTGGTGAACATCGGCTTCGACGGCTACGCTATCGGCGGCCTGAGCGTGGGCGAGCCCAAGGAAGACATGCTGCGCATCCTCGCCCACACCGCACCCAGGATGCCGGCCAACAAGCCGCGCTACCTGATGGGCGTCGGCACACCGGAAGACATCGTGGACGCCGTGAGCCAGGGCGTGGACATGTTCGATTGCGTCATGCCCACGCGCAATGCGCGCAACGGCTGGCTGTTCACCCGCTTCGGCACGGTCAAGATCAAGAACGCGCAATACCGCCTCGACACCGCGCCGCTGGACGAGCAGTGCAGCTGCTATACCTGCCGTAACTTCACCCGCGCATACCTGCACCACCTTCACCGGCTGGGCGAAATCCTCGGCGCACGCCTCAACACCATCCACAACCTGCATTACTACCAGGAACTGATGCAGGGCATCCGCAAAGCGATCGAGGAACAGCGCTTTGCGGAATTCGTGCAGGCGTTCCGGCAAGCGCGCCGGACAGCTTAATCTTGCCGTGCTAGAATTGCGCGGATTTTATCCGACCTGATATATGGAGAACGAACTGTGCTGATTAGCAACGCTTACGCTGCCGGCGCCACCCCTGGTGGCCCTGACCTGATGGGCTTCGTGCCCCTCGTCGTGATTTTCGTGCTGTTCTATTTCATGCTGATCCGTCCGCAGATGAAGCGCGCCAAGGAACCGAAGAACATGATGGATGCGCTGCAAAAGGGCGATGAAGTCGTCACCGCCGGAGGCCAACTGGGCAAAGTAGTCAAGGTGAGCGAAGGCTACATCAGCCTGGAAATCGCCGAAAACGTCGTCGTGACCGTGCAGAAGCAAGCCATCACCACCCTGCTGCCCAAAGGCACCATCAAGAGCATTTAAGCGTGAGACGTGAGGCGTGAGGGGTGAGAAAAACCATCCCTTCTCCCGCCTCGCCCCTCACCCCTTACCCCTCACGGAATTCAGTCCATGAACCGCTACCCCCTTTGGAAAAACATTGTCGTTGCAGTCGCCCTGCTTCTCGGACTGCTCTACACCCTGCCCAACTTCTTCGGCGAAATGCCTGCCGTGCAGGTTTCCTCTGCCAGAGCCACGGTGAAAGTGGATCAGAGCACGCTGCAACAGGTGGAAGAAACCCTGAGCCAGAACCAGATTTCCACGCGGGGTGTCACGCTCGACACCGCCAGCATCAAGGTGCGCTTCGCCGACACTGACACCCAGCTCAAGGCCAAGGACCTGCTGCAGAACAAGCTCGGCAACGGCTACGTGGTCGCGCTTAACCTCATTTCCAGTTCGCCGCGCTGGCTCACCAGCATGGGTGCGCTGCCCATGTATCTCGGCCTGGATCTGCGCGGCGGCGTGCATTTCCTTCTTCAGGTGGACATGAAAGCCGCCCTGGTCAAGACCATGGATCGCTATACCGGCGATATCCGCAGCGCGTTGCGCGAAAAGAAAATCCCTTACTCCGGCGTGAGCCGCCTGGCGGACCAGACCATCGAGGTCAAGTTCCGCGACGCAGCCACGCGCGGCCAGGCCATGAACGAGCTGCTCAAGAGCATGCCGGACCTGCTTTTGAAGGAAACGGAAGGCGGCGGCGATTTCAAGATCAGCGCCAGCATGAATCCGCAGGCGCAGAAAAAGAGCCAGGAATTCGCCCTGCAACAGAACATCACGACGTTGCGCAATCGCGTCAACGAACTGGGCGTGGCCGAACCCATCATCCAGCAGCAGGGCGCCGACCGCGTGGTGGTGCAGTTGCCCGGCGTGCAGGACACCGCCAAGGCGAAGGAAATTCTCGGCCGTACCGCCACCCTGGAAATCCGCATGGTGGACGACGAGCACGACATCAATGCGGCGCTGCACGGCGAAATCCCGTTCGGCGACGAGCTCTACACCGAGCGCAAGGGCTCGCCGCTGCTGGTCAAGAAACAGGTGGTGCTGACCGGCGAATACATCAGCGATGCCGCGCCCGGCTTCGACAACCAGACCAGCGAGCCGGTCGTGCACATTTCGCTGGACGGCCGCGGCGCTCGCATCTTCCGCGACACCACGCGTGAAAACGTGGGCAAACGCATGGCCATTCTGCTGATCGAAAAAGGCCAGGCGGAAGTCATCACGGCCCCGGTGATCCGCGAGGAAATCGGAGGCGGCCGCGTGCAGATCAGCGGCTCCATGACCACCCAGGAAGCCAACGACGTCGCACTGCTGCTGCGCGCCGGCGCGCTCGCGGCGCCGATGGAAATCATCGAGGAACGTACCGTCGGCCCGAGCATGGGCGCTGAAAATATTGCCAAGGGCTTCAACTCGAACATCTACGGCTTCATCGCCATTTCCCTGTTCATGATGATGTACTACCGCTTCTTCGGCCTGATTTCCACCCTCGCGCTGAGCGCCAACGTGCTGTTCCTGGTGGCCGTGCTGTCGATTCTGCAAGCTACGCTGACCCTGCCCGGCATGGCGGCAATCGCACTCACCGTCGGTATGGCGATCGACTCCAACGTGCTGATCAACGAACGCATCCGCGAAGAACTGCGCAATGGCATCTCGCCCCAGGCGGCGATCAACGCCGGATACGAGCGCGCCTTCGGCACCATCCTGGACTCCAACATCACCACCTTTATCGCCGGCACCGCCCTGTTCTGGCTCGGTTCCGGCCCGGTGCGCGGCTTCGCGGTGGTGCTGTGTCTCGGCATCCTGACTTCGATATTCAGCGCAGTGGTGGTGTCGCGCAGTCTCGTCAACCTGACCTATGGCCGCAAAGCTCGGCTGGAAAAAGTTTCGATCTAATGCTTCGATTGCATTAACAAGGACAAAAACATGCTGGAATTTTTTCATATCAAGCGCGACATCCCGTTCATGAGCTATGCCCGGGTGACGACGATGATTTCCCTGGTGACCTTCATCCTGGCAGTGGCAGCACTCGGTTTCAAAGGCCTGAACCTGGGTGTGGACTTCACCGGCGGCACGGTGATGGAAATCAACTACCCTCATCCGGCGGAAGTACCCAAGGTCCGCGATACGCTGACCCAAATCGGCCTGCATGACGCTGCCGTGCAAACCTTCGGCACTTCGCACGACATCCTGGTGCGCCTGCCGGTCAAGCCCGAGCTCAGCAGCGCCAAGCTCTCCGAAAAAGTCTTCCAGGCGCTGTCTGCCGCCGACTCCAGCGCCAAGCTGCAACGCGTCGAGTTCGTCGGACCGCAGGTGGGCAAGGAGCTCTATGAAAACGGGGCGCTGGCCCTGCTGGTCGTGTGTCTCGGCATCATGGCCTATCTTGCCATACGCTTCGAATGGCGCTTTGCAGTGGCCGCCATCATCGCCAACATGCACGACATCGTGATCATTCTCGGTTGCTTCGCTTTCTTCCAGTGGGAATTCTCCCTCACCGTGCTGGCTGGCGTGCTCGCCATCCTGGGCTACTCGGTGAACGAGTCGGTGGTGGTGTTCGACCGGATCCGCGAGAATTTCCGCAAGATGCGCAAAGCCAGCGTGCCGGAAATCATCGACAACGCCATCACCCGCACCATGTCGCGCACCATCATCACCCACTCCATGACCCAGCTGATGGTGCTGGCCATGCTGTTCCTCGGCGGCGAGGCATTGCACTACTTCGCCCTGGCGCTGACCATCGGCATCATCTTCGGCATCTACTCGTCGGTGCTGGTCGCCAGCCCGATCGTGCTGTGGCTGGGCGTGTCGCGCGAGCAATTCATCAAGCCCGAAAAGAAGGAAGGCGAAGAAGCCGAAGCGCTGCCCTGATTTTTCGCATTCGATCACCGCAAAAATTTATGGTCAGAAAACCAGCCCTGCTCAGCCTGCTCCTGTGGGCAGCGCCACCCGCTGTCGCATCACAAGGAATCACGGACGAAAGCCTGTTCGTCGATAACGCCCTGCCCATGGTGCTGACCGCATCGCGCATGACCCAGTCGCCACTCGATGCACCGGCACCGGTAACGATAATCGACCGTGAGATGATACGCGCCTCGGGTTTTACCGAGGTTCAGGACCTGATGCGTCTGGTTCCGGGATTCCTTGTGGCGGACTGGCCCTCCGGCCCGCCCATGGTGGTCAATAACGGCCTGGGCGACGCCACCAGCCGGCGCTTGCAGGTGTTGCTGGACGGCCGCTCGGTTTACAGCCCCTTTAACGGCACGGTGGACTGGAGCAGCCTGCCGGTCCGGGTGGACGACATCGAGCGCATCGAGGTGGTGCGTGGGCCCAACCCGGCGACTTACGGCGCAAATTCCTTTCAGGGCGTGGTCAACATCATTACCCTCTCGCCGCGCCAGCAGCATGGACAATCCGTGACGCTCACCAGCGGCTCCGGCGGCACCCGCGAAGCCGCCCTGCGCGCCGGAAACGCCAACGGCCCGCTGGAATGGCGCCTTTCGCTGTCGCGGCGGGAAGCCGTCAATTATCGCGACCTCGGCGTGGATAACTACAATCTCGGGGAAAGCACCCAGCGCGACGTCCTCAACGGCCAGATCGCCTACCAGCTCAATTCAAGAGATGAACTGCGTTTCCAGGTCGGCATGACGCGCAGCGACGACACCACCGGCGCGATCATCGACACCAGCAACCCTCCTCACCCGCGCACCGGGCAAAACAATTTTTTCCAGGCAGCCTGGCGACGCAGTACCGCTGTGGACGAGGAAATGTCTTTGCAGTACTACCATTTCGACAGCCAGGCACGCGAACCCTATCTGGTCGACGCAACCGTTCCGGTCAACCTGGATGTGAACATGCGGCGCGACGACCTGGAATTCCAGCACACCCATGCACTTGCCAGCAACTTGCGCAGCATGTGGGGTGCTGGCGTGCGCCAGGACAAGGTCAGCTCCGAGCACTATCTGGCGGGCGAGGGCGAAGTAGGCGGAACGCAATGGCAACTGTTCGGCAATCTCGCCTGGCAGGCCGCCCCCAAGTGGCTGATCAATGCAGGCGGTATGGTTGAAAGGCATTACTTCACCGACACCCTGTACTCCCCGCGCGTGGCGGCAAACTACAGCTTCCTGCCCAGCCATGTGCTGCGTGCCAGCACTGGCCGCGGATACCGCGCGCCCACGGCGTTCGAGGAACTGTCGCGCGAGGAGTATATTTACAACGGCGCCGTTGTCGAAACCGGCTACTGGGGCCAGCATCTCAAGCCCGAACAAGTTGATTTCCGCGAAATCGGCTACGTGGGCTATTTCCAGGAAATGGGACTGCATGTCGATGCGCGCCTGTTCTGGAACGATTACCAGAACTATATCGACGACAAGACCTGCAGGTTCGCACCCACACCTGACCAGTTTCCCTGCTCCACCCCCGCTCCTGCCAACTATACCGGCAGCGGCAAAGCCTTCCAGTTCATCAATTCGGGAAACATCAGCGTCGAGGGCAGAGAAATTCAGTTCGACTGGCGCAACCCGGTCGTGGGTCGCGTAGTGCTGGGATACACGCATACCCATATCGGCGCAGCCCGCAGCGTTGACCAGGACGTGCCTAAATCTGCGCCCAGCGACAGCATCAGCCTGCTGTGGATGCGCAACCTTCCTGGCCGTTTCGCCGCCAGCGTCGGCTTCTACGCGCTCACGCCCATGATGTGGCTCAACGACGGCGACAGACAGCCCGCCTACCATCGCACCGACATACGTCTGGCCAAACAATTCGGCAAGCGTGAGTCCGGCAACGAAGTGGCGCTTACCTTGCAAAATACCGGCGGTAACTATGCCGAATTCAGAACGAACGATTATGTTGTTGAACGCCGTTCTTTCGTCACTCTTCGCCTGGGCTGGTAAATGGACCTCTTCTCAACCTTTCTCGACCTAGTCCTGCACCTCGACCGTCACCTGATAGAACTCATCTCGCTGCACGGCGCATGGGTCTACGTCATTCTGTTCCTGGTGATCTTTTGCGAAACAGGCTTGGTAGTCACCCCCTTCCTGCCGGGGGACTCGCTGCTCTTCGTGTCTGGGGCGATTGCCGCCACCGGCGCGATGGAACCACAATGGCTGCTTCTGCTGCTGGTATCGGCGTCGTTCCTGGGCGACAACACCAACTACTGGATCGGGCGCCTGGCCGGACCGCGGATATTCAGGAGTAAATCTTCGCGCTTCCTCAACCGCGACTACCTCGACAAGACCCACCGCTTCTACGAAAAACACGGCGGCAAGGCCATCCTGCTGGCGCGCTTTTTCCCTATCATCCGCACCTTCGCGCCCTTCGTCGCCGGTATGGGCAGCATGGATTACCGCCGCTTCCTGGCCTTCAGCTTCGCCGGCGGCCTATGCTGGGTCGGCTTCTTCGTACTGGGTGGCTATTTCTTCGGCAATATCCCGGTAGTGAAGGAAAATCTCACCCTGGTGATGCTCGGCATTATCGTCATCTCCATTCTGCCCGGCGCAATCGGTTACCTGCGCCACCGCTTCCAGTCCTGAACCGCCCGCCTATTTGATATTGGCGAAAACCGTGGTAGGTTTGCGGACATGATTAAGGGCCCGTTAATGAATCACTTGGACATACGCTGGGGCC
Source organism: Sulfuricella sp. (assembly GCA_039683315.1). Lineage (GTDB taxonomy): Bacteria > Pseudomonadota > Gammaproteobacteria > Burkholderiales > Sulfuricellaceae > Sulfurimicrobium. The sequence goes on from JBDKRR010000202.1 coordinate 32,413, forward strand.
GTTTTGGGCGTAGGCCAAGACGCGAGACGTGCGGTTGTGTCATTCACAACAAGCGGCTCGCAACGCGGGCATGCGTCCAAAACGGCCCCAGCCCGAAGGGTTGCGGTGTATTCGGGCGTCTGCGGCGTTGCGAAACTTGGCAATGGAATAACCATTGCCCGCGTCTCGCGCCTTGCATCCATCCCGAATACAC
>JBDKRR010000203.1:0-24332 GCA_039683315.1 Sulfuricella sp.
TATACCAATCATCGAGCACTTCTTTGGTTAAATCTTGCGCACCTACCAGTGACGGGAAATACTTGCCAGCAAAGGTGAAGTGGCGACGATAAACTTTGCGCATCAGTTCCTGACGCGCCACGGGCATGTTCTTCGGATCAGCCGTACCAATGAAGTAATGGCATTTGTCGGTGCAGGCACCGCAATGTACGCATGCATCCATAAATACGCGCAGCGAGCGATATCTATCAAGCAAGTCGCCCATCTTGGCAATGGCCTTGTCGTGCCAATCCTCAACCAGTTGACCGGGGAACCCAAGCGCTTCCTGAATAGGCGCGGCAGCGGGGAACGATTTGACGTGCGCGCTTGCGCCCGGCTTGATCGCCGGGACGTCGATATATCCCGTGAGTTTGGGTACCTCAAATGTTGGAGCTGCCACTATTCCTCCTGCTTACTTGTATAGATAACGCTTGATTCTTTTTATAACCGGACCGAAAGCTAATTACGCTTCGGACTTGGATGTCGCACCGGATTCCAGTTTGGCCGCCCATGCCGAGATATGGCGACGGTCACGTGGGTCATCCGTCTGGTTGCGTGTCGGGCTGAAGAAAATACCCGGCGCATGCAACAGCTTGCTGATGGGAAAAATGGTCATCAACAAGGCCACCAGCGTAAGATGGACCAGGAGTACCGGGTCAGCAGGCAACGGCTGGAGGTCGAACACCATCAAGCCGAGCATGAATTCTTTGACTGCAATGATATCGGTGTGGGCGACAAACTTCATGCCTAGACCCGTAATCCCGATAGCGATCAGCAACGCAAGTATCAGGTGATCCGACGGCGTGGAAATATAGCGCACGCGGTCCACCAAGAAACGGCGCGCCCACAACCCACCCAGCCCAGCCACCATGGCAAAACCGGCGTAGATGCCGAAAGGCTGGACAATATCCACCCAGAACCATACCGGCTCGATGAAATAGCGCAGATGGCGCAATACCACCAACAACAACGCAGCATGAAACATGTATCCAAACAGCCAAATCCATTTGTTGGACTTGAAAAGACTTTCAAACAACGTCACTTCGCGCGTCATACGCAACACCACACCCGTCTTTGTTATCGGCGCGGGCGTAGTCGGAATCTTCAAAGGTGCAGGCGTGCGGGCATAACTGCGGATTTTAAAAAACAACCCGAACACCAGCAATGCAGTGGCGGCGTAAAACATGCACGCAAACAGTACGGTCAGTAACGACATGTACATCCCCTGGGAGTAGCATTCAAACGACAAGCAATCGCTTGTCGCAATTATTCTGGGAGGCAGAGTGCGCCACAGCCGGTATCCGGCCGCAGCGCTCCATACGCCTTATTAAAGCTTAGATGCAGCCGGTAGGCTTCGGCAGGCCAGCAATCTTACATGCTTGCTTGGCAGGTCCGTATGGGAACAGTTCGTACAGATACTTGCTGTTGCCCTTTTCAGGCCCGAGTTTCTTGCCGATTGCTTTGGTCAGCACGCGCACAGCAGGTGCGATTTGGTAGTCGTTGTAGTACTCGCGCAGGAAATTGATCACTTCCCAGTGCGACTCGGTCATCTCGACTTTTTCTTCGATGGCCAGGTGCTTGGCTGCTTCTTCGTCCCATTCAGCCAGGTTAACCAGGTAGCCTTCTTCGTCTGTTTCGTAGGTCTTGCCGTTAATTTCGAAGCCCATTTATTTCTCCTTGGATCAAAAAACTAAAAAGATTACAACCAGGACATTACGGAACTGCTTTCCGCAACCAGGTCCACGAACCCGCTGTAGTCAACCTGCTTTACACCGTCAATAACGGTATCTTGCATGCCGCGCGCTTCCAGATCAGGCCACAGGGCGCTGATGGAAACGGTTTTCATGGCTTCTCTGATCGCGCCTTCGGCTTTGTTTCCCTTGGTCACGGCATAGATTCCATCTTCGATAAGAAGAATGGTGCTGCCCGGCTTGGCCATGCGCAAGGCGCTATCGAGAGCATTTCTGTCCAGCGGTGATTTATTAACGATGTGCAACATCTGCATCCCCTTCCTAGAAACTCAGAACCACGTCTTGCTCTTCGAGCAAGGCAGCCAATTCAGCCGCATCCAGCACTTCAACGTCAACGATCAGGTCGTCAGCCGTCAAGCCGCGGGCTTCCATGGACTCTTTCTCGACATACAGTTTTTCGATGTCGTAGCCTTCCAGGGCGCGATAGGTAGGAGAAAAGTTTTTCATCCCAACTGCCTTGGTTGCCTGCCCCTTCTTGAGCTGGTAAACGCCATCGTCTGCAAACACCAGGCTCACATCCTGATCGAACGCTGCGCTGATCAGTACAACCTCGAGCGATTCCAAAGCGTAAATGGTGCCGTAGGGCGCTTTGCGGTTGATAAAGGCGAATTTTTTAATAGTCCCGGAAGCGTCATCTTCCATATCGATCCCACCCGTACTTTCAGTCATAAATCACTCCCTCTTAGTCGCCAAAGGTCACGAGACGATCCGAGCGGATACCGGATTCGACCAATTGTCCCAAGCCGGAAATCCTGAATCCTGCAGCCAGATTGTCGTCCACGATACCGCGACGCAAGGCGGCAGCTACGCATACCACCAGATCCACGCCATGCTCTTCAGCCAGTTTGCTCCAACGCTGAACGATATTACGGTCGTCCTGCGGCGGCTCTGTGAGTCTAGTCGCGTTGTTCACACCATCATGGTAAAAGAACACGCGATCAATTTCATGCCCCTTATCAAGCGCGGCTTTGCAGAACTGATATGCAGAGTCGGCGGCCTGATGGTTGTAGGGACCTTCATTAATCAAAATTCCGAATTTCATCCCTGAATGTCCTGTATCAATAAATTGCAATGTAGAAATAAACCCGTCGCTGCCGGTAAGCAGCGACGGGGATTACGCCCAATTAGAACCTGATGTGAGTCGAGGCATTCAGACTGTTGCGTGCACCGCGCCAGTCATCGATATGGAACTTGGTGAACGGCAAACCGGTCTTTTCGAAGAAACGCGGCCAGCCAATACGGTCGATCCAGTCAGCAATACGCTCCCAAGGTTGAGCATCTGCCTTGTACACAGCCAGAATATTCTTTACCACGGCACCGACTTCTGGCCAGCGTGGCGCATTGTTCGGCAGGCCAGAGGCGACCAGCTTGTGGAAAGTCGGCTTGGAACGGGCATTGGAGTTCTTGCCACCCACCCAGATCGCGATTTTGGAATGCTCGGGATCGTTGATCTGCATTGGCGGGCAAGGCGGGAAGCATGCGCCGCAGCAAATGCACTTCTTCTCATCCACTTCCAGAGACGGCTTGCCGTTTACCAGAGCAGGACGGATTGCAGCAACCGGGCAACGAGCCACAACGGAAGGACGCTCGCAAACGTTGGCTACCAGATCGTGGTTGATCTTGGGCGGCTTGGTGTGTTGCACGATGATCGCGATGTCAGCCTGACCGCCGCAGTTGATTTCGCAGCAGGAGGTGGACAGCTTGACGCGGTTAGGCATTTCGCACTTGATGAATTCTTCGTGCAATTCGTCCATCAGCGCCTTCACAACACCGGAAGCATCCGTACCTGGAATGTCGCAATGCAGCCAGCCCTGGGTGTGCGCGATCATGGAAACGGAGTTGGCGGTACCGCCAACAGGGAAACCATGCTTGTTCAGATCGGCGATCAGCGGCTCGATCTTGCTCGCATCGGTCAAACCGAATTCGACGTTGCTACGCGCGGTAAAACGCAGATGACCGTCGGAATGCTTGTCGGCGATATCGCACAACAGGCGGATGGTATAGAGGTCCATCTGACGTGCGGTGCCGCACTTAACGGTCCACAGCTCGTCGCCGCTCGCTGCACGGTGATACAGAACACCCGGCTTGGGATGGGAATGGAACACCCACTTGCCGTAGTTCTTGTTCATGATCGGGTGCATGTAGGGCGCAGGATCAGGTACGCCGCACTCATCAGGTGCACGTAATTCAGCCATTATTTACTCTCCAAAATTAACTATTCAACCCAATACAGCGTGGCAATTAAGCAGCAGACTTGCGCTCGTTCCACTTCTCGGCTTCTTCATCCCACTCATCCATACGCACGTACGGATTGGTACGCGGATGCACGATCATGGAGGGGTCAATCTCGATGTCCAGGCCTTCGAGGAAGTTGACCAGACCGATACGCTCGATCATCTCGCCGGTACGCTCGTGTTCCAGCGCATTTTCAGCAAAGAAATCGAGAATATTGCGGGACAGATCATTCAGTTTCTCGAAATCGTCTTCGCTTTCGAGTTTCATGAACGGGATCACGACCGTACCCATGGAGGCACCGATCTTCAGAACGCTCTTGCCACCAACGAGGATGGTCACACCCTTGTCTTTGCCTGGCAGCAAGGCACCCGGCATCACGTTCAGGCAGTGCATGCAGCGCACGCAATCGTGATTTTCGATTTGCAGGACGTGCTGATCGTCAACCGCAACGGTAGAAATGCTGTCGCTGGTTACTGCCTCAGCCTTGTTACGCAGGGTAATGGCACGAGTCGGGCACTTGCTGATAACGTCGTTCACCAGCTTGTCCATGCCATGGCTCTTCATGTAGTCACGAGCAATGCCTTCGTTGACCTGGATGTTGTCGCGCCAGGTACCGATGGTAGCCATGTCGGAGCGCTGAATGGCGTTGGTGCAGTCATTCGGGCAACCGGAGAACTTGAACTTGAATTTGTACGGCAGGGCAGGACGGTGCATGTCATCAATATTGTTATTGATCACGGTACGCAGCGCCTTGGCTTCGTCGTAGCAGGACATTTCGCAACGCGCAGCACCCACGCAGGACATGGAGGTACGCAGAGCAGGACCGGCACCACCCAGATCGAAGCCCATTTCATTGAGCTCTTCCCAGGCCGGCTGCACGTTGGCAGTGGTACAACCCTGGAACATGATGTCGCCGGACTGGCCGTGGAACGCGATCAGGCCGGAACCATACTTATCCCAGATGTCGCAGAACTGACGCAATGTTTTGGTATCGTAGTGCATGCCTGCAGGGGGCTGCAGACGAATGGTATGGAACTCGGCGGCATCCGGGAACATTGGCTGCTCGTTTGCATCCTTGAGTTCAGTAAAGCGGGGAATAATGCCGCCGCCGTAGCCGAACACGCCAACCGTACCGCCCTTCCAGAAACCCTTTTTGGTTTTGTAGGACTCTTCCAGCTGACCCATCAGGTCAACCATGATGTCCTTCTTCGCTGCTTCGCGCTTCAGACCGGTCACAAAACTAGGCCATGGACCGCTCTCGAGCTGGTCCAGGTTCGGCGTATCGTGCATTTTTTTAGCCATAGATGTTCTCCAAAAAAAAATTACGGCCGGCGGCGCCGGTTTTTCCGGCTCCAGCCATCTCGATTTATGCTTCAACTTTAGGTACGTAACTCTTACTGCGTTCACGAGCTTGCTGCTTGGTTACCAGCGGCTCGTTCGAACTTCAGCAGTTGGCACGAATATTACAACTGTTACATTTTTTATATCTATCATTCTTCACGGCTACCCCAACTCTTAGCAGGGAGTATCGATGTACGCCATTGGCAGTATCGATATACTACCCATATGGGCTATGCCACTTGCAGATTAGCGACCAGAACCTATCTGTCGTTATAATCTGGCGCTCTCAAACCCGAGTCAAACCGAGTCAAGTATTATGGACGAATTTATTAAATTCGACAAATTTCTGGCAACACCTTACCGGCAGGAAATCGAGTTGCAGCAAGTCAACCATGAGGCCGATTTCTGCACGTTGCGACTTCGCATACGCGAGATAAAGCGCTTCACGATTTTCGAGATTGACAAGGAAACCGCTCAACATTGGGGCAACGCCCTTCTTGAGTGGGCAAAATCACAGGAACAAGGAGTCACAAAATCGGCTGGCTAGCATATCACCCGGAATCTCGCGCCATTGACGAATCGCTGGTTACAGACCTTCTGTTCGATCTCAAGGGAAGCATATTGCCTATCGATCACGGCTACGATCTTTTTCTTGAGCTGACTCGCCTGTTACCCTGGTTTGCGGAGGAAGCGCTGGGTGGCATTCACCCCATTCATGGCGCCGACACCGGTCACGGCGAACTGATTCTCAACCGTCGCGCCAAGCTGGTGGTGCGCATTGCCGCCGCCCGCGTGGCCGACCTTTCGAAGCTGTCTGGACAGGCGATTCAGCTTGGCGAAAACTCGCTCGAAATCGGCGCCGCCAAGGCTCGACCACTGACGCGACACACGCCGCTGTTCGCCCACTGCGTCACTACTGGCAGCGAAGACGAAGTTGACTTTACCAATGATATTATTCGCCTGCTGGATGAACTGGAAATCGACTCGCGCTTTATCTGCGGCAAACGCCAGACCATTAAAACACTGGACGGCACGGTCAGCGGCTTCAGCCTGATGCTGCACGGCTTGCCTGTCGAGCACTCGCTGCTCGTACAGCAACAGGGTTTGGGCAAGCACCGAAAGATGGGTTGCGGTATATTTATCCCTCACAAATCCATTACAGCGCTCACTTGAGCGTAATTTTTTAATCAACGACCTTAAATTAAAGGAGAGAATTATGGGGTACGTCGTAAATGGCACCGAACTGGAAACGGACGATGACGGCTTTCTGCTTGAGCCGGACTACAGCGATGAAGTAGTAAACGTCATCGCCGAAGCCGAAGGCCTGAAGCTGACCGACGAGCACTGGACGGTGGTCAATTACATGCGCGACAAGTACAAGGAAGAAGGCCAGACCCCCAACTTCCGCAACATGTGCAAGGACTTCGATGCCGACCATCCCGGCACCGACTGGAAGAAGCACCTCTACACGCTGTTCCCCATGCAACCCAACCGTCAGTCGGCGAAAGTTGCCGGCCTGCCAAAGCCTTTCGGCAAAGGCGGCTACTAATCTGGTAATGGGTAATGAGTGATGGGTGATTGGAAAACCCATTGCCCATTACCCATAACTCATTTCCATGAAAAAATTCACCACTCTCGTCAGCGCCGACCAACTCGCGCAACACATCAATGATCCCGAGTGGATCGTTTTCGATTGCCGCTTCACCCTAACCGATCCCGCTTCCGGCTATCGCGCCTATCTGGCCGGACACATTCCCGGTGCGCGCTACGCCCACCTCAACGACGATTTGTCTTCGGAAGTGACCGCCACCAGCGGTCGTCACCCGTTACCCGACCCCGCCGTGCTGGCTAGAAAACTCGGGCTGTGGGGCGTGGACAGCAGCAAGCAGGTCGTGGTTTACGACGACAGCTTCGGCGCCATGGCTGGCCGTATGTGGTGGCTGCTGCGCTGGCTCGGCCACGACGCCGTGGCCCTGCTCGACGGTGGCATCCAGCGCTGGATGAAACAAAAAAATCCGCTCGCCACAGAACTGCCCGTGATTGCCCCGGCCAACTTCGAGGCCCACCCCGACAAGGAAATGTGGGTGGACGCCGAGTGCATCGAAAAGGCGCTCGACAACAACCAATGCCTGCTGATCGACGCTCGTTCCGAGGAACGCTTCAGCGGGGAACGCGAACCGCTCGACAAGGTAGCCGGACACATTCCCGGCAGCGTGAATTTCCCCTTTGAAGACAACCTCGACATCGACAGCACCTTCATGTCCGCCGAGGACTTGCGCACCACCTACCTTGATCTGCTTGATGGCGTCGAACCGACGCGCGTGGTGCACCTGTGCGGTTCCGGCGTAACCGCTTGCCACAGCCTGATCGCCATGGAACATGCCGGACTCAAGGGTGCGCGCCTCTATCCCGGCTCGTGGAGCGAATGGATTACCGACCCGGCAAGGCCGGTGGAAACCGGTGATGAGTAAAAAATCCCCGGTGGAAACCGGCGGCGAATAGCGCCCCGCAGCAAACAGGAGAAGAGTAACGACATGGCAATTCGCGTAAAAAGCCAGTGGCACACCAGAGGTGATGGCGCCAAGAGCCCGCAACAGGTGGCCACGGTCATCGCTTCGCTGATCTGGCGCGTGGCGGAAGAAAAAGTCAGCCACATGCAACAGGAAAAATTCCAGATCAACTCGAAAGAACAGGGCTTCGCCATGATCGCTGAGTATCTGGCCTTTCTCATCCAGTACACCGACCGTTTCGTTTACGGCCGCGTGGACGAAGACTACCGTGCCAGCCTGATCGGGGCCATCGCCAAGCGACTGGCCGAGATCCTCGAAGACAACCAGAATGCCTTCCTTGGGGCGGCTCCCGGCGGCTACCAGGCCGGCTTCATCAATATGCTCAACGAACGGCTCGCGGACTACGCCACTTTCGACTACGAGAATGGCGAGCCCAACTACCCCCAGCGTCGCTTCCTCGGCAGCAAGATACTCGAACTGATGCCCGCCCGCGATCACTCGTGGACCATCGACCAGGTCGTGGAAATCGAGATCCCCAACGCCCTGGCCTTGCTCAGGAAAGGTTTGAGCGGGCTGTTCTCGGAAGAGTCCGGCACGTTCGGCTGATTTTAGCGCCACTTGAAACCCCTAGCTTTTACCGTCCTGCGCCAGCTCTCCAGCGACGAGTTCCGTTCCGGAGAGCAGATCGCGCGCGAACTGAATATTTCCCGCGCTTCCGTGTGGCAGGCGCTGCAGGACCTGGATCGCCACGGCATCAAGCTGTTTCGCCTGGCCGGACGCGGCTATCGCTTGGCCGAACCGCTGCACTGGCTCGACGCCGCGGCGGTTGAATCTGCGCTGGGCGACAAAGCCGCCCTGTTCGACCTGGAAATAATGGAAACCGCCGCCTCCAGCAACAGCATCCTGATGCACAAGTCGGCGTTGGGCGCGGCACACGGCAGCTGTCTTGCCGTAGAACTGCAGACCGGAGGCAGGGGAAGACGCGGCCGCACATGGCATGCCAGCCTGGGCGGCAGCCTGACTTTTTCCCTGCTGTGGCGCTTCAACCAGGGCGCCGCCTATCTTTCCGGCCTTAGTCTGGCCGTGGGCGTAGCTTTAATGCGCGCGCTGCATCAGGCAGGCATATCAACCGCCCGCCTTAAATGGCCGAACGACGTGCTGCACGAAAACAGCAAGCTGGCCGGCATCCTGATCGAACTGCAGGGCGACATGCTGGGCCCCAGTGTCGCCGTCATCGGCATCGGCCTGAACCTGAAACTTTCGGACCAGGCAAGGGAAAATATCGACCAGGCGTCGATCGACCTCGCCGCGCTCGCCCCAGACCTCCCAAGCAGGAGCCAACTGCTGGCGCTGATTCTGGGCCACCTCGGCGACGTGCTGCAGCAGTTCGAAGCACACGGCTTCGCTGCCCTGCGCGAGGAATGGAGCCGCCACCACGCTTACCACCAACAACCGGTGCGCATGCTGATGCCGGACGGCAGCACGCACCACGGCACGGTTTCGGGCGTGGCTGACGACGGCGCACTGCTGGTACGCGACGCAGATGGCGAACGCCGTTTTACTTCGGGAGAAGTCAGCATGCGGAGCGACGCATGACCATTCTCGCCATCGATGCCGGCAATACCCGCATCAAATGGGGCTTGCACGTCAGCGGCCGCTGGCTGGCGCAAGGCTGGACTGCCACCGCCCAGCCGCATCTGGACAGCCAGTTGGGCAAGCTGCCGGCACCGAAGAAAATCATCGTTTCCAACGTCGCCGGGAGCGCTGCGGCGCAGGCGATCGAAAATGTGTGCGCCATATGGAAAATATCGCCCCACATCGTTCAGGCTCGGTCGGAGCAATGCGGCGTCCACAATGGCTATGCAACGCCGCAGCAACTCGGCAGCGACCGCTGGGCAGCACTGATCGCGGCGCGCCATTCATATCCGGAGCGCGACGTGCTGGTGGTCCAGATCGGCACTGCCGTCACCATCGACGCGCTTGGCGCCGATGGCCGCTTCCGCGGCGGGCTGATCCTCCCCGGCCTGAACCTGATGCTGGATTCCCTGGCACGCAATACCGCCGGCCTGACACCACAACAGCACGGCAAGTTCGCGACATTTCCCGACAACACTGCCGATGCCATGTTCAGCGGCGCTGCCAATGCAATCGTCGGCGCGATGGAGCGCAGCTATCTCGCGCTCACCGCGCAACCGATCTGTTTGCTCAGCGGCGGCGATATGGATATTCTGCTGCCTTTACTGAGCATTCCAGTCCAGCCCGCGGACAACCTGGTACTGGAAGGTTTGCTCCGCATCGCCCAAGAACCTTGAACAAAAAACCTGAGAAAGAAAAATGAATACATTGATTTGCGGCTCCCTGGCCTACGACAGCATCATGGTTTTCCACGACCAGTTCAAAAACCACATCCTGCCGGAACAGATCCACATTCTGAACGTGGCCTTCCTGGTGCCGGACATGCGGCGCGAATTCGGCGGCTGCGCCGGCAACATCGCCTACAACCTCAAGTTGCTGGGCGGCAAGCCGCTCATCATGGCCGCCGTGGGCGACGACTTCGAACCCTATGCGCAGCGGCTGGAACGGCTCGAGCTGGCGCAAACCCACGTGCGTCGGGTCAGCGGTTCCTACACCGCCCAGGCCTTCATCACCACCGACCTGGACGACAACCAGATCACCGCCTTCCACCCCGGCGCCATGAGTTTTTCCCACCATAACCACGTGCATGACGCCAGCAATCTCGCGCTCGGCATCGTCGCCCCGGACGGCCGCGATGGCATGCTGCAGCATGCGCGGGAATTCCACGAAGCCGGCGTGCCGTTCGTGTTCGATCCGGGCCAGGGGCTGCCCATGTTCAACGGCGCCGAACTCATGGATTTCGTCGCCCTGGCCGACTATGTCGCGCTCAACGATTACGAGGCCAAGCTGCTGCAGGAACGCACCGGCAAGACATTGGAGCAGCTGGCGGGCGAAGTGCGCGCCCTCATCGTCACGCTCGGCGCCAAAGGTTCGGTGATTTACAGCGGCGGCAAGATGCTGGAAATCCCCTGCGTCGAAGCAGCCCAGGTGGTGGACCCCACCGGCTGCGGCGACGCTTACCGCGCCGGTCTGCTCTACGGCATCGTGAACGGCATGGAATGGGAAATGACCGGCCGCCTCGCCGGCCTGATGGGCGCCCTCAAAATTGCCAGCCGCGGCGGACAGAACCACGTCCACTCGCGCGAAGAAATTTCCGCCCTGTTCAAGCAGCAGTTCGGTACCAGCTTCGAATAATGGAATATACGTCCCGCGTCGTGCGGGCGTGGCGCCTGTTAAGGCTGGGGTTGCACATACTGCGCGGGGTGCTGACTGCCTTCCTGGTTCTACCTTGGGGCAGCCCGGGGTTGCGCATGACGCTCACGCGGGAATGGTCGCGCAGCCTGCTTGCCCTGCTCGGCGTACGTCTGGAAATACGCGGCAATCCGCCGGATCTTGCCAGCCGCAACGTGCTGCTGGTTTCCAACCATGTTTCCTGGCTGGATATTTACCTGCTCAACGCGGTGCGCCCCTTGCGCTTCGTTTCCAAGTCCGAAGTCCGCAGCTGGCCGGTAGTGGGCTGGCTGGCGGTATTCACCGGCACGCTGTTCCTGGAGCGCGGCAGGCGCCGCGACACGGCCCGGGTCAACGACGCGGTCAGCGCTGCGCTGGCCAACGGCGATTGCGTGGCTTTTTTCCCCGAAGGCACAACCACCGACGGCACCCACCTCAAGCCGTTTCTTTCTTCTCTGCTGCAGGCGGCGATCAATGCGCAATCGGCGTTGCACCCGGTGGCATTGCGCTATATAAAGCCGGACGGCGGCGTCGATATCGAAGCAGCCTATTACGGCAACATGTCCATGATGGACTCGCTGCGCAACATCCTGGCGCGCAAGGAAATCCGGGCTGAGCTGCTCTTCCTCGACCCCATCGCCAGCAGCGGCAAGCAGCGCAGGGAACTGGCGCACCAGGCCGAACTGGCTATTTCCAGCGTTTTGTACCTGGCAAGCCGGCGCACGACAGCTGGAACAGCCGGCGATCCTCCAGCCGTAGCGCACTAAGCTCGCCGCTCCACAGGCAGCCGCTGTCCAGCGCCGCCAGGTTGGGGCGCAGTAAGGCGCCCAGCGCCGACCAGTGGCCGAAAATGACTGTCGCGTCGCTGCTGGCGCGTCCCGGCACCTCGTACCAGGGCAGCAGGTTTTCCGGCTGGCTGCCGGGCGGTCCCTTGTGAGCAAAATCGATTTCACCTTCCGCACTGCAAAAACGCAGCCGGGTCATGGCGTTGGTGATCAGCCGCAAACGGCTCATGCCGTGCAACTCCTCATGCCACTGGCGCGGTTCGTTGCCATACATATGGGCAAAAAAATCGCGGTAATTATCGCCGCGCAACACCGCCTGCACCTCGCCCGCCAAGGCCAGCGCCTGCTGCGGCGTCCATTGCGGCAGCAGGCCGGCATGCACCAGAAGATATTCATTCTCTCCATAAGCCAGGGGCTGGCGGCGCAACCAGCCAAGCAACTCGTCCCGGTCGGGCGCCTGCAAAATATCCTGAATGGTGTCGCTACGGTGCAGCGGCACAAATCCCTCCGCTACCGCCAGGGTGTGCAAATCATGGTTCCCCAGCACCGTGACCAGCGCGTCGCCCAGGCCCATGGCCCAGCGCAGCACGGCGGCAGAAGCCGAGCCGCGGTTGACCAGGTCTCCCACCAGCCAGATTTTGTCGCGCGCGGGGTCGAATGCGATATGTTCGAGGAGTTTTTCCAGCGCGGCATGACAGCCCTGCAAATCACCGATGGCATAAGTAGACATATTGTTTTGCCGAATTCTTTGCTAATGTGTAGCAGACATTTTAACCGGGCATGGCGGAGGACAGGATGGAAATCGCATGGTGGCACTGGATCGCGGGCGGCATGCTGCTGATCCTGATGGAACTGGCCATACCCTCCTTCTTCATCATCTGGTTCGGCCTCGGCGCCCTGCTCATCGGGGTCATCATGCTGCTTGCGCCGATCTCGCTGGCGGCCCAGTTCACGCTGTGGGGGGTGACCTCGGGCGCGATGGTGTTTTTCTGGTTCCGCTATTTCAAGAACCCCGACCGCACCAAGGCGGGCATGTCCCAGGATGTTTTTCTCGGCGAAACGGGGCTCATCGTCAAGGAAGTATCGGAACTCACCAAAGGCCAGATCAGGTTCCAGAAACCGATCCTCGGTTCGGAAACCTGGCCGGTGATCGCCGACGAAACCATTCCCGCCGGGGAACGGGCGCGCATCGTCGCCGTGATCGGCCAAACACTCAAAGTCTCAAAAAAATAAGGGGAACCGCATGGAACTGACTTTTCTAGGCATCATATTTTTCATCTTCGTCGCCGTCACCGTGGCCAAGGGCGTGCGCATCGTGCCGCAAGGCGAGGAATGGGTGGTGGAGCGGCTCGGCAAATACCACAGCACCATGCTGCCCGGCCTGCACCTGCTGATTCCCTACATCGACCGCGTCGGCTACAAGGTGCCCACCAAGGACCTGATCCTCGACATCCCGCAGCAGGAAGTGATCACCAAGGACAACGCGGTGCTGGTCGTCAACGCCATCGCCTTCGTCAAGGTGACGGACACGCAGAACGCGGTTTACGGCGTCACCAGCTTCGAGCTGGCCATCGTCAACATCATCCAGACCACGCTGCGCTCCATCGTCGGCGAAATGGAACTGGACCAGGCGCTGTCGTCGCGCGAGCAGATCAAGGTGCGCCTCAAGGAATCCATTTCCGACGACGTGGCGGACTGGGGCCTGACGCTGAAATCGGTCGAAATCCAGGACATCAAGCCCTCGCCCTCGATGCAGGACTCCATGGAACGCCAGGCCGCGGCGGAGCGGGAGCGCAAGGCCACCGTCACCAAGGCGGAGGGCGACAAGCAGGCTGCCATCCTGGAAGCCGAAGCCCGCCTCGAAGCCGCCAAGCGCGACGCCCAGGCGCAGATCGTGCTGGCGCAGGGTGCGGCGGAAGCGATCAAGCGCGTGACGGAATCGATCCCGGACCGCGAGTTCCCCGCCTATTACCTGCTGGGCGAAAAATACATCCAGGCCATGCGCGAACTGGCCTCGTCTTCCAACAGCAAAACCGTGGTGCTGCCCGCCGACATCATGCAGACGGTACAGAGCCTGTTGGGGAAGCGTTGATGCTCATTGCCATGCGCGGATTTATCTGGGCCATATGTTTGCTCTGCTTGCCACTTCATGCGCTCGCACTGGAGGAAACCGCCGCCGTAAAGGTGGCTCCGCTACTCAAGACGGACAAAAGCTGGAACGGGAAGTCGATTGCCTACCCTGCCGGTGATGCCGAAATCACCGGTCTGATGATCGAGATCGCGCCCGGCGGGGAAACTGGCTGGCATCTGCATCCCGTGCCGTCTTTTGGGGTAATTCTGGAAGGAACGCTCGAGGTCGCGCTGAAAAATGGCCAGACCAGGCGGTTTCAGGCCGGCGAAGCCATCGCGGAAGTGGTCGATACGCTCCACAATGGCCGCAATGTCGGCACAACGCCGGTCAGGATCGTGGTGTTCTATGCAGGTGCGACCGGCAAACCCTTGACCGTCAAGGAACCGTGAAATCAGGCTCCGCAAGAAAAGAAAAAGGGACCGGCCACAGCCCACGTGGGGCGCAATCGTTATTGCGCCGAAAATATCCGGTGCAATGCGCTTCGCTTATTGGCACCATACTATTTTGCCGCGCGCAAACTTGCCCGTCGCCCAACAAAGTGTGGCACTGCCCGCCGACATCATGCAGGCCCCAGAGCCAGACAAACACTAAATCGATGGAATAAACACATGACTACTCAGCAAGACATCCTGTCCGCGTTTCAGTTTCGCCACGCCTGCAAGCAATTCGACGCGGAGAAGAAAATTTCCGCCGAGGATTTCGACTTCATTCTCGAGACCGGCCGCCTATCCCCCAGCTCCTTCGGCTTCGAACCCTGGCGCTTTGTCGTCATCCAGAATCCGGAACTGCGCGCCAAACTCAGGGATGTCACCTGGGGCGCCCAGGGAACGCTGCCGAGCGCGAGTCATTTCGTGGTCATCCTGTGCCGCAAGGACGACATGCGGTTCGACTCCGCATACATCGACCATTTCATGCGCACAGTGCAAAAACTTCCCGCCGAGATAGTCGAAAAGAAGCGGGACAAGTACCGGAAATTCCAGGAGTCCGACTTCAGCCTGCTGGAAAGCCCGCGCGCCCTGTTCGACTGGGCCTGCAAGCAAGCCTACATCGCCCTGGGAAACATGATGAGCGCCGCCGCCATGATCGGGATCGATTCCTGCCCGATCGAGGGCTACGACGTCCGTGATGCTGAGGCGGTCCTGACTGCCGCGGGGGTGCTGGACCAGGAAAAATACGGCCTGGCCGTGATGGTCGCCTTTGGCTACCGCATCAACCCGCAACCGGCCAAAACCCGCCAGGCCATGGGCGAAGTGGTGACGTGGGTAAAGTAGGCGATTAACCTGCCTGGGAATGCGAATTTCCTTACCCCCGCGACTAAAGGGAGCCCCCTTTGGGTGGAGGATCTAGCCAAGAAGCTCGGTTATCCCTATGATTCCGGAATAGTTAAAAGCGAGGAAAACACATGAGATTCATTGCTGTAGCCGGCATCGCCCTGCTGGCTGGTTGCGCCTCCAATTCAGGCGTCATGCCTATTGGTCAGGATACATACATGGTGTCACGTCAAGCTGCTACTGGCTTTTCTGGTTCTGGCACCCTTAAAGCCGAGGCTTTCCAAGAGGCCACTCAGTACTGCACAAATCAGGGAAAATTTGTGCAGGTAGTCAGCACCCATGAGGCGGCCCCACCCTTCGTCTTTGGAAACTTTCCCAAGGCCGAGATCCAATTCATGTGCCTCTCTGCAACTGACGGCGAATTACAGCGCCCAAGGTTACAGAAAACACCAGACCGAGTTATTGAGGTCAAACAAGGAGCAGCGGCTCCGACAGGCTTTAATGATCAATATACGCAATTGAAAAAACTCAAGGAACTCCTGGATTCGGGAATCCATTACCCAGGATGAGTTCAATGCGGAAAAGAAGAAAATACTAGCTAATTAAATAATCGACTGAAATCATAAGGGATCAGCTTCGAAATATCTTTCTGAGAAACGACCGTGTCTCGTCGCCCACGCATTGAATTAGCCAGAAACCGCAGCATGTTGTACATGCGCGGCAGCAATCACGATGCCCTGTTTTTCCGAAATTCCAGATCGGCTGTAGGGAAATAGATCAGCGCTTCCTTAAGGGAAAAAATAAGCCCTGGCGTGGTAATATCGCGCCTCGTTTCCAGGTTTTTCTTCCTCGCCCATGCTTTCCAAACTCAATCCCCCGCAACGCGAAGCGGTCAAGTATCTCGACGGTCCGCTGCTGGTGCTGGCGGGCGCGGGCAGCGGCAAGACGCGCGTCATCACCCACAAGATCGCTTACCTGATCGAGACCTGCGGCATCAGCGCCGCCAATATCGCGGCCATCACTTTTACCAACAAGGCGGCGCGGGAGATGCAGGAGCGCGTGGGGAAACTGCTGCAGGGCAAGGCGGCGCGCGGCCTCACCGTCACCACATTCCATTCGCTGGGGCTGCACATCCTGCGCCAGGAAGCAAAGCACCTCGGTTACAAGCCGCGCTTCTCGGTGCTCGATGCGTCGGACAGCGCGGGCATCCTCAACGACATTCTGAAAACCACGGACAAGAAGGAAATCCGGCGTGCCCAGTCCGTCATTTCCAACTGGAAAAATGCCATGCTCTCGCCCGCAGCTGCGGCGGACGCGGCTCAGGACGAAACCGAGCGTCAGCTGGCGAAGATTTACCAGGCTTACCAGGACACCTTGCGCGCCTACCAGGCGATGGACTTCGACGACCTGATCCGCTTGCCGGTGGAACTGTTCGAGAATGTTCCGGAGGCGCTGGAAAAGTGGAGCAACAAGCTGCGCTACCTGCTCATCGACGAGTACCAGGACACCAATACCTGCCAGTACAAGCTGGTCAAGCTGCTGAGCGGCAGCCGCGGCGCCTTCACCGCGGTGGGCGACGACGACCAGGCGATCTACGCTTGGCGCGGGGCGAACGTGGAGAACCTGCACTTGCTGCAGAACGATTTTCCCAATTTGCAGGTCATCAAGCTGGAGCAGAACTATCGCTCCACGGTGCGCATCCTGCGCGCCGCCAACACCCTCATCGCCAACAATCCCAAGCTGTTCGAGAAGAAACTATGGAGCGACCTGGGGCTGGGCGATCCGATCCAGGTCATGGCGGCGAAGGACGACGAGCAGGAGGCGGAGAACGTGGTGATGCGCCTGCAGACGCACAAGTTCCAGAACCGCACGTGCTTTGCCGATTACGCCATCCTGTATCGCGGCAACCATCAGGCGCGGATTTTCGAACAGCAGCTGCGCAACGAGAAAATCCCTTACCTGCTCTCCGGCGGACAGTCGTTTTTCGACCGCACCGAGATCAAGGACATCATTGCTTACCTGCGCCTGCTGGCCAACAGCGACGACGACCCGGCCTTCATCCGCGCCATAACCACGCCGCGGCGCGGTATCGGCACCGGCACGCTGGAGAAGCTCGGCAACTACGCCGCGGAGCGCCACATCAGCCTGTTCGCCGCCGCCTTCGAAGCGGGCCTGGAGCACCAGCTCGGCGCAAAGCAGCATCACCCGTTGCTGGAGTTCTGCAACTTCATCAATAACCTCACCGACCGCGCCGAGCGGGAGCCCTGCGCCGAAGTCATGGCGGACCTGCTCAACGCCATCGGCTATGAGGCCTGGCTGTTCGACCAGGAAGAGGACCGCCCGGCGCAGACCAAATGGAACAACGTGCTGGAGTTCGTGGCCTGGATCAACAAGAAGGGCGAAGCGGACGGCAAGACGGTGATCGAGCTGACCCAGACCATCGCCCTGATCAACATCCTGGACAGCCGCGAGGATCAGGATGTCGACGCGGTGCGCCTCTCCACCCTGCATGCCGCCAAGGGACTGGAATACCCGCACGTGTTCCTGGTGGGCGTGGAGGAAGGCATCCTGCCCCACCGCGAAAGCGTCGACAACGGCCAGATCGAGGAGGAGCGGCGCCTGATGTACGTGGGCATCACGCGCGCGCAGAAGGGGCTCACCCTCAGCCACTGCCACAAGCGCAAACGGGCCGGTGAGTGGCAGAAGTGCGACCCGAGCCGTTTCATCGGCGAACTGCACCAGGAGGACTTGCGCGGTGCGGGACGCGGCGAGACCGACCCCGAAGCGCAGAAAGCGGAAGGCTCGGCGCGCTTGGCCCAGATCAGGGCCATGTTGGGAAAATAAGCCTGGCGGAAATAAAAAAGCACGGCGCTTGCGCACCGTGCTTTCAGGTCTGGCGAAGCGTAAGGTTTACTTTGGGTCAGTAAACTTGGCACCGCCGGCGTTGGCCATATAAACCACGGCACGCTGCACTTCCAGGTCGGAAAGATCAGCTGCGCCGCCGCGCGCCGGCATGGCGCGAATACCTTCGATGGCATGCTTGACCAGTGTCTCGTAGCCTTGGGAAACGCGCTTGCCCCAATCGCCCTTGTTGCCGAACTTGGGCGCATTCAGCGCGCCGGAAGTATGGCAGGCGGTGCACACGGCATTGAAGACTTCCTCGCCGCTCTTCACTACCTTGGGCGCGTTGGCATCCACGACTTTCATTTCGCCCACCGGCTTGATGCGCTCGGCCACGGTCTTGGCCAGAGCTTCATCCGCGTCCTTGTTCACGTGGCTGTGCTGGATGCTGAGCACCAGCTGAACAATCAGAAAAATGGCAATCAGCGGGGGAACCAGTCCGCCCACACTGGCGAAGACAACCTGCATCGGCGTGGTTTTTGTCATCTCTTCGTGATGCTCGCTCATTTCGTTGATCCTTAACCTTGAATTCAGAAAGTCGGCAATTATAACGATATTTGTCAACATTTACACCCTTGCAACGCCCCTTCTGCCTTCCCATAAATTAGTTTTGTTTGCATAGCGCACAGGCCCGTTTAAAATACCCGCCCTTTTGTTTTAATTTCGAAGACAGCATGATCAGGATCGACCTTCCCCTACTGCAACTCAAGAACAAAGCACTGCTGCCCGTCGTTCAGGGCGGCATGGGCGTAGGCGTCTCGGCGCACGGCCTGGCCGGTGCAGTTGCCGGGGAAGGCGCGATCGGGACCAGCGCCAGCATCGACCTGCGGCGCCATCACCCCGACCTGATGGAACAGTCCACCCATCCGAAAACCAGGGATGCCATGGATCAGGCCAACCTGGCCGCCCTCGACCGCGAAATCAAAAGCGCGAAGAACATCGCCAACGGCAACGGCATGATCGCCGTCAACGTCATGAAGGCGGTAACGGAACACCCGCAACTGGTGCGCCAGGCATGCGAAAGCGGCGCCGACGCCATCGTGATGGGTGCCGGGCTCCCGTTCGACCTGCCGGAAATGACCAACGACTTCCCCAATGTCGCCTTGATCCCGATCCTTTCCGACGTGCGCGGCATCAACGTGGTGCTGAAAAAATGGATGCGCAAGAACAAGCTGCCCGACGCTATCGTTATCGAGCACCCGCGTTACGCCGGCGGCCATCTCGGCGCCCCGAAGCCGGACGACATCACTGACGCGCGCTTCGATTTTCCCGGCGTGCTGGAAGGCGTATTCAAGTTGTTCAAGGAATTCGGCATCGAGCGTGAGCGCATTCCGCTCATTCCCGCCGGAGGCATCAATTCCTTCGACAAAGTGAAGGATCTGCTGCGCCTGGGCGCCAGCGCGGTGCAGATCGGTACCCCATTCGCCGTTACCGTGGAAGGCGATGCCCATCCCAACTTCAAGAAAGTTCTGGCCGAAGCCAAGCCGGAAGACATCGTTACCTTCATGAGCGCCGCCGGCCTGCCTGCCCGTGCCGTGCTGACCCCTTGGCTGAAGAACTACATGCGGCGCGAATTCAAACTCATGAGCTACGCCGACCCCGCACGGTCGAAATGCGCCGCCGTGCTCGACTGTCTTTCGGATTGCGGCCTGCGCGACGGTGTGGCAAAAATGGGACAGTTCTGCATCGACTCCCAACTCGCGGCCGCCTTGCGCGGCGACATCGACAAGGGTTTGTTTTTCCGCGGTTCGGAAAGCCTGCCCTTCGGCGAGGCGATCAGGCCGGTACGGGAATTGCTTGAGTATTTGCTTACCGGACACAAGCCGGCCATGGCGTGACACATCAGGACTTGCTTGACGATATCCTTATAAGCTGTTGATGTTCAAGCGCTAAGAACGTATACTTTCGACGAAAACTTTTACCGCTCACCACGGGCAAACAACATGATTAAACAACGTACCTTGAAAAACATGATCCGGGCAACCGGGGTTGGCTTGCATACAGGCGAGAAGGTCTATCTCACCCTGCGCCCGGCAGCCCCCAATACCGGCATCGTATTTCGGCGCGTTGACCTGCCCCAACCGGTGGAAATCAAGGCTACTCCGGACAGCGTGGGCGACACCCGCCTGTCGTCCACGCTGGAACATAATGGTGCAAAGGTGTCCACCGTGGAGCATCTGATGGCCGCCCTTGCCGGCCTGGGCATCGACAATCTCTATGTGGACCTGTCCGCCGGCGAAGTGCCGATCATGGATGGATCCGCCTCGCCGTTCGTGTTCCTGCTCCAGTCTGCGGGAATCGAAGAACAGAACGCTGCCAAGAAATATATCCGCATCAAGAAGGCCGTGGAAGTACACGATGGCGACAAATGGGTGCGTTTCGAGCCCTACAACGGCTTCAAGCTGAGCTTCACTATCGCGTTCGACCACCCGGTATTCGAAACTTCGAGCCAGTCCATCACGCTCGATCTGGCCCAGGCCTCCTTCGTCAAGGATATTTCCCGCGCCCGCACCTTCGGCTTCATGCAGGACGTGGAAACCTTGCGCACCCACGGACTGGCGCTCGGCGGCAGCATGGACAACGCCATCGTGATGGACGAATACCGTGTCCTCAACAGCGACGGCCTGCGTTATGAAGACGAATTCGTCAAACACAAGGTTCTTGACGCGATCGGCGACCTTTACCTGCTGGGTTACCCGCTGATCGGAGCCTTCACCGCCTTCAAATCCGGGCACGCCCTGAATAACCGCCTGTTACGCACCCTGCTTGCCGACGCAGAGGCATGGGAGTTCGCCTCGTTCGACCAGGACGAAGAAGCGCCAAGCGCCCTGGTTCAACTTTACAACCAAACGGCTTGATCGTCCTCCGGATTGCCATCATTCTGGCGCTGACGGGAGTCGGCGTAGCCTTGCTCCTGTCCCTGCTGCGCCACGACCGCCGTTATCTGCGCCTGGCATGGCAAATCCTCAAATTCTCCGTGGTATTGCTACTGATAGTTGGCGCCCTGATCATGATGGGACGCATCGTGCTATTTCGCGTGCCGCTCTAGCATGCGCTCCAGCGCCTGCCTGAGAGGCGAAGCCTCCAGCCGCTCGGCCAGTTGACGCAAGCTGTCCATACCCGCAGAGCCAAGCTGCAGGCTCTTTACAGGCTTTCGCTCCGGCGCCGGGGGGTTCACTTGCACTCGCACCTGAATTGCAGTAACCTCAAGGCCCATTTTTTTTAATTTATCCAGCATAGTCGGCGCGAGCTGCCGCACCTTGGCAGCGATGGCGCCATTGTTTGCATAGAGCACCAGAACGTGGTCCTGCAAGCCGCTTACCTTGCACATAAAATTTAAAGGCGGCGGCGCGACCTGATCCCATTGCTGCTGCAATCCGCGCACGCGTTCGGCCTGGCCGGCCAAAGCGGCAAGGGTGGACGTTGCGCCAAAATAGGACTGGAGCCTGCGTGCGCTCATGGAGGATTTTGCCTCGTGAACATTATTTTCGTTTCGGATAGCCTGACCAGAGGGAGAAGCATCTCCCTGGGCCACCGCCAAATCATGATGCTATTGCTGGGATGGTTGATGTTGCCGATTTTCATCGCCATCGGCCTGTATTATTTCACGCTTTCTCGGGACGGAGTACCGTCGCCGCTGAATCGGGTGCAAAATCGGGTTTATTTGCAGGAAAACCTCAACACCATGGCCGCCCGGCTTGGCCAGCTGCAAGCCCAGGTTTTCCGCCTGAACGCGCTAGGGGGGCGCCTCGCCAAGCATTTCA
This sequence comes from Sulfuricella sp., assembly GCA_039683315.1. Lineage (GTDB taxonomy): Bacteria > Pseudomonadota > Gammaproteobacteria > Burkholderiales > Sulfuricellaceae > Sulfurimicrobium. The sequence continues at coordinate 22,014 of JBDKRR010000203.1, forward strand.
ACCTGCCGGAAAAAGAATTCGACTTCAGCCAGAAACCAGGCCAGGGCGGCGCCGAACCAAGACTAACGCAATACCAGCTGAACCCGCAGCAACTCGAGCAGGAATTGGCAACATTCGCGAAACAACTCGATGCACGCGCAGATGGCTTGAGCATCCTGGAAGCACTGACCCTGCGCGAGCAAGTGAAACAGAGCGCCTTCCCGTCACTGTTTCCGGTAGCAACAGGCTGGTTCTCTTCCAATTATGGCTGGCGCCTCGATCCGTTCAGCGGCAAACAGGCGATGCACGAGGGCGTGGACTTCATGGCCGCGGTCGGCACGCCCATCAAAGCCGCTGCCGGCGGGGTGGTGGTTTACTCAGACATTCACCCCCAATATGGTAATATGATTGCCATCGACCATGGCAACGGCCTGATTAGCCGCTATGCCCATGCATCGAAGCGCTTAGTCAAGATTGGCGACCTCGTTTTACAGGGACAGAAGATTGGAGAGGTGGGAACCACCGGCCGTTCCACGGGTCCACATCTGCACTTCGAGATATTGAGCAACGGCGCGCCACAAAATCCGGTGCGTTACCTGCAAGTTCCCGGATAAAGACCAACGGGAGGCTTTTAGTGCCTCCCAATTTTTTGCGCCTTATTTTTTATTGAAGCGTTCATGATTACCAAGCTCGTCAGAAAACTTTTCGGCAGCCGCAATGACCGGCTGATCAAGCAATACACCCAGACCGTTAACGCCATCAACGCGCTCGAGCCGTCGATGGCAGCGCTCAGCGACGCGGATCTGCGCAACAAGACAGATGAATTCAAACGACGCCACGTTCAGGGCGAATCCCTCGACGACCTATTGCCTGAAGCTTTTGCGGTAGTACGCGAGGCCAGCAAGCGTGTGCTGGAGATGCGCCACTTCGACGTGCAACTGATTGGCGGCATGGTACTGCACTACGGCAAGATCGCAGAGATGCGCACCGGTGAAGGCAAAACCCTCGTCGCCACCCTGCCCTCCTATCTCAATGCCCTGTCGGGTAAGGGCGTGCACCTGGTGACGGTGAACGACTACCTGGCGCGGCGCGATGCGGAGTGGATGGGGCAACTGCATAACTTCCTCGGCCTCTCGGTAGGCATCAACCTGCCGCAGATGTCGCACGAGGAAAAGCAGCTGGCTTACGCCGCCGACATCACTTATGGAACCAACAACGAGTACGGCTTCGACTACCTGCGCGACAACATGGTGTACCAGCCCACCGAGCGGGTGCAGCGCGGTTTGAACTATGCCATCGTCGACGAGGTGGACTCGATCCTGATCGACGAAGCGCGCACCCCGCTGATCATTTCCGGCCAGGCAGACGACAACGTCGATCTCTATTACCGCATCAACGAGCTGGCACCCAAGCTGGTCAAGCAGCAAGCGGAAAACGGCCCCGGCGATTACAGCGTGGACGAGAAAGCCCACCAGGTGTTGCTCACCGAGGCCGGTCACGAAAGCGCGGAAGACCTGCTGACCCAGGCCGGACTGCTACCGGAAGGCAGCAGTCTCTACGATGCCGCCAATATCGCCCTGATGCACCACATGTACGCGGCACTGCGCGCCCATGCGCTGTACCACCTTGACCAGCACTACGTGGTGCAGGACGGCGAAGTGATCATCGTCGACGAGTTCACCGGCCGCCTGATGGCCGGGCGGCGCTGGTCGGACGGTTTGCACCAGGCGGTAGAAGCCAAGGAAGGCGTGCAGATCCAGCGCGAGAATCAGACGCTGGCCTCGATCACCTTCCAGAATTATTTCCGCATGTACAACAAGCTGTCCGGCATGACCGGCACGGCCGATACCGAAGCTTACGAATTCCAGCAGATCTACGGCCTGGAAACGGTGGTGGTCCCCACCCACCGCGGCATGATCCGCGACGACCGCATGGATCAGGTGTTCCGCACCGCCAAGGAAAAGTACCAGGCGGTCATCACCGACATCAAGGACTGCTACGAACGCGGCCAGCCGGTCCTGGTCGGCACGACTTCCATCGAAAACTCCGAGCTGCTGGCGACGATTCTGGACCAGGCGAAGCTGCCGCATGAAGTCCTCAACGCCAAGCAGCATGCGCGCGAAGCGCAGATCGTCGCCCAGGCTGGTCGCCCCAAGGCGGTCACCATCGCCACCAACATGGCCGGCCGCGGTACCGATATCGTGCTGGGCGGCAGCATCGAGCAGGAACTCCATGCCATCCGCAGCGACGAGTCTTTAAGCGAAGACGAGAAAACTGCCAGAATTTCCGCTCTCAAGGCGGAATGGCAGAAAGTGCACGACCAGGTATTGAGCAACGGCG
>JBDKRR010000204.1:0-12225 GCA_039683315.1 Sulfuricella sp.
GCTGGACTATGGATACATTGAAGAACCCGAAGCCGCGCTGAATTTCATTCTTGACGTCTCACCAAGCCATCCCACGGCACTCGCACAGGTGGCCGACCTGATGCTGATGAACGGAAAACCGCGACAAGCACTTGATGCTTTACTTTCACAAGCAGGACAAGATACATCCCTGCTGAAAAAAATCGTTTCAGCCATGCGACAAACAGGCGATCCGTTTCAGGTTCTGCTTCTTGGCTCCCCTTGCGACGAAGGAAAACGACTGATTTCAGATGCTAACGGACTGGAAGAACAAGCACATCGTCTCCACGAATCCGATCAGCAGAAATGGCAAGGAGAAATCCACCTGCTGAGGGGTATACGCCATGCTCTAAGCAACGACCAGCTCCTTGCAGCCACGCTTCTCGGCAAATGGATAATGGCGCCAACCCGTTCACGCGTCAGCCTCCCCGGCACGACTAATCCGGCCTTTCTCATGGTCATTGATTTTTCGAGCGACAGCCCAAGTAACACGGCAGAAAAAACACAGACCCTGCTGGCCATGGCAGCCTCATTCAGCCAACAGCCGAGAACCTCCGCCTGTTTCGTACGAGCATTCGCCAGCCAACTCGGCATGGACGAGCGCTATGAGCGCGCACTGGACATGCTTAAGCGCCTTTCAGGCTTGAGCCCGGAAATCCCCTCACCACAAACCAAGAATCCGAACCCGGATGGCGCTCCGTCCCCCTCCATTCTGACGCAAGTTACGCAAGGGGCAAGGCAACAAGAGCTTGCCGTCATGCTTCACCAGGCTCAGATCAACAGCTTCTATTACACGATCGATATCGTCGGCGCCTGCAACCTGAAGTGCGCCTCTTGCCCCAATGGAAACTCCGATCCATCGCTGCAAAAGCATGGGTTGATGTCGCTGGATACTTTCCGCCAGATTATTGAAAAGATCCGCAGCGAACGCGCAGGCGCCGAAAAAATCAGAATAGACCTCTACAACTGGGGCGAACCATGCCAGCACCCGCAGTTGCCGGAATTCATCCGGATGGTCAAGGAGGCTGGCTACAAATGTGGCATCTCGTGCAACCTGAGCCGGGCAAAAAACCCCGAAGCACTGATCGCTGCCCAACCAGACTTTATCCGGGTTTCTCTTTCCGGCTTCGAACAGTCAGTTTATGGGCAGACCCACAACGGCGGAGATATCGAATCCGTCAAAAACAATCTGAATAAGCTTCGAGCGGCCATTGATCGCCTCAAAGCAAACACCATCGTGCAAGTTGGTTACCTACTTTACCGGCATAACTGTGGCAATGATCTGACTAGCATGCGCCATCTGTGCGATGAACTTGATTTCTTGTTTTCACCTGCGCCAGCCATGCTGATGCCGCTGGAAAAGCTCCTGGATGCAACTGGTGACCATGTTTCACCAGAAGCCCTCCCATTGCTGGACAAACTACTGTTCCATCCCAAGAAAATGCGGGCGCTCGCCATGCCTTATCGTAACCAACACACTGGTTGTTCATTGAGGACTGGCAATCTCTCCATCAATTTCGACGGATCGGTCCCTCTCTGTTGCGCTGTTTATGACAAAAAATACGACATAGTTTCCAACTACCTGCACACACCAGAGAAAGACATTCAGAAACAACGCAATGCACACCCGCTGTGCGCGGAATGTACATCCAGCATGTCTGACCTCACCTACAATGGCATACGCTTTCCTGGATTTTTAGCCCATTTCGAATCCCGTGTTGAAAAACTACATCACGGGCAAACAAATGATCGTGCTGGCGAGAAATTTCGGCACCCAGCTATTTACCACGAGATGCTGGCCCTTATAGAACAATCTCAGGAAAGACACGAAGAAGCACTACAGGAACTGGCGGATGGCGTACAAGCCGAACCTGAACGGCTTCAAACGAAATTTCTCCTGGCAAAATGCCAAAAAGACCTTGGGCACTTCCACGATGCTCTGGAGTCAAGCAGACAGATCCTCTCCATGCAGCCCAATTTCCAAGCATGCCTGTATGAAACAGGATTGCTCAATAGAGTGATCGGCGATATCCCACAAGCCATAAAATCCTATGAAAAATATATTTCAGTCAATCCGGTTCATGCCAGAGCTCACTACAATCTTGGGATACTGCACCAAATCAATGAAGATCATGACAATGCGTTGCGTCACTTCCGGAAATGCCTTGAGATTAGCCCCTACTTCCTGACCTGCCTAGGAAGAGTTCGTGATTATGAAGAAATATGTCACGACAACCGATTTCTCCTGGGCAGCCGTGCACCTCTGGATTTTATGGACATGGCAAGACAACTCATAGCACAGGGAATCAAGCTGGATGCCTTGCTTTACCTTGCCCTTTCCGCTTCGCTGGCTTCTGGCATCAGTGACACGTATAAGGAAATGAATGACCTGCTGGCGCACTTCGGTGCAAGCAAGGTGAAATTTTCATTTCTTGTCCATACACACATCGGACATCTTGCTGCAAATACAGATCTCTTCATCAGAAACAAGGCCTTGGGAAAAACCCCAGACGACACCCTGTTCGTTTTCCTTGCGCCAAGCAATCCCGCCAACAAACAGTTGCTGGAAATGATCAAACGCCAACTGCCGGTGATCGAATCAAGCTATTTATACTATCTAGCGTCTGAATTGCTTTCCAAGAAATATCAGCACCCCCTATTTATTACTGGCAACGAATACTTCGAATACCAGTATTCTTCCAGCAGCTTCACTTTCACCGAAGAAGAAGAGGTGGCTGGTGCCAAATATCTTGAAGGAAAAGGCCTTAATCTGAAACAGGACTGGTTTACCTGCATTTTTGCCAGGGATCACGTCTATTCAAGTTCCCTCTGTGAAAAACAAGAAGCAGATCCTATTACATTCCGAAATGCCGATATCAGCAGTTACCAAAAAGCCGTGCAGCACATTCTTGACAAAGGCGGGTTTGTTTTCCGAATTGGCAGCCAAGTTGAAAAACCGCTTGGTTTTTCCCATCCCAAGCTCATCGACTACTCCATGGGTGACCGCACCGACTTCCTCGACATCTATCTGATTGCAAAATGCCGGTTCATCATGGGAAGCAACTCCGGTATTTGCGATGCCGCCAGAATTTTTGACACCCCTTATCTCGGTATCAATACCACACCACTCGACTGGAAGCCCTATGGCAAGAATGATCTTTTCATTCCTAAAAAAATCCGCGATGAACTAACTGGCAGATTTCTTACACTCAAAGAGTTTTTTTCACGCAACGGTATTAACGGCACTAAACTCTGGTCAGATAAGGCGTTGAAGGAAAACTCACTTGCCTACACTGCAAACTCAGAAGCTGAAATTCTGGAAGTCACCAAAGAAATGATAGCAAGGCTGGATGGCATTCATGAAGCTTCGGTTGAGGATGATATGCTTCAAGCAGGCTATCATAATGCCTACTGGCCGAATCAGACTGCATATCCAGTCAGGACGCCCATAGGGCAATCTTTCATCAGACAAAATCAGTTTCTTTGTGACTAACTGTACCAACACCATCTCGAGTCTTTTTATTCCGACCTCCAATGAGGAGGTTTTTTATTGGATGGGACAACCTGTTTCAATCTGTCGCGAACAGATTGAAATATTGAAACAACTCGCACGTTACACCAGCCGCACGCGCGCCCGCATCTGCGCCCACCCCGACACGGCAAACCCCCTGCACGAGATGATCATTCTCCACGCCCGCGACGCCTATGTCCGACCGCACCGTCATCCCGGCAAGAGCGAGTCGTTTCATGTGATCGAAGGGGACGCGGATATCATTCTCTTCGATGACGACGGCAAGGTAGAAAACGTCATTCCAATGGGAGAAAAAGGCTCGGGCAAGGCATTCTATTACCGGCTTAACCAGGCCACCTATCATAGCCTATTGATCCGTAGCGATATTTTCATCTTCCACGAAACCACCAACGGCCCATTCCAGCCTGGGGCCAGCGAATTCGCACCCTGGGCACCGCTGGAGGAAGACCGGGAGTCTGTAGAGCGCTTCATGAATCAGGATTTTCAGGCCCTATGCAAACCATAGCCCCCCTTTACTCTCTGCGCGATACCTGCCGCCTTTGTGGCAGCCATCATCTCGCCAACGTTCTGCCCTTGCCCGCCACGCCGGCCGGCGACCACTATGTTCCACAAGACAAATTGGGCGAAACGCAACCCACCTTCCCGCTCGATGTGCTGCTATGCACCGACTGCGGCCAATCCCAACTTGCTGCCGTGGTACAGCCGGGCTTTCTGTATGGCAGCTACACCTATCGCACTTCCGTTTCACTAGGCCTGGCGCAGCATTTCCAGGATTACGCCGACGACCTGGTGGCTCGCCTGTCCCTGCCAGAGGGTGTTCTGGTGGTGGACATCGGCAGCAACGATGGCACGTTCCTCAATGGATTTACCCGTCACGGGATGCGCCTGCTGGGAGTGGACCCGGCCAGTATAGTGGTGCAGGAGGCCATCGCACGCGGGATACCGACCATCAATCGATTCTTTTCACCGGAAACGGCGCGCGAAATCCTGGCTAGCCATGGCTCTGCGCGTCTCATCACCGCCAACAACGTGTTCGCCAACATCGACGATCTGGAGAGTTTTGTTGCCGGTGTAGCGCTGCTACTCGATGAGAAGGGCGCTTTTGTCTTTGAAACCGGTTACTGGCTGGATCTGGTCAATAATCGCGTAATCGACAATATCTATCACGAGCACCTGAGCTATTTTTCCGTCGCACCCCTGGCACGATTTCTCGCCCGCCATGGGCTGGTGCTGGCGGATGTGGTGCATAGCAGTTCCAAGGGCGGCTCCATTCGCGGTATCGTGCGCCGCACGGAAAGCGGCGCGACACCTAGCGGCAAGGTTGAAGCGATGCTCTCAGCCGAAAGGGCCTTCGGTTTGCATCACCCCGCCAGCTATAAGCCCCTCGAATCCCTGCTGTCTGATTTGCGGAACAAATTCGGCCAATTGCTAGCAGAGTGTCAGTTGCATGAAAAAACCTTGGCGGGTTTCGGCGCATCGGTGGGTGTTACGACCCTGCTCTACGCCCTCGGGCTCAACGATAAAATTTCCTTTCTGGTGGATGACAATCCGCTCAAGCAGGGATTATTCAGCCCCGGCGGGCACATCCCCGTGCTTGCCCCACACGCGCTTGACGATAAGAAACCCGACTACGTGATTCTTTTCCCTTGGCGCTATGGGGACACGATCCTGGCGAAACATGCCGATTTCACCGCCCATGGTGGCAAGTTTGTTTTTCCTTTACCAGCATTTGGGATGCGCTGAATCATGACGGCCTTAACCACAAAACATAGTTTGGTGATTGGCGGCAGCCGAGGTATCGGCCGGGTAATCGCCATGGAACTGGCTCAGGCAGGACAGCGAGTTTCCGTGGTGGGACGCCGCCCGCTGGCCGAGGATTTTCAGCCTATTCCGGGCATGACGGCATGGGCAGGTGACGTCAGCCGGTTCGATGCTTTCCTGCCGGTTCTCGAACAGATCCTGGAAAAAGAAGGTCCGCCCAATCACCTGATTTTTTGCCAGCGTTTTCGCGGCCAGGACGACAGATGGGAGGGCGAGATCAACACCGGTTTGACTGCCACGCGGAATGTCATAGAACATCTGAGGGATCGCTTTGCACCTGAAGGCGACAAATCCATCGTGGCCATCAGTTCCATCGCCAGCAGCTTGATTGCGGAGGAACAGCCTCTAGGCTATCACGTAGCCAAGGCCGGCCTGGATCAACTGGTCCGTTATTATGCCGTCACGCTGGGGAAACTCGACATCCGGGTGAACGGCGTGCGGCCCGGCACCACGCTGAAGCCCGAAACCCAGCATTTCACCCTAGACAATACGCAGCTGCATGGTCTTTACACTTCCGTCATCCCGCTGGGCAGGATGGGCGCGGCGGCAGATGTAGCGCAACTGGTTGAATTTCTGTGCAGCCCGCGATCCGCTTTCGTCACCGGACAATTGATCACAGTGGATGGCGGCGCCTCCCTCGTGTCGCAGGAAACGCTGGCAAGAAAACTGAAATCCCTCTGAGCGAGAACGAACATGTCCCACGACACCATGTACGAATACTACCTGCAGCAATCGGTTTTCCCCACCCATGGCGGGTTCGATAATGAAGAAGATCTGGCCAGACACGAGCAGCACCGCCGCGAACTGTTCACTGACAAGCTGCAGCTACCAGCGCGCCTGTTCAAGGACGCATCGCTTCTTGAATTCGGGCCGGACACCGCCGAAAACACGCTGGTATTCGCGCGCTGGGGCGCCAATTGCAAGTTGGTGGAGCCCAACAGCAAAACCCATCCAGTGATACGCGAATATTTTCAGCGTTTCGGCATGGGCGACAAGCTGACGGGTTTGAGCGGACTCGACGTGCGCGGCTACGCCGAAAAACCGGCATGGGACAACAAGTTCGACTTCGTCGTCGCGGAAGGTTTCATCTACACCGTTCGCCCGGAATCGCTCTGGGTCGAACTTTTCTCCCGCATCGTTGAGCGCGATGGCTTCGCCGTGCTATTTTACATGGAGCCTTTCGGCAGCTTCTTCGAACTGATGCTCAAGGTCGTTCACAGCCGCTATAAGCAGCTTTCCGGGAAGCGTCCCGTCGCCGCAGCGGAAGAGCTGTATCAGGCCAAGTGGGACTCCATCCCGCATCGCCGCACGCTGGAGTCTTTCACCATGGACGTGCTGGAGAATCCCTTCGTGCGTTTGCCGTACTTTCTCGAGCCTCGTTCCCTGTGCCGCCAGATGGTCGAGGCCGGGTTTTCCCTCTATTCCTCCTGGCCTGTGTACAGCGATGCGCTGGCGGTACGCTGGTTCAAAAAGACGCTATCCGTGTCAGAACGCGTGGCGGAAACGGAAAACTTCATCGCCCAAAGCCGTCTCAGTCACATGTTCGGCTACAAGCTTTTCCTCACCGGTCCAGTGGAAGGGCTGGAAAACGACTTGATGGAGTTACTGCAGCTCGCCGATGGACTGATCGACCGTTTCGAGGACGCCAATGCGCAGCGCCTTTCTCGCGCGTTGGAACGCGTTGAAGAACTCCTGCGCTCCCCCAAAGTGATAGCGGACCAAGGCAACATCGAGAGTGCGCTCGCTGCCATGGATGCATTGAGAAAGCTGCTGGCCTTACTGGAAAAGGGACAGACTGACGCCATTTCCGCGTTCTGCAATAACGACCCGGTCTTCATCCGCACCTGGGGCATGCCCTCGCACTTCGCCGTTTTTCGCAAGGACGTGGATTAAGTTTTGCCGCACCATTCGCGCCACAGGTCACGCAGTATTTCCTCCACCCTGCGCACATAAATATCCGGATTGGCTAGACGCGACTTGCGCAACTGCTCGCGCAAGTGCGCGCGTAAATCCGCCAGGCGTGCAAGGTCGCGGCTCCGCTCCAACGCCATCTGGAGATACTCCTGAGGAGACTCGGTCACCCAATCCGCCAAACCCGCCGCTGTGAGAATGGAAGCGGAATTGCGCCCGCCGATAAAGTCCCAGCGGAAGCCGACTACCGGTACGCCCATCCACAGGGCATCCAGCGTGGTTACGCCACCGCCGTAAGGGAAGGCATCAAGGGCGATGTCCACATGCTGGTACATTTCCAGATGCCTATACCAGGAACTCCCGCCCAGAATCGTTATGCGTTCGACGTTCACCCCCTTTTCCACAAAGGGAGTCAAAATTCGCTTTTTCTGCAGCGCTTCATCCATGCCGGAATATTTGAGGATCAGCCGTGCCCCCGGTTGAGTCAGCAATAGCTCCGCCCAGATCGCCAATACATCGTCTGATATTTTGTGCGGCGCGTTGAAACAGCCATAGGTGACACACCCGTTTGTCAGCGCCGGCAACGGGCTCACGGAAGGCGCATCGTCGCGGCTCAGGTAGGATATGACGCAGGGCAGATAGACCACCTTCTCAGCATAAAGCGCGCATTCTTCAGGCGGCACGCTGATATCGTCCTGAAACAGGTAATCCATTGCCTCAAGCCCAGTCCCGGAAGGATATCCCCAAGCGGTGATCTGGATGGGGGCAGGCTTGCGCGCGAACATCAACAAGCGGTTGGTGCTATAGGAATGCCCAGAATTGTCGATCAGAAGGTCGATGCCATCCTCCTGAACCAGCGCAGCCGCCTCATCATCACTCAAACGGTTGATGTCCCGCCACCCTGCAGCGGCCTCCTTGAGTCGTTCCGTCATTGCATCGTGACGTGGTGAATTGGAATAGCAGATCACTTCAAAATGCCGACGGTCATGATGCAGCAGAAAGGGGCCAAAACCGTTAGGTGCCGAGTTGTCGTAAAATTCTCCCGAGAACAGCCCGATCCTGAGCCGTCGCTCCATGTCTTTGGTGTTGGAAAAAACACCGTTTGGAACAATGCCGCGACCCTTGACCTGCAGGGCATCCCAGTGCTTTCGCTCCCCCTGCTGGCGTTTCAGCTTTACCCAGGGCGTGCTGTCCAGATTCCAGATCAGGTAGCTGTGCAGGCGATGATTGAGTGTATCCTTCTCAAGCGCTTCTTCAAGAAAAGCGATGAGTTCGGCAACCAGCCCATGCGCCCGCAAAGCAGCGCCGACTCCCAGGTAAATCTCCTCGTTGCGCGGTTCGCTACGCATCGCACGCTCAAACCATCCCAATGCCTCATCCTGGCGCGAAGGCAGCAGCAGAAAACCGAGATTGAAAGGCGCGAGCGCGCGATCCGGATAAAACTCGACCGCGCGCAGCAAATACCCTTCCGCCTCTTCATGGCGACCAAGCGACTGATGTAGCAACAACGACAGGTTCACCAGGGTTTCATAAGAACCTGGAGCGCGTGACAGCGCAGCGCGGTAGGATTGTTCGGACTCTTCATACAAGGAAACCGCTTTCTGACGAACGCGTTGCTGTTCTTCTCTCAGGGCCTGCGCGACTTCCTGGCCCACATATTTCTTGGGCAATTGTATGAGCACTACTTTTAAATAATATTCGGCCTTCAATTTAAGCACGTCACCCAGCATGCGCCAGGCTTCGAAACGTTCTGAATTATTGGCTATCGCTTGCCGCGCGATATCTATCCCATCCCCATAACTTTTTTCACCAATCAGCAAATATCCGAGACTGATATAGCCTTCATAATAATTCCTGTCCAGGGCAAGCGCTTCCTGGAAACTATGCTTGGCTCGCTCACGCTCCCCTGTTTCCATATATATCTGGCCAAGCTGATTCAATGAATGGGGATGGGGCCAGCTTTCCAGTGCATGGCAAAGATGGATTTCCGCCTGATTCAGGCGCCCGTCACGGATCGCAATTTGCGCAAGCATCTCATGCGCTTCGTGGCATTCCGGAAATTTTCCGACTATCTCCTCCAGCTCCCCCTGTGCCTCTTCTTCCCTCTCCATATTCAAGTACAAGCGGGCTAGATCGAGATGCAGGTCTGACTTGGCGTGATCCATCGTAATGGCCTGCAACAAATGTTTTTCCGCTTCACCGTGCTTGCCCTGCGCGGCCAGCACCCTGCTGAGTCCGCTTAAAGCGGGAAAATAGGACGGGCGCGCGCTCAGTATCTGGCGGTAAATAGATTCTGCTCCATCCCACTTCGACCGGGCCTCATGGACACCGGCCAACCCCATGCTTGCCTTGATATAGGCCGGCTGAAATCGCAGGGCAGCCTGGTAATGCGGTTCCGCCTCTTCGAGTTCACCCCGCCCAAGAAGCACATTGCCCAGATTATTCAGCGCTTCGACGTAATTGGAACGGAGCCGCACCGCATCCCGATAGCAGCTCTCTGCGGCCGTTTTCTCGCCCGACTCTTCGAGTACCACGCCAAGGTTATTGTGGAATTCCGGGATGGAGGGATCAAGTTGCAACGACTGTTTGAGTAAAGGCACCCCGGCAACCCGATCGCCCTTTTCGGACAGCAGCAGTCCGAGAAAATGGAGTGCCGGGGGATATTGCGGTACGGCATCAAGCACGGTTCGATAAGCGCGCTCGGCTTCGTTGACCTGTCCGGCTTGCTGGTATTGCAGCGCGCTTTGGAAAATCTGTTCAAGCGTTTTTACAGAATCGTTCATTTTTGATGACACCATATTTTCCAGATGCGCCGATAATTTTCTTCCACCAACGTGGCATACTTCCCCGCATCGCCCAGCGGACTCACCTGCAGCCGGGCCCTGAGCGTCGAGCGGAGCGCCTTGAGGGCGTCCGGATTCTCCGCCTTGGTCACGGCTAGCTGGACGTAGTCCGTCTCGCTGTCCGCCACCCAGTCCTCCATGCCCAACGCACACTCAATGGCGGCGGCTATGCGACCAGTCAATGTCTGCCCCTTGAGCGCGACCACCGGGCAGCCCATCCACAGGGATTCGTAGGTACTGACGCCACCGCCGTAGGGAAAAGGATCCAAAGCGATATCCACCTCGTTAAAGTGCTGCATGTGTTCGTACCACGTAGTCTGACCAGCCAGGATCAGTCTTTCCGGCGCTATCCCATGCCCGGCAAAGCGTTCTCGCACCCAGGTCTGCCGCCCTGTATCGCTCAGTTCCTTGGCTTTCAGCATCAGCCGTGAATCCGGTACGGCTTTCATGATTTCCGCCCACAAGGCAAAGTTTTCCTCCGTCATCTTCGCCAGGCGATTGAAGCAACCGTAGGTCAGGAAAGCGTTTTTTTTCGCTGCCAGACCGGACACCGGCGGCGAGTCGCTGGGGCTGGCGTAGGGTATCTGGCATGGCAGGTCGATGATTTCTTCCGCGTAGTACTGACGGGCTTCATTCGGGATGCTCACCGGGTCGCTTGCCAGATAATCCATGGCTTCCAGACCCGTGCCATTGGCGTGTCCCCAACCCGTCGCCTGAACCGGCGCAGGCTTGCGCGCAAACATCAACAATCTGTTTCCCGCTGAATGACCAGACAAATCAACCAGAATGTCGATTTCATCCCGCCGCACCATTTCTGCCATCTGTTCATCGCTGACGCCGTAAACCTCTCTCCAATGGTCGACGGACTGATGAAATTTCAGAGTCATCTGATCCTTACGTGGCGAGTTGGAATAGCAGAAAACCTCGAAGGCATCGCGATCGTAGAAACACAATAGCGGCTCGAAGGCATAAGCCGCCGAATGCATGCGGAAATCCGCAGAAACATAACCGATCCGCAGCTTCCGCTCGGCGCGTCTGGTGTTGCCGTGAGGACGCCAAGTATTTCTCAGCGGTGCTGCGTGAAGCGCGCCCCATTTCCGGCGTTCGGCTTGTTGCATCTCGACCGTCGCGGCGGGATCGAAGTCCAGCATGAAAATCAGGTTGCTATGGGCCACGGCATACCCTGGATTGATTTCCATGGCACGGCGATAAACATCTCTGGCTTCATCCAGTTTCCCCTCTGCCATCAGGATGGTGCCCAGGTTGTTTTGTGTCACGCTTTCATCGGGATTGATCTGTAACGCTTGTTGGTAACTTTTGCGGGCCTCATCTATTTGGCCGCGCTCACGGTAAATGTTGCCGAGATTGGAGTGAGCCATCCAAAACTCCGGCACCTGAGCCAGCACTTTCTGGTAACAATTCATCGCATCCTCCAGACGCCCCATGTCAGTGAAGAGAATACCAATATTATTCAGTGCATTAACCAAGTTCGGATCGAAAGTCAACGCTGTCTGGTAGCTTGTCATGGCCTCTTCCATGCGCCCCGTTCCTGCCAGCAGCACGCCCAGATTGTTATGCGCTTCGGAATAATCCGGCTTGAGCGCGGTCGCCCTGCGAAATGCCGCTTCGGCTTCGTCCATCTGCCCGAGGAGATGCTGCAGCTCCCCCAGCCCATTCCAGGATTCGGCCTTGTTCGGATTGAGTTCCAGCGCCCTGCGAGAAGCCTTTTCCGCTTCGTCAAGCCGGCCCGATTCCCTCAGCAAAGCGGCGTAATTGCCATGAGCCTCGGCGAAATTGGGTTGCAGTTCCAGCGCTTTCTGGAAGGCCTTTTCCGCCTTCTCCATCAAGCCCAGAAACTGCCGCGCCTGCCCCAGGCCGCAATAGGCTTTGGCGTAGTTAGGCCTTAATTTAATGGCCAGTTCGAAGCGCTTGGCGGCCACATCATATTTACCCGTAAGGAAATTCACATTTCCCGCGTTAAAGCACGCTTCGGCATAGTTCGGCCGGAGCCTCAGTGCCTGTTCGAAGGACTTGCCCGCATCCTCGAAGCGTTTCCGCGCCTGCAGAAGCGTGCCCAGGTTGTTGTGCGCCTCGGGAAAT
>JBDKRR010000205.1:0-1926 GCA_039683315.1 Sulfuricella sp.
TCGGTGAGGGCTATGCTGGACATGATGGTCTCCCGTGGCGATGTTTCGCAAGGATATGCAAGGTTCATTCTACGCGTTTGACATGGGGTGTCATCTTGCGTCGCAGCGCATCAGCTGCAATACTAACAAGCATGAAACACTTGCCAGCCAAACTGACTTCCCTGCGACGCCGCCACTCGCCTGCCCCTGGCGAGCCGGCTGGCTATGTTCGAGGATTGGATTCGGCTTAAGCGCCCGACCGACCCGCATATAGAAAAAGCCACGCACGCCGCGTGGCTTTTTTTTCGTCCCCGCCCACCGCAACCAAAGGAGCAAACATGAACCACTGCGACACCTCCGCCCTGATGGCCATCACCAACCGGCCCGACATCGTCTTTCACGAGGGCCACGGCTCCTGGCTGACCGACCACACCGGCAAGCGCTACCTGGATTTCGTCCAGGGGTGGGCGGTCAACTGCCTGGGCCATTCGCCCGACGTGGTTGCGCAAGCTCTGGCCGAGCAGGCGAAACGCCTGATTAACCCCAGCCCGGCGTTCTACAACGCGCCCGCCGCGGAACTCGCGTCCTTGCTCACGCAAAATTCAGTCTTCGACCGGGTGTTCTTTGCCAACAGCGGTGCCGAGGCCAACGAGGGTGCCATCAAGCTGGCGCGCAAGTGGGGACAGGTCAACAAGAATGGCGCGTTCGAAATCATCACCTTCGAAAACGGCTTCCACGGCCGCACCCTGGCTACCATGTCGGCCTCGGGCAAGCCCGGCTGGGATACCCTGTTCGCGCCCCAGGTGCCGGGCTTTCCGAAAGCGCGCTACAACGACATCGACTCGGTGGCCGCGCTGATTCGCGCGGAAACCGTAGCCGTGATGCTGGAGCCGATTCAGGGCGAGGCCGGGGTGATCCCGGCGAGCGACGAATTCATGCGCGATTTGCGCGCACTGACCCGGCGGCACGGCTTGCTGCTGATCGTGGACGAGGTCCAGACCGGCATGGGGAGAACCGGCAAACTGTTCGCCTACGAACATTCGGGAATCGAGCCCGACGTCATGACTTTGGGCAAGGGGATAGGCGGCGGTGTGCCGCTTTCGGCGCTGCTGGCGAGGGAGGAAGTGTGCTGTTTCCAGCCTGGCGACCAGGGCGGCACCTTCAACGGCAATCCGCTCATGTGCGCCGTTGGGCTGGCGGTCCTGCATACCTTGCTGGCACCGGGGTTCCTGCAAGCGGTGGCGGACAAGGGCACCTACCTGGCACGCAGACTGGAAGCGTTGTCGGCCAGGCACGGACTGGGAGCCGAACGCGGTCAGGGCCTGTTGCGGGCGCTGACGCTCGATGGCGAGAACGGCCCGGCCATCGTCGAGGCTGCCCGTCTGCACGAACCCACCGGCTTGCTGATCAACGCGCCGCGTCCGAACCTGCTGAGATTCATGCCGGCGCTCAACGTCGAGCTGAACGAGATCGACCGCATGCTGGAAATCCTCGACGCCGTGATCTCGTCTGACAGAGCATTGAGGATGTGATCTGCCCATAATTAAAAATAACGAATTAATTTACGGTAGAATATGACACTTATAAACGCATTAATAATGCACATTATTGAGAGAGAATCATGGATGCTATTTTTGCAGAACACACAATCGGAGTAACCGAGCTGCGTGAATCCCCTTCGCGAGTATTGAGGCAAGCTGAAGAAACGGACGAGGCAGTGGCGATCCTTAATCACAACAGGCCCGCAGGTTATATCGTGTCGCCGAGAATGATGGCTGCCATGCTGGATGCGATTGCCGACAGGGTTGCAGAAGATCGTGCCAAGTCACGTCTTTCCTCCCTGAGCCTTGCCCGCAAGATCACTCTCGATGACTTATGAACTTGCGATCCACCCCGAAGCCGAGCGAGAGTGGGTGAAGCTGGATGGAAGTGTAAAAAAGCGCTTCA
>JBDKRR010000206.1:0-2784 GCA_039683315.1 Sulfuricella sp.
ACTTAAAGGAAATCGGCTGCAAATTCGCCTGGCCGGTCCATATTTCGCCGCTTTTTTGGGCAATAGAATAACTATTGCCCTGCAAAACCGGCAAAATCTGTCCTCGCCCAGCCAAATTTTGCGAGCAGCCGCTGCGCGGCTTGCCTGCTAAAGCCGTTGCGCTTCGATTCTTCAAGTCCGACAGGCTGCTAGTAGTCAGTCAACATGAAATATATGGATGCAATCCAGGCAAACCGCTTCCCCCTTTGGCAAAGGGGGGTTGTCCCACTTGTTCAACTTGACTGACTACTAGGTTATCCGTGCCTGCAACCTGTCGGCCCACCCTGACAAGTGTTACGGGCACCGGCCGTCCCGTCCGACCTGGTGGCCGACCACGCCGCCGACCGCTGCGCCCCCCACCGTGCCTACGCCGCTGCCACTGCTCAGGACCGACCCGGTGACGCCGCCGATCACGGCTCCTCCGATGGTGCATTGGTCCTGCGCACTCATGTGAGCGCACCCGGTCAGTGCGAGGATCATTGCAACCCCACTCATCATCATTTTGGTATTCATCGCGTTCACTCCAAAAACTGAATAATGAATATTGGAGTAATTTAGTATTGTATTGGTTCTCGCAATAACGCAGACGGCCGCGGTGCATGCCGTAGCCGGGAGTCATTTGACCTTCGTCTTGCGCACCAGCAGGGCCAATGATCGGGCTTCGAGGAGGTAAGTGGCTCCCGGACGGTAACGCCCGGTGGGCTGGAGACCGTCCCCCACCGCGGTGTCGAACAGCCCTTGCCACTGCGCGGCACGACGAAAGCGGGGGAGGACGAAAAGCGTGGGCTCGTGGTGGGCGTTGAGAAGGACCAGGAAGCTGTCGTCCAGCAGGGGGTGTCCCCGCGCGTCCACCTCCAGCAGCGCCTCTCCGTCGAGATAAAAACCCAGGCAACGGGCAGAGGCATCGTTCCAGTTTTTCTCCACCATTTCCTTGCCGGCCTGGTTGAGCCAGACGATGTCCTTCACACCCTTGCCCCGAACCGGGCGGCCGCGGAAGAAATTCCTCCGTCGGAAGACTGAATGGTGGCGCCGCAGGGCGGTAAGCTTGCACACGAAATCCAGCAGCTTGCCACTTTCTCCGGTGTCTTCCCAATCGAGCCAGCTCAGCGCGTTGTCCTGGCAATAGGCGTTGTTGTTGCCCCGCTGGGTGCGATCCAGGCAGTCTCCGGCCAACAGCATGGGGACCCTGGGACAGCAGCAGGGTGGCCAGAAAATTGCGCTTCTGCCGTGCGCGCAGGGCGTTGATGGCGGGATCGTCGGCTTCCCCCTCGGCGCCGCAGTTCCAGGACAGGTTGCGGTCGCTGCCGTCCCGGTTCTCTTCCAGGTTGGCTTCGTTGTGCTTGGCGTCGTAGCTCACCAGGTCGTGGAGGGTGAAGCCATCGTGGGCGGTGACGAAATTGATGCTGGCGCAGGGGTTGCGCCCACTGGATTCATACAGGTCGCTGGAGCCGGAAAGGCGCTGGGCCAATTCGCCGATCACCCCGGCGTCGCCTTTCCAGTAGGCCCGTACCGCGTCCCGGTAGCGGTCGTTCCACTCTGCCCAGCCCACCGGGAAGTTTCCCACCTGGTAGCCCCCCGCCCCCAGGTCCCAGGGCTCGGCGATAAGCTTTACCTGGCCCAGCACCGGGTCCTGGAGCAGGATATCGAAGAAGGACCCGAGCAGGTCGACGCCCGGCAGTTCCCGGGCAAGGGTTGAGGCGAGGTCGAAGCGGAAGCCGTCCACGTGCATTTCCTGCACCCAGTAGCGCAAGGAATCCATGACTAGCTGGAGCACTCGGGGGTGCTGCATGTTGAGGGTGTTGCCGCAACCGCTGTAATCCATGTAGTAGCGTGGGTCGTCACGCTGCAGACGGTAGTACGCGGCGTTGTCGATGCCGCGGAAGCTCAGCGTGGGTCCGAGGTGGTTGCCTTCTGCGGTGTGGTTGTACACCACGTCCAGGATGACCTCGATGCCCGCCGCATGCAGGGTCTTGACCATGGCCTTGAACTCGCAGATGTGGCCGGTCGCTGAAAAGCGCCCGTCGGGGACGAAATAGCCGAGGGAGTTGTAGCCCCAGTAATTGCGCAGGCCCTTTTCCGCGAGATGGCGTTCGTCGATGAAGGCATGCACCGGCATCAGTTCCAATGCGGTTACGCCGATGCGCTGCAAGTGCTCGACTATCGGCTGGGCGGCGATGGCTGCGTAGGTGCCTCGCAGCCGGGCCGGGATGTCCGGGTGGGCCATGGTGAGGCCGCGTGCGTGGGCCTCCATGATGACGGTGTCGTGCCACGGGGTGTGCGGCGGGCGGTCTTTTTCCCAGTCGAAGGCAGTGTCCACCACCACCGCCTTGGGCATGGCGAAGGCGTTGTCTCGCTTGTCGAACGACAGATCGGCGCGTTTGTGACCGATGTGGTAGCCGAAGTGGGCGTCACTCCAGCGCAGCTGCCCCTGAATTTGCCTGGCATAGGGGTCGAGCAACAGCTTGTGGGGGTTAAAACGGTGGCCTTCCTGCGGGTCGTAGCGGCCGTAGACGCGGTAGCCGTAAACCAGGCCGGGGCCGGCCTGGGGCAGGTAGCCGTGCCACACCTGGTCGGTTTGCTCCCGCAGGTCGATGCGCGCGGTTTCGCGTCGCCCCTTGGTATCGAACAGGCAAAGCTGCACCTCGTCCGCGTGCTCGGAGAACAGGGCGAAATTGACCCCCTCGCCATCCCATACCGCGCCGCGGGGGTAAGGACGTCCTGGCCAGACAGGGAGGTCATTTTTCC
>JBDKRR010000207.1:0-9064 GCA_039683315.1 Sulfuricella sp.
CCCCGGCGCTGGCGGAGCGAATGACGCGCTGGCGCAATGATCGCGATACGGTTTTCCCTCCCATGCGCGTGCGGGTGACCGGCAAGGAGATCAGTACCCGCTTCAGCCCGATCGATGCCGACAGCGATGTGGGCGCGGTGATTTTTCTCGAAGATGTCAGCCTGCAGCAGGCACAGGCGCAGCAGATCAAGCTGGCGGCGCTGGGCCGGCTTACCGCCAACATCGCGCACGAAATCCGCAACCCGCTTTCCGCAATTGGGCACGCCACCCAGTTGCTGCAGGAGGAGGAACACGACAAGACCGAGGTGCGCCTGCTGCAGATCATCCGCGACAACACCCTGCGTCTAGACCGCATCGTGCAGGACGTGCTGCAGCTCAACCGACGCGACCGGGCGCAGCGCGAGACCATCCAGCCGGAAGTCTTCCTGCGCGGCTTCATCGAGCAGATCTGTCTGGCGGAAAAAATCCCCACGCGCGGCATTTCCCTGGAAATGGAGAGCGTTCAGGCGATATGCTTCGATCGCGCCCACCTGCATCAGGTATTGTGGAACCTGTGCGTCAATGCCTGGCGCCACAGCCGGCAGGCTGAAGGCAGTATCCGCATCTACGTGTCCGCGGCGCATCTGGAAAATGTGGTGCAAATCGATGTGATCGACGATGGTCCGGGCGTGGACAAGGCGCTGGTCGCGCAGCTGTTCGAGCCGTTCTTCACCACCTTCAGCGGCGGAACCGGATTGGGACTGTATATTGCGCGCGAGATTTGCGAAGCCAACGGCGCCAGCCTGGATTACATCGAAGTCGCACCCGGCGGCCAGTTCAGAATTTGTTGTAAAGGAGGTTCCTGTTGAAACGTGCGAGAGGAAATGCGGCAAATTATCTTGCCCTGATCGTGGATGACGAAGCGGACATCCTTGAACTGCTCGAACTTACCTTGTTGAAAATGGGCCTGGAGGTAGAGCGTGCCTCTACGGTCCAGGCTGCGCTCAAGCTCGTGGAGGAAAAGCAGTTCGACCTGTGCCTCACCGACATGCGCCTGCCCGATGGAGAGGGGCTGGAACTGGTGCGCTATATCGGTGCCAATTGCCCCGATCTGCCGGTAGCGGTGATTACCGCGCACGGCAGCACCGAGAACGCGGTCGCCGCCTTGAAGGCGGGCGCCTTCGACTACCTGGCCAAGCCGGTGTCCCTCGAACAGTTGCGCGCGGTGGTGAAATCGGCGCTCAAGCTGCCTTCGGCGCCAGAGCCGACGGCGGAACAGGGTTACCTACTGCTCGGCCAGTCTCCCGCCATGGAGCTGGTGCGCGGCCTGATCGACAAGCTGGCGCGCAGCCAGGCGCCGGTTTACGTGAGCGGCGAGTCGGGTAGCGGCAAGGAACTGGCGGCGCGCCTGATACACGAAAAGAGCGCGCGGCGCGAAAAACCCTTCGTGCCGGTGAATTGCGGCGCGATTCCGGAAAACCTCATGGAAAGCGAATTTTTCGGTTACCGCAAGGGCGCTTTCACCGGCGCGGATCAGGACCGCGACGGATTTTTCCAGGCGGCCAACGGCGGCACCCTGTTCCTCGACGAAGTGGCCGATCTGCCCCTGGCCATGCAGGTCAAGCTGCTGCGAGTTATCCAGGAGAAAAAAGTGCGCAAGGTGGGCGCCACGCAGGAAGAACCGGTGGACGTGCGCATTATCAGCGCGACGCACCAGAAGCTGGCGGATTGCGTGGAACACGGAAAATTTCGCCAGGACCTCTATTACCGCCTCAACGTGATCGAGCTCAAGATGCCCGCTTTGCGCGAAATGCGCGATGACGTGCCGCTCATCGCCGGCAATATCCTGGCCAGGCTGGCGCGCCAGGCCGGTGTTGCGCTGCCGGAGTTTTCTGCGGCGGGGGTGGAGGCGCTGCAACAATACGATTTTCCCGGTAATGTGCGGGAACTGGAAAACATCCTGGAGCGCACGCTGGCGCTGTGCGGCGGCAGCCGGATCGAGAAGGACGACCTGCACCTGACCGAGCCGGAGACCGACGGCCCCGCCATTTACGAGCCGGGCGCCAAATGGCCGCTGCCGGATTATCTCGACAGGGTGGAGAAAGAAGCGTTGCAGGAGGCGCTGGAAAAAACCCGTTACAACAAGACCGCGGCAGCGAAACTGCTGGGAATCACTTTCCGGGCGTTGAGATACCGGCTGGCGCGCTTAGGAATTGATTAGGGCGCGAAATTGGTGTTGCACGCCCTAAAAACTGTAAGTCAATTGCGCCCATGCATTGCGCCCTTCTAACATGGGCATATCTTCGCGGTAATTGGGCGCGGGGTACATGAAAATGTCGATTGTCGACGGTACCTTGACGGTCTGATTGAACAGGTTCTTGATGCCGGCGCGCAAGGTCAGACCGCGGGAACCGAAATTAAATGTCGTGGCGGTCAGGTCGACCGTGTTGTAGCCTGCCAGCTTCTCGCGTAGATCGCCGGCTTCGCGTTGGCGCGGGCCGACGTGGCGAAGGCGCAGATCTACCGTGAGTTCGCTGGCCGGATGCCATTCCATTCCCAGATTGAGCAAACGATTCGCCGCGCCCGGGACAGGCTGGCCGGAGCTCTTGTCTTCGGTGCGGATCAGCGTCAAATTGCCATCCATTTTCAGTGCCGATCCCAACCAGCGTTCGACCTCGAGTTCCACTCCCCGGCTGGACGACGTGCCAGTCAAATTCAGGTAGCCCAGATTCTCGTCGAATACGATTTGCTGCTTGAGCGTCGAATCGAATGCGGTGATCCGCGCCAGCCCCCCGCCTTGACGGTAGGTGTAACCGAGTTCTCTGGTGGCAATTACTTCGGGCTCGATCTGACCGCCGTAGCGCAGTTCATAGAAAGTAGGGGCGCGGAATGCCTCGGCATATTGCGCCTTGAATACGTGTCCCGGTGCTGCCTGCCACACCGCCGCCAGGCGCGGCGTGGTGCTGCTGCCGACATCGTTGTAGCGATCATGCCGTAGGCCGGCGGTGATGGTCAGCGCATCGGTGGCGCGGAATTGATCTTGCAGAGTGAAACTGGAAATGTTTCGCTTCATGTTCAGGTCAAGCCAGTTGCTTGTCGGCATTCCATTGAATGTGCTGTTCGCTTGCTCAACCTCGATCGACGTGTACACCCAGCCCATTTGCCAGGTGTTGCGACCTTTTTCCCATGCCACGTCAAGGGCAGCATTCGTCCGCTGCTCCCGGTAGTTCAGATCCATGTAATAGTAGGGGTCGTATACGCCGACAGGGTAGAGGAACATTCGGTCGCGCTGGCGCGTGTAATCACCCCATCCGAGGCGAAACTCCGCCTGCAATTCATTGTTTAGCTCAAACAGCTGTTTGGCTTCGAGCGAGCGGTGTCTCTGGCGTGTGACAATCCGCCGTTCGTTGGGCGGTAAATAGGAGTTGATGCCGAAATGGTCGCCAGCACCATCTTCCAGCCATTGGGCGGAAAGGGAGAATTTCTGGAAATTCAGGTTGAACAGCGCTGATTTGTAGTCGTATTTGTCATTGGCCAGGCCGGGGGCATTCGAAAATGCGCCAAACCCCTCTGCATACCCTGCATCCTCGCCTGCATGGAGTCCGCCCCCGTTCTGCTTCCAGGCGGCGACGTTGAGGCTCATGTCGAATTGCCGCTCCGCGTCGGTCATCGCCAGTACGCCACCGCCTGCCGCGGCTCCTTTGTCACCCAGTGCCGCGAACACGCGCTGCCCCTGCTTGCGGGTGATGACGTTGACCACGCCCATGTAGGCCGATTCGCCATATATTACCGAACCGGGGCCGCGAATCACCTCGATACGTTCCACCTGCTCCACCGGCATGTTTAGCAGCGGATTGGCCAGGCTCAGTAACTCTGAATTGAGTGCTACATCGTTGAGCAGCAATTTGATGTTGCCGGAGGAGTAGGTTCGCCCTACACCGCGCACCAGCACCTGCCTCGTACCGGTTTCATCCATCGACATTTCGAAGCCCGGTACCAGTGCCAGCGCCTCCCATACCGTGCGCGCACCATGTGCCAGAAGGTTGTCGCTATGGAGAATGGAAATGGTACCAGGGGCGTAATCGATGTTGAGCTTGGTGCGCGTGGCGATGCGCGTTTGCTCGCCCAGGTCGTCCAGCAGGTAATTTGATGTGGCGCTGTCTTCGGCCATGGCGGCATTGCTGAAAGCCAAGGCTAAGGCTATGGATAGGGTGCGTCTTCTCATTGGATAAGCGTATCCAAAATGGAGTGAATAATCTGCCGGATAACTCCTACAGGACCGGGCGCGCACCCCATATTTTACTGGCATATTCGCCGATGGTACGGTCGCTGGAAAACTTTCCCATGCCGGCGACGTTGAGGATTGCGCAGCGTGTCCATTGCTCCGGGTGGCGGTAGAGCGAGTCGACCCGTTCCTGGGCTGCGATATAGGTGTTGTAGTCGGCCAGCAGCAGGTAGTGGTCGCCGTCGCGTGTCAGGTTGTTGAAGATCGGCTGGAAGCGGTCCGCCTGATCGGGCGAGAAGTAGCCGGAGGCAATCATGTCCAGCGCCCATTTCAGTTCGCTGTTGGCGTGGTAATAGCTCCAGGGATCGTAGCCGTCGTTCTTGGTTCTTGCCACCTCCTCGGCGGTGAGGCCGAAGATGAAGATGTTATCTGCGCCGATTTCCTCCCTCATCTCGATATTGGCTCCGTCCAGCGTGCCGATGGTGAGCGCGCCGTTGAGCGCCAGCTTCATATTGCCGGTGCCGGATGCTTCGGTGCCGGCGGTGGAGATTTGCTGCGACAGGTCGGCGGCGGGAATGATTTCGCTTGCCGTCGAGACGTCGTAGTTCGGCAGGAAAGCCACTTTCAGCAGGCCGCGCGTAGCCGGGTCGTGGTTGACGATGTCGGCCACGTCGTTGATGAGCTTGATGGTGAGCTTGGCCATGGCGTAGCCGGGTGCTGCCTTGCCGGCGAAGATCACGGTGCGCGGCACGACTTCGAGCGCCGGGTTGGAGCGGATGCGGTTGTACAGGGTGATGACGTGGAGCACGTTGAGCAGCTGGCGTTTGTATTCGTGGATGCGTTTGACGTGGACGTCGAACAGGCTGTCCGGATTTACGTCCAATTGCAGCTTGCGCGCCAGTATGGCTGCCAGCTTTTCCTTGTTGGCGCGCTTCACGGCGCGGAATTCGGCCTGGAAGCCGCTGTCGTCCGCCAGCGCGGATAATTGCCGCAATTTGCCCAGGTCGGTGATCCAGCCCTTGCCGATGTGGCGGGTGGCGAGTTGCGCCAGGCCGGGGTTGGCCTGATTGAGCCACAGGCGCGGCGTGATGCCGTTGGTGATGTTGGTCAACTTGCCCGGATAGTAACGCTCGAAATCGGCAAAAATCGTTGTTTTCATCAAGTCGGAATGGATTTGCGCCACGCCGTTGACGTGATGGCTACCGACGATGGCAAGGTGAGCCATGCGCACGCGCCGGCCCCGGTTTTCGTCGATGATCGACATGCGCCTGAGCAGCTCGGTGTCGCCGGGGAAACGGTGCATCACCCCTTGCAGGAAACGCTGGTTGATTTCGTAAATGATTTGCAGATGGCGCGGCAGGATGGCCTCGAACAGGCTTACCGGCCAGGTTTCCAGCGCTTCCGGCATGAGGGTGTGATTGGTGTAGGCGAAGGTGCGGCTGGTGATGTCCCAGGCGCGGTCCCATTCCAGGTTATGGTTGTCGACCAGCAGGCGCATCAGCTCGGGAATGGCGATGGAAGGGTGGGTGTCGTTGAGCTGGATCGCCACCTTGTCCGGCAGTTCGCCGAAGTCGTCATGGTGCTTGAGAAAGCGGTAGATAATGTCCTGCAGCGAGGCGCTGACGAAGAAATACTGCTGTTTCAGGCGTAGTTCGCGGCCCATGGCGGTGGTGTCGTCGGGGTAGAGGACCTTGGAGAGGTTCTCCGATTCGTTCTTGTCCTCCACCGCCTTGATGTAGTTGCCCTCGTTGAAGTATTTGAGATCGAAGTCGCGCGACGCCTTGGCCGACCACAGCCGCATGTTGTTCACGGTGTTGGCGCCGAATCCGGGTGTCGGCGTGTCGTAGGCCATCGCCATGACTTCATCGTCCTCCATCCAGTGGTGGTGCAGGCGCCCGTGTTCGTTGCGGTACTCCACCACCCGGCCGCCGAACTTGACCGGGTAGAGCACTTCAGGACGGGGGAACTCCCACGGATTGCCGTAACGCAGCCAGTTGTCCGGGTGCTCCACCTGCCAGCCGTTCTCGATTTTCTGGTTGAACATGCCGTATTCGTAACGGATGCCCATGCCGTAGCCGGGCAGGCCGATGGTCGCCATGGAATCGAGGAAGCATGCCGCCAGGCGTCCGAGGCCGCCGTTGCCAAGGGCCGCGTCGAATTCCAGCTCGGTCACCCGGTCCAGCTCGACGCCGGCGTCGATGCAGGCCTGCTTCACTTCGTCGATGAAGCCGATGTTGAGCACGCTGTTCATCAGGCTGCGCCCGATGAGAAATTCCATGGAGAGGTAGTACACGCGCTTGGCGTCGTTTTCGTAATAACGCCGCATGGTCTCCATCCAGCCCTCGATCAGGCGGTCGCGCACCACGTTGGCGAGGGTAAAAAACCAGTCGCGGTCGGTGGCGGTGATGGGGTCCTTACCGATGGAGAAGATAAGGTGGTTGGTCAGCGATTGCTTGACCGAATTGAGGCTGAGATTCAGCGGTGCATGTTCGTTGTGGGTTTGCGGCATGACACTCTCCTGCAGGAAGTGCCAGCATAGCCTTGCTGCCGTCCCCGGTAAAGGGGCGGCAGGCTCAGGCGAGCGCGATGGTGAGATAGGTTACATACAACACGCCGTTGAGCGCCAGGTGCCACACCTTCAATTGCCCCCGTGAGGAGATCCAGCGCAGCCAGCTGGCAGCCAGCAGTGTGATGACGATGCCGGCCAGCACTTCGCGTTGCGGCGCCCATGGCGTGAGCATGATGCCGATCGCCGGGAGCAATGTGCCCTGGAATACCATGGCGCCGGTGATGTTGCCGAAGGCCAGCGTGTCCTTGCGGCGGCGGATCCACAGGATGCTGTTGACCTTCTCCGGCAGCTCGGTGGCGATGGGGATGATCAGCAGCGACAGCAGCAGCGCCGAAATGCCGAGCAGCTTTGCCGCCTCGTCAACGCCGTTGATGAATCCTTTCGCGCCGCCGACCAGCAGCAACAGGCCCAGCACCAGCTGGATCAGGATCACCAGCATGTTTTCCGGCAGGCCCAGTTTGCACAGCATCATCTTGCCTTCCGCCTCGGTGCCGTGGCCTTCCTTTACCAGGTGAGCCGAGGCGCGCAGGGTGAGCATGATGTAGACGAAATAGATCAGCACCATGCCGATCGCCAGCATGGCGCGGAACAGCGGCGTGTCGTGCGGCACGAACAGGGCCACGGCGGAAAGCGAAAAAGCGGAGAGGAAGAAATTGAGGTCGCGCGTCAGGCCGGTGTGCTCCGGCGTGAGATGGCCCTGCAGGCCGCGCTTCTTCAGCACCGATGCCGACATCAGGAACAGCGACAGGGTGGAAAGCATCAACGGTGCGCCGAGGATGGCGCCGACGCCGATTTCCTCGTTGATGCTCGCACTGGTGGTGCCGGCGAAAATGGCCAGCAAGGGCACCATGGTCTCCGGCAGGGCGGTGCCGATGGCGGCGAACAGCGAGCCGGTCACGCCTTCCGATATTTTCAGTTTTTCGCCCAGGTGTTCGAGGGCGTTGGTGAACACCTCCGCAGCGATCAGGATGACGATGAGCATCAGCAGCAGTTGGGCGAAAACCATGACAGGATCCGGAAACGTGAAAAGGCGCGATTATAGCATCGTGGCTGCCGGTATAATGGCCGCAATGCTGACCCTGGAGCCGCTTTCTGAATTCAACTTTCACCGCGTGCTGGCCCGAAGCGAAGGACCGGCGCTGGTGATGTTCGGTGCGCCCGGTTGCGGCACCTGCCGCAAGGTAGAAAAGCTCCTGCCGGGGACGGTGGCTGGCATGGTGAGCGGATTGTTCAAGGTGGACGTGCAGCAGAGCACAGGTCTGGCGCGGGCTTACGAGGTGTTTCATCTCCCCGCGCTGTTTTTGTTCGTGGACGGGCATTACCACGCACAGATCGAAAGCGAAGTGACGCCGAGCAAAATGAAGGCGGCGCTGGATGCGGCACTGGCCTTACCGCCGCAGGATGAACCCTAGAAGGGTGTAAATAGAAGGGTGTGAATAGTGGAAATAGATCAATCGGGTTTTCTCAAGGGCGTGCGCTTCATTCCCTCCCCCAACTTCGACGAGCGTCCGCCGGAAGAGCCGGTCACACTGCTGGTGATCCACAACATCAGCCTGCCGCCGCGCGAATACGGCGGGAACGGCGTGATCGAATTCTTTACCAACCGGCTCGATCCGTCTGCGCACGAATACTACCGCATGGTCGCCGACCTGAAAGTGTCGTCGCACTTCTTCATCCGCCGCGACGGCGAAATCATCCAGTTCGTCAACTGCAACCTGCGCGCCTGGCATGCCGGGCTATCGACGTGGAAAGCGCGCGAGCGCTGCAATGATTTCTCCATCGGTATCGAGCTGGAAGGCAGCGACCTGGACGCCTTCGAGGACATTCAGTACGAGAAACTGGCGGAATTGACCCGGGCGCTGAAAAAGGCCTATCCCATCGAGGACATTACCGGCCACTCCGATATTGCACCGAACCGCAAGACCGATCCGGGGCCGTTCTTCGCGTGGGACAGATACCTGGCGCTGGTGGCTAGCCCTTCTCGCCCAGCTTGAGCCAAAGCACGACGGAAGCCAGTGCTAGTGTAGTGTTGCACGCTAAGCGGTACTTTCAGCAAGCGCCTGGGCGGCCATATGCAAGGCGCGGGTGCGCCGGAATAGTCATTCTATTCCAAGCGCCCGCAACGCCGCAGATGGCCGCCCAGGCGCTTGCCCGGAGGGAGCCTTCCTAAAAGCGCCCTAACCGCGTTGCGGCGCTTGGCAAGGGAATAGCCATTGCCTGCGCGCCGCGCCTTGTTATGCCACTTTTGGGAAGGCTCTGAAAGTGCCGTTTAGCGTGCAACACTACACTAG
>JBDKRR010000208.1:0-5540 GCA_039683315.1 Sulfuricella sp.
AAAAACGCCGTCGCCAGCACCCCGGCCTGCCAGGCCAGGCCGGCCAGCAGCTGTACCTGGCGCGCCGCCGCTCCGGTGCGCGTCAGCACCGGGACGAAATGCGTCATCGCGCCCATGATCAGTGGCATCACCCCCAGCGCGAACGCCAGGTGGACATGGGCGGCGCGATGCATGCCGCCAAACACCGGCAGCAGCCACGCCCCGACCATGGCCAGCATGGCCGACAGCACGAGAAAAACCAGATTCATGGATAAGCCCTTATCGAAAACCGTCGCAATCATAGCCCGGCGGACAAGTATCGTGGCCGAAAATTCCCCGATCCCGATAATCTTGACGCAAGTCAAGGAATGGGGGGCCTCCCTAATCTAATGTGAGCGTGCCGCAATTCAGGAACCTGGCAGTTCGCGTTTCCCTTCATCGCATCGAAGGGCGGGGCCGACGATCAGGTTTGGAGCCAACAATCAAAAGCTATTCAGGGGGTAAGTTATGAGCGAAACATTTACCAAAGGGATGGCGCGAAACATATTCTACGGAGGAGCTGTTTTCTTCTTCCTGTTGTTTCTCGCCCTGACCTTCGACACAGTGCAGAACCTGCCGAAACGGGATCACCGTGAAAATATCACCGATTCCGTCGTACGCGGCAAGCACATCTGGGAAAAGAACGACTGCGTCGGATGCCACACCATTTTGGGTGAAGGCGCCTATTTCGCTCCCGAACTCGGCAACGTCTACAAGCGGCGCGGTGGCGAATTCATCAAGGGATGGATCAAAGCCATGCCCACCGGCGCCCCTGGCCGCCGGCAGATGCCGCAATTCAACCTGACCGATCAGGAACTCGACGACATGGTCGCCTTCCTGAAATGGACGTCGGAGATCAACACCAACAACTGGCCGCCGAACATTGAAGGCTAATCCAGCAGATACCCTGACACAAAACGGTTTAGGAGGAATTAAAGATGCAATATAAATCCCAAGCGGTGGCGAAGCCATACTTCATCGCCGCCATTGGCCTGTTCATCGGACAGATTCTGTTCGGTCTGATCATGGGCTACCAGTACGTGGTGGGCGACTTCCTGTTCCCCGCCATCCCCTTCAACGTGGCCCGCATGGTCCACACCAACCTGCTGATCGTATGGCTGCTGTTCGGTTTCATGGGCGCGGCATACTACCTGATACCTGAGGAGGCGGAGACCGAGCTGTTCAGTCCCAAGCTGGCCTTGCTCATGTTCTGGATCTTCCTGGTGGCCGGTGCGCTGACCATCGTCGGCTACCTCACGGTGCCTTACGCCGCCTTGGCCCATATGACGGGCAACGACATCCTGGCGACCATGGGACGGGAATTCCTCGAACAGCCGCTACCGACCAAAGTCGGCATCGTGATCGTGGCGCTGGCCTTCCTCTTCAACATCAGCATGACTGTGCTGAAGGGCCGCAAGACTTCGATCAGCCTAGTGCTGTTGCTTGGTCTGTGGGGCTTGGCTGTGTTCTTCCTGTTCTCCTTCTACAACCCTTCCAACCTGGTGATGGACAAGTATTTCTGGTGGTGGACCGTGCACCTCTGGGTGGAAGGCGTGTGGGAACTGATCCTCGGTGCAATGCTGGCCTTCGTGCTGATCAAGATCACCGGCGTGGACCGCGAAGTGATCGAGAAATGGCTCTACGTCATCATCGCCATGACCCTGATCACCGGCATCATCGGCACCGGCCACCACTACTTCTGGATCGGTACGCCTGAATACTGGCAGTGGTTCGGTTCCGTGTTCTCAGCCCTGGAACCCATCCCGTTCTTCATGATGACCGTGTTCGCCTTCAACATGGTGAACCGCCGCCGCCGCGAACATCCCAACAAGGCCGCCACTTTGTGGGCCCTGGGAACCGGCGTGATGTCCTTCCTCGGCGCCGGCGTGTGGGGCTTCCTGCACACCCTGGCCCCGGTGAACTTCTTCACCCACGGCACACAGATCACCGCGGCACACGGCCACATCGCCTTCTACGGCGCCTACGTGATGGTGAACCTGACCATGATCTCCTATGCCATGCCGATGTTGCGCGGTCGCAGCGCCAACTCCGGCCCGGCACAGATCATGGAAATGTGGGCGTTCTGGCTGATGACGGTGTCCATCGTGTTCATCACGCTGTTCCTCACCGCCGCCGGCATCCTGCAAATCTGGCTGCAGCGCATGGGCACCACGCCGATGGGCTTCATGGCCGCGCAGGACCAGGTCATGCTGTTCTACTGGTTGCGCGAGATCACTGGCTTCGTGTTCCTGATCGGACTGGTACTTTACGTCTGGAGCTTCTTCTGCAAGAAGGGTGAAGCGCACGCAGCAGCATAGTGTTCTCATTTGGAGGGGCGTTCGCGCCCCTCTTTTTTTAACCTAATAACCTACTATTTTGATAAACAATACAATCACTTCTCACGAAATTCATGCCACACCGCCGGGCGACCTGGCGATCTGGTTTTTCATCTTCGCCGAGCTGCTGGCTTTCGGCGTCTTCTTCGTCGCCTACGCGTTTGCGCGGGCGCACAATGTGGAGCTGTTCGACGAATCGCAACAGCACCTCAACCGCACCTCCGGCGCCGTCAATACCCTGGTGCTGATTACCAGCAGCTACTTCATGGTGCGCGCCGTCGCGGCCATCAAGCAGGGTTTATCCGGCGAATGCGCGCGCTGGACCGCCGCCGCCATCGGCATGGGCGGAGTGTTTCTGGTCATCAAGGTGTTCGAGTTTCACGCCAAGTTTTCCGCCGGCATCACGCTCAGCAGCAACACTTTCTACATGTTCTACCTGTCACTGACGATCTTCCATTTCATGCACGTGATCCTCGGCATGGTGATCCTCGCCGCTGTGATGCTGAAAGCGCGAGGCGGCGGCTATAGCGTGGAAAACCACACGGGCGTGGAAACCGGCGCATCCTACTGGCACATGGTGGACCTGCTGTGGATCATCCTGTTCCCGCTGGTTTACGTGATTCATTAGGGACGAATATGGAAACTCCGCACAAACCCCATTTCATCCGCCCCTGCACCCGTATCTGGCTGGTCCTCATGCTGCTGACCGGGACCACCTATGCCATCGGCGAAGCCGGTTTGGGCGGCATGGCCGTCATGCTGACAGTGCTCGGCACCGCCGCGGTCAAAGTGCAGATGGTGGCCAACTACTTCATGGGTTTGCGTCGCACCCGCTGGCTGTGGCGCGGCATCGTGCTGGGCTGGCTGCTGCTGGTGACGGGGCTGATTACCATCGCTTACTTGACCGCAATCAAGTAAAAACCCTTCCGGTTGACTTAGACTCGAGCAAATCCTTACGACAGGTCTGAATCATGACTGAATTGCCCTTCTACAAGCCGCACGGCAACGAAATCGAGCTGTTCGAGCACGCCTACCGCAATCGCCTGCCCCTGCTGATCAAGGGGCCGACCGGCTGCGGCAAGACACGCTTCGTGTCTCACATGGCGATGAAACTCGGCCTGCCGCTTTACACCGTGGCCTGCCACGACGACCTCACCGCCGCCGACCTGGTGGGACGCCATCTCATCGGCGACGGCGTGACCTACTGGAACGACGGACCGCTCACCCGGGCGGTGCGCGAGGGCGGCATTTGCTACCTCGACGAAGTGGTGGAAGCGCGCAAGGACACCACCGTGGTGCTGCATCCGCTGTCCGACGACCGCCGCATCCTGCCCATCGAACGCACCGGCGAGATACTCGATGCGCCGCCGGAATTCATGCTCATCGTGTCCTACAACCCCGGCTACCAGAACTTCCTCAAGGGCATGAAGCCCAGCACGCGTCAGCGTTTCGTCAGCCTGCGCTTCGATTTCCCGGAGTCGGAGCTGGAACAGCAGATCATCGTCGGCGAAACCGGCGCCGATGCGATGCTGTCGAAGAGACTGGTCAACCTGGCCAACAGCCTGCGCGCCCTCAAGGAGCACGATCTGGAAGAGGCGGCCAGCACGCGCCTGCTGGTTTACACCGCCACCCTGATCGGCAGCGGCTTCGACCCGGTGGAAGCCTGCCGTGCCGCGCTGGTGGAACCGCTCACCGACGACGAGGAAACCGCCGAGGCGCTGATGGAGATCGTCTATGCCAGTTTCGGCAGATGACAGCGGGAAACCCGGACAAACACTGGCGGTCGTGGCCGAGTCGCTTTACCTCGCCAACCTGCTGCTGATGCCCGGCCTGAGCTTCGCCATCCTGTTGCGGCTTTACTTCAAGCACCGCGCAAGCGCGCCGTCGCTGGCCGTCTGCCATTTGAAGCAGACCGTTTCCGCCAGCATCTGGGCGGGCGTTTTGCTGATCGTTGCCAACCTCGCCATTTTCCTGCTCGGCGGCTACACCTCGGCCAACACCTGGACCGTCGCCATCATCTATTTCACCACCTGCCATTCCACCCTGGTGCTGCTCGGCATGCTCGGGCTGGCCAAGGCGATGGCCGGGCAGAAATACGTATTCCCGCTGCTGGGCAGGCCATGCAACCCATAGGCAGCGCCATCCCCCGTAGGTTGGCGCTGAAGCCAAAGGCTGATGCCCAACATCGGTACCATGTTGGGCATCACTTCGTTCAGCACCAACCTACGGTTTGGAATTTCCATGGCTAACATCCAACGCAACCGCCTGCTGGCCCAGGCCGGCTTCTTCATGCTGTTCCTGCTGGCGCCGGTGTTCGACCTGTTCCGCCTCGACCTCAACCTCAAGCACTTCTTCTTCCTCGGCATGCACTGGACGCTGGGGCTGGACGACTTCGTGGCGGGGAAAATCGACGCCACCCAAGCCGCCATCAACATCGTGCTGCGCGGCGGCCTGCCGATTCTCGGCACCATCGCCTTAGGCGTGTGGATCTCATGGAAATACGGCCGCCTTTACTGCGGCTGGCTGTGCCCCCATTTCTCGGTGGTGGAAACCATCAACCAGCTGATGCGCCGCGCCATCGGCCGGCAGAGTCTGTGGGACCGCCACCCTCTGCCGGAGAAGAATGCCGATGGTTCCATCACCAAGGCCAACCCGCTTTACTGGCTGGTGCTGCTGCCGCTGGTGATCGCCTTCGCCTTCCTGTGGGCCATCGCGCTGCTGACCTACCTGCTGCCCCCGGCGGAAATCTACGGCAACCTGTGGCACGGCACGCTGACGGGCAACCAGGGCGTTTTCCTCACGGCCGGCACCCTCGCCTTCTTCGTCGAATTCATGTTCGCGCGCCACCTGTTCTGCCGCTACGCCTGCGCTGTCGGCCTGTTCCAGAGCCTCGCCTGGATGGGCAACCGCAAGGCGCTGGTGATCGGCTTCGACCGTCGCCGCGCGGAAGAATGCGCCGACTGCAACGCCGCCTGCGACAACGTCTGCCCGATGCGCATCAAACCGCGCAGCATCAAGCGCCACATGTTCACCTGCACGCAGTGCAACCAGTGCGCCAACGCCTGCACCCAGGTCCAGGCCGGCAACCCGCGCGGCACGCTACTGAAATGGGTCGATCTCGAATGCGCGTTGGACAAGTCGGCGCGGGATTTCGGTCATCACGAAGATATCCCGGCACATTGCTAC
>JBDKRR010000209.1:0-4852 GCA_039683315.1 Sulfuricella sp.
TCTGCACATCGTTCAGGCTGGCGATTGGGTCGTGTGGGAGATACAACGCACGCCCTTCGGTGCGCTTCACGGCATGGACTTTCGACTCCCCGCCCTGCTTGGCGATGGCGCGGGTCGTTTCCGCGGCCTCCCCCAGCGCCGACAAACTGATTTCGTCGGAATAGGCGAATGCCGTCTTCTCGCCGCTCACCACCCGCACACCCACGCCCTGATCGATATCGAAGCTGCCGGACTTCACCTGCCCTTCTTCCAGGCTCCAGCTTTCAGCGCGGCTATACTGGAAATACAGATCCGCATAGTCGGCACGGTATGCCATGATTTGACCGAACACCTTCTGCAGTTTGCCGCTATCGAGATGGTAGGGCTTGAGCAATGTGCTTTCGGCGGTAGCGAACAGCGTGCCAGGTTCGATCATGGCTTCTTGCGGTTGGGAGTGAGCGGACATGTATTGATCTCTGTGGTAATGGGTCATGGAGATGGGTAATGAGCCGGTTTACTGGTTTTCATTACTCATTACCCATCCCCCATGACCAGTTATTTCAGCATTGGTGAATGGTACGGTGTTGCAAGGCCGGCAGACTATGGCGCAAGCTCGCCTGATAAGCGCGGTTGACGCTTGCGATCACCACGCCGGAACCACGCGGCAGGCGGTCGAGGATCACGCCCCACGGGTCCACGATCATGCTGTTGCCGTGGGTCTCGCGGCCGGACAGGTGATAGCCGCCTTGTGCCGACGCGACGACGTAGGCCAAGTTCTCGATGGCACGGGCACGCACCAGGGTTTCCCAGTGCGCCTTGCCGGTGGTGTCGGTGAAGGCGGAGGGCAGCACGATGAGGTCGACGTCTTTCATAGCGCGATACAGTTCGGGGAAACGCAGGTCGTAGCAAACCGACAAACCGATGCGGCCGAACGGTGTTTCCAGCACTACGATCTGGTCGCCGGCCTCGATGGTTTCTTCTTCGCGGTAATGCTCATTGCCGAGATCGAGTCCGAACAGGTGTATTTTGTCGTAGCGCGCCACAAGCTTGCCCTTGTCGTCG
This sequence comes from Sulfuricella sp., assembly GCA_039683315.1. Taxonomy (GTDB): domain Bacteria; phylum Pseudomonadota; class Gammaproteobacteria; order Burkholderiales; family Sulfuricellaceae; genus Sulfurimicrobium. The sequence continues at coordinate 1,042 of JBDKRR010000209.1, forward strand.
TATACTAGGCAACTGTTGCGCACCTTACCCGGCACAGAAGCTTCCAGCGGCACCGAGCCACCCACCAGCCAGATCTTGTGCTTTTTTGCCTGCGCGCCGAGGAATCTCTGGATCGGCCCTTTGCCTTCTGTTTCGCGCACCGCGACCTTGTCCGTTTCTTTCATGCCCATGATGCAGAAATATTCGGGCAAAACCACCAGCTTCGCGCCCTGCGCCACCGCCATGTCGATCAAGCGTTCGGCTTCGGCCAGATTGGCGGACACATTGGGACCCGAGGCCATCTGAATCGCAGCTACCCGGCAAGTACCGGGCTGCGGCTCCGTCTTCAACATGGTGGTGCGCGCCTTGGGTTTGGCGAAACTGGATTTTATCTTGCTCGTCATGGGTTCCCCTTGGTTTCTACAGTGATGCCGACCAGTTCCAGATTCAAGCCCCGGACGCCGTCATCGGTATTTAAATCGATACGCTTGCTGTCCACTGCCAATGCAATCAGCCAAGCGCGCAACTCTTCCGCCTGTGAGATAGCTTCGTCGGAGCCGCCATGGTGAATAAGCAAGCGCGCACCGGGATGGGCCAGCAATTCCGCCACGCTGTGCTGCAATACCGGCTGCGCCACGATAAGGGCAGCACTACGCGGGCTGTCCCAAAATTCAGCGGGCAACGCCGTGCGCTCCGCGCACGCTAGGCCGCTCGACATCAGGCAGAAAAATACCAGTGCTAATTGCCGTCCCACGTTTTGCTTTCCTCGACCTTTTTCTTCAATTTTGTCACAACTGGATTATCCCATGTTCCGGTAATGCTGTATTCAAAGGCATTGATTTGGCCGACCGGGTCCTTGAGCATCTTCTGCACCAGCAACGCTGTCAAGCCAACCACCGGCCCGCCGAGCAGAGTCGCGGCGCCGGAGAGAGTGTCGCCGAACAGCGGCACGACGCGCACCCGCAAGTTCTGCGTTTCCCGCGCTAGGTCGGCTTCGCCGCTCATCGTGACCTTGGCCGCAGGACCATCCATTTTGAAATCGTTGCCGCTGACGACTCCCTGGTTGACCTTCACGCTGCCGGAAATATCGTCAAAGGCGAAACCGTCGCTGAACACGTCGCGGAAATCGAGGGTGATGCGACGCGGTAAGGACTGCAGGCTCAGCACGCCAAGCAGTTTGCCGATGCCGGGTTCGAGTTTCGAAAACTGCCCCTTGTGCGCTTCCAGCGACATGAGACCGCTCAGAGTGGCATAGTTGAATTCCGTTGGACTGCCGACCCAGTAAAACTGCCCCTTCAGTTTGGCAGTCCCTCCCTTGACGCTGTCCGGATGACCCACGCGCGCCAGCAATTTGCCGACATCGCTGGTTTCCAATTGCAGGTTGACCCGGCTTCTGGGCTGCTGCAGCCAGTCCTGCCACACGCCATCCATGGAGAGCACGCTTTCAGGCGTGGTCAACTTCAGCTTCTCTATGCGCCAATCGCGCATGTTCGGCGCAGCCAGCAACTCGAGGTGGCCGAGTTGCATGTTGCGCATGGAAAAATTCTCGGCGACGATATCGAGTGCCGGCAACTCGGAGTTCGTGCCATTCGCTGCCGGTGTTGCGGAAACGGACGGCTCGCTCAGCTTGGGCGGCGCGGAAGACGGCACGGTGAGCGACTTGAAGCGCCCGATGACTCGCCCTGCGCCGCTGCGAGTCCAGTTTACGTTACCACTCATTTCCCGGCTTTCCAGTGCAGCCTGCCATGAACCGTTTCGCGCTACCGCATTCAGTCGCAGATCATTGAAACGCTTGCCGAACACATCAACTGTGGTCAGGTTGAAGTTGACGCCGTCGACAGCAACTTCAGCGCCTGCGCTCGCACCCCCGGCCGGACTCGAAACGTTGCGCCAGAAATCAAGGTCGAGGTATGGCAAGGTCCCGGTCAGCCAAAGCCCGCTCGCCGGCAGATTCAGCGGGCCGCCACCGAGGTTGATCGCACCGCGCTCGACCTTCATCTCGTTACCCTCGCGCCGCCGCACCAGTTGCGCGGCCAGCACCTTTCCATAGCTGACGCTGATGGTGTCCTGATCGAGACTGGCAGCCCTGCGCTCCAGCCGCAACGCCACGCTGTCGGCTGCCTTCTTGTTGAACGGCAGGGGCAACTCGCTGCCCAGGCCCTGTAAATTGCTGCTGAACACCGCATCTGCCAGCTTTTTGCGCAGGGTGATCTGGCCATTCCATTTCGTGCTGCCCTGCAGGCGGCGCAGCAAGGGATGGGGAAAAGCCTTGTTCAAGCCCGCCGCCGTCGCCTTGCCGCTAGCGTTGACTTGCACGACACCCTGCTGAGTCGCAGCGACAAGCGTGGCGGGACCGCCCAGGAACTGGGCCGTGATGCGGGGAATTATCACGGAAGAACCGGTAAACTGGAGCGCACCATTCACCTGTTCCAGCATCGGAGCACCTGCCCCCAACTGGACATTGTTGTTCTGGAACGCGTAACTGCCCGCCACCGTCATGTCATCCAGGCGGCGCAAAGGTATTTTCAGGCTAAGCCTGAACAAACCGTTGCCAGTGGCCTGCATGCCTTCGGTAAAGCCATCGATCATGCCGTTGACCGGACTTTGCGCAACGAACTTCAGCATATCCGCGGTTGGTCCGCGGGCCTCGCCATCGACCGTCAGCAGTTCGTCCATATGCATCAGGTCGGCGATTTGCACGTGCACCTTCTGCATCTGCATGCCGAAGGTGTGGCCGGCACGCGCATAAATATCCATGCTCTTGCCGCGGAACAGCAGATCCACGCTGATGCCTTCGATTGCCGGCCAGCCCGGCGCATATTCCAGCACGCCGCCGTTCCCCTTGACAGCCACCTCGAACAACCCGGACTTGCCGTCGACAAACGGAAATTTCGCCAAGTCCCCTTTCAGGCGCAATCGCACATCGCCGGATTGCCCGGCCTTGATCGATTTCTCCAGCCAGTCCCGGGTTTCCTTCCCCACCACCAGCGGCATGTATGCGCTAACGAAGCGCGCATCGGCACGGGTGAGCTGTCCGCTCAGGTCGATGCGGCCCGGTCCGTTGGCGGCCGTGCCGTAGGTACCGAAAGCCGTCCCGGCCAGATGACTGTTGGCGAACGAGGCGCTGGCGAGCTTGAATTCGTGCTGCCCCGCCTTGCTGCTCCATCCCACTTGCGCTGTCAGTGTATCCAGTTCCAGCGCGTGATCGAACACGCCCGGCAGGTCCAGTTTCATGCGGTGCGCATTCACGCCCGCCGAGCCGCCCTTCTCATTGGCATCGACGTTGCCGCTCAATCCGGAAAATCCTGGCAAGGTATTGCCCGGCGACAAAACATAGGGCTGCACCGCGAGGTCGGCGAACTTACCTTTCACCGCATAATGGATGGGCGTTTCCCAGGTGCCGCTCCAGCTCACCGCCAGTTCGCGCAACACGCCCTTCGGCTGCAACAGGCGCAGCTTCTCGCGCACATCGCTGTCCAGCGGCAGGTAAGCCGCGAGCTCCAGCAGCGGAGCGAACGCCAGCCCGTCCACTTGCAGGTCGCCCAAGGCGGGCTTCTTCACGCGCTCCGGCACCGATTTGAAGCGTGCACTGGTCGGACCGAATGTCAGCGCGTCGCGAATGGCGAAGCTCAATTTGCTTGCCTGCAATTCCAGTCCGGGGTTCAGATCGCGCCAGCTCACCCGGCCACTGACGTTTTGCAGGTCCAGTTGCGGCAATTCCGGCTTGAGACGGGTCAGCACGTCATCGAGCCGCACATCGGCGGTGATGCCGCGCACCTGCTTGTTGCCGATAGCCAGCCATGCCCGCACCCCGCCGCTGCCGCGCTCCAGC
>JBDKRR010000210.1:0-18101 GCA_039683315.1 Sulfuricella sp.
CTCATGGTGCTGCAAAATGATCTGGCCGATCGGCCACGGGAAATCGATATCGCCGACAATCTCGAATCCGGACTGCGGATGCTGCTGAATGAGCGCGAACTCGCTCGGCGTCAGGCGGCCGGGCCGGCTCAGCAACTCGGCCGGAACATGTATCTTGCCGATGTCGTGGACCATCGCAGCCAGGCGGATACCGTTAACCGTGGCGGCCGGCATGCCCATTTCCTCTGCGATCGCCACGGCCAGCTGGGACACGCGCTTCTGGTGCCCGTCGGTATAGGGGTCGCGTTTTTCGATCGCCCGCGCCAGCGCCGCTACCGTCTGCTGCATCAGGTCGAGCACGCGTTCGTGCTCTTTCTCCAGCGCCTGTTTCTGGAAGTGCACGCGCGTACTCTTGAATATGGCCGCGATCAGTTCCTGTGGATCGATGGGCTTCTTGACGTAACAATCCACGCCGATCTCGATGGCGCGCATGAAATAGTCCGCTTCGTTGTAGGCCGTGACCACGATGACCGGTACGTCGTTGGCAAGCGCCTTGATGTGCCGCGCCATTTCCAGCCCGTCCATGGCCGGCATGCGGACGTCGGTTACCACGATGTCGTAATGGCCCTGGGTGAACTTTTCGAGGCCTTCCTGGCCGTTGGCAGCGGTCTCGACCCGCGCAAAGCGCCGCCTGAGGAAGCGGGCCAACTCTTCGCGAACGCTGTCTTCATCCTCGACATAAAGGACCGAAAGCGTTTTCAGCACCCCCAGGAGTTCGTTGTTGTCCGGCACGTTCATGGTGACGTCTCTGCCTTGCGGAGCGGCAGTGTGATGGTTATCAAAGCGCCCTGCCCCGCATTGACGGCCTCGATTTTCCCGTTGAAATTACGTTCGATGATCATCTTCGACATGTACAGCCCGATTCCACTCCCCTGCTCCTTGGTGGTGAAATAAGGTTCGAATATTTTCGGCAATATATCCGCAGCGATGCCGCCCCCGTTGTCCTCTATCGTGATCACCGCCTCCTCCCCGCTTTGCGTCGCCCCGATACGGATCAGCGCGTCGGGCTTGTGGCCTTGGCTGAGCGCTTCCTTGGCATTGGAAAGGAGATTCAGGAGCACCTGCACGAACTGATTGCTAAAGCCATAGACCACGATTTTCTGCGCAATGTTTCTTTCGACCCGGATATTATTGTTGGCGAGCGAAGCCTCGATCACGAACAAGGCGTCCTCGACCGACTGGCCGAGTTCGAATTCGCCGGGTTCGTGATCCGGTCGAAAGAAGTCGCGAAAATCGTCGATCGTGGTCGACATGCGTTGCAGCAGTTTCCTCGCCCGGGTGGTCGCTTCTTCCAGCGACTCCGCGGTCAACTCGTGATAGTCGTAATCGTCCTTGATGTTGGCCAGCAGCACCGACAACGCATTGAGCGGCTGACGCCACTGGTGGGCGATGTTGTGGATCATTTCCCCCATCGCCGCCAGCCGCGATTGCTGGATCAGGATATGGTCCTTCTCGCGGTTCTTTGCCACCTCCTCTTCCACCCGCAGCTCCAGGTTGCGGTTCAACTCTCCCAGCTCCATTTCCAGGCGCTTGCGATCGGTGATATCGCGGTTGCTGGCGCGGCGCCCCATGAATTTCTCGTCGTGCCAGTGCACGGCGCGACAGGCGTGAGCCAGCCAGCGAATCTCCCCGTCCTTGCGCACGATGCGGAAATCCACGGTTGCGCTGTCCTGGTATGTGGAATCGTGCACGTGCTCGTCCATCAGGTGACGATCATCGGGATGGATGATGCTGTATACCAGGCCGGGGTCGGCAATGAATTCCTCTTGACTGTAGCCGGTAACCCGCTCGCAGGAAGGCGTGACGTACCACATTTCCTGATTCGGTCCCTGCCAGTATTCCCAGTCGTAAGTGTAGTCCGCCATGGTGCGAAAGCGATCCTCGCTTTCCCGCAGCGCGACCTCGGCGCGTTTCGTTTCGGTAATGTCCTGCACCGTACCGACCGAGCGTAAAGGTTTACCCGCCGGGCCGTAAAACGTCTCGCAGCGTTCGTGCACGAACTTGACGCGCCCGTCTGGCATCAGCAGGCGATGGACAATATCGTAAGGGCTGTGCGACGCGAGCGAATCGCTGTAGGCCTTGTTTACCCTGTCTCGGTCGTCGGGGTGGATGGTGTTGAGGAAGGCATCGTAGGACGCGCCGAAACGTGCCGGATCGATCTCGAACATACTGAAAATCTCGTCCGACCAGGCGAGCTTGTTGTCGACAAGATCGAGCTCCCAGCTGCCCAGATGAGCCAGACGCTGGGACTCCCTGAGCTGCGCCTCGCTCCTCACCAACTCCGTCAGCGTGCGTTCCTGCTCGACCAGGCCGCGCCGCGAGAGAAGCACCAATCCCAATACGACCAGGCTGATCACCAGCGCGGCCGCGCCGAGATAGCGCATATGCTGACGCCAGTCAGCGAGATAATCTTCCTCGGCGATGCCCGCAAAAACATACAGCGGCAGATCGCCCACCTTGCGGAAACTGTACAGGCGCGCGATGCCGTCGACCTGCCCGCGCGCGTGGTAAACGCCGTGTTTGATATTTTTGGCAACATATTCGGCAGCGTGGTGCCCCGGAATCTGCTTGCCCATGAACGGCTCGCCGGCGGGAAAGCGTGCCAGCAGGCGCAAATCCTTGTCCCTTAGCACCAGCGTACCGTTTGGCCCGACATTCAGGGCGCTATAGAAATGCTGGAAATAATCCAGGCCGAGTACCGCATGCGCCAGTCCGGCAAAACTGCCATCCTCGTTCTGCAAGCGGCGCGCAACCACCAAAGCCCATTTGCCGATGCTGCGCGACATCAGCGCTTCGGATATCTCCAACCCGGCACGGGGAGTGTCGCGCAGATGCTGAAAATAATGCCTGTCCGCGACATTGATGTTGGGCAACGTGTCGTAGGCACTGTAGTGATACTGCCCCTGTGCGTCGATCAGATTGAGCCCGCCAAACTCCGGAATCCCGGCAAAGCGCTGCTGCAGCATACGGTGCAGTTCGCGGGTGCGCGGGGTGTCGCTCCTGAGCGGAATCCGCATGTCCTCGGGTCGCACCTGCCCCAGCACATCCCGCAACACCAGGTCGACGTTGCGGATGGTCGCCAGCGTGTTTTCCTCCAGCACCCGCGACAGGTTTTCCGCCTCCACTTGCGCCCGCTCCACGCTCGCCTGGTATTCGTTGTAGAGGCTCAGGGACAGCAGCGCGAATAATCCGGCGATGCCTGTCGCCCCGGCGACCAGCGCGAAACGGGAAATCCTGGTGTTCAAGGAAGGCTTCATGGCGTGGCATTATTGTTAATGACCTAGGTACTACTTTACATCATATGCTCGCCATGTCCTGCCGGTTTTTTATCCTCGCCCGGCACCCTTGCCGTCAGCTTTTCCCGTTGCGCGCGACGAAGTGGATGATGTGGTTCAGCGGTTCCGGCTGCAGCGTGACATGCTCGATGCGATAACGCTGGCCGAGCATCTCCGTCAGCAGGGACAGGACGCTCTCCCAATGAAGCAGGTCATCGACCACCACGTGAGCCGAAAGCGCCACGCGCTCGCCGCCCAGATCCCAGATGTGCAGGTCGTGCACCGAGCTGACGCCCGCGATGCCGCTCATGGCCTGCCCCACCGCGGGCAGGGACAATCCCAGCGGCACGCCTTCCATGAGGGTGTGCAGCGCCTCGCGCAGCAGGCCCAGGCTGGAAAACAGGATCAGCGCGCAAATGAACAGCGAGAGAATGGGATCGATCGGCGTCCAGCCGGTGTAGGTCACCACCACCCCGGCGATCAGCGCCGCGACGGAGCCCAGCAGGTCGCCCATGACGTGAAGCAGAGCCCCGCGCGTGTTCAGGGTTTTCTCGCCGCGGCTCAGGAGCAGGGCCATGGCTATATTGATCGCCAGGCCCAGCGCCGCCACGACGGTCACGGCAACGCCATTGATCGGCTGCGCAGCATAAAAGCGCTGCACCGCTGCCACGGCGATCGCCGCCACCACCGCCACCATGAACAGGGCATTGAGCAAGGCCGCCATCACTTCAGCGCGGGCGAAACCGTAGGAGTGGCGCGCCGAAGGCGGGCGCCGCGAGACCCACGCCGCCAGCGCCGCCATGCCCAGCGCGGTCGCGTCGGTCACCATGTGGCCGGCGTCGCCGAGCAGCGCCAGCGAGCCAGACCACCAGCCGGCCGCCGCTTCCACCAGGGCAAAGCTCAGGGTCAGGGCAACGGCGAACAGCAGGGCGTGACGCGACTGGACACCGTGGTGGTGATGGCCGTGACTGTGGGCGTGGCCATGCTCATGTTCCTCATGGGACGAAGCCGTCATGCGCGTCCCTTCATTTCCAGCGCTCGGCAGCCTTCTCGTCGCTTTCGCGCGCATCCACCCAGCGCACGCCCTCGGCGGTCTGCTCGCGCTTCCAGAACGGCGCCTGGGTCTTGAGGTAATCCATGATGAATTCGCAAGCGGCGAACGCTTCGCCGCGGTGGCTGCTGCTGACCGCCACCAGCACGATCTGGTCGGTCGGTCTGAGATCACCGACGCGGTGGATCACCACGGCGTCGTAGATGTTCCAGCGCCCTTTCGCCTGCTCTACGATGGCAGCGAGCGCCTTCTCGGTCATGCCGGGATAATGTTCCAGGGTCATGCCGGCGACGCTGTCGCCTTCGTTGATGTCGCGCACCAAGCCGACGAAGCTGGCGATGGCGCCGATTTTCGGATTGCCCTGACGCAGGGCGAGCAGCTCCGCGCCGACGTCGAAATCTTCGTGCTGTACCCGGACGGCCATGTCAGCCCCCAGTGACTGGCGGGAAGATGGCGATTTCGTCGCCATCCTTAATCCCGGTCGCAGTGTCGGCCATGTCCTGATTCACTGCCACGCGGAATGCCCGGCCCGGCGCGAGTTCGTCTTCCCAGGCACCGCCGCGGCGGCGCAGCCAGGCGACCAGTCCGGCCACATCGTTCACTTCGGCGGGCAAGTCGACCTGCTCCGAAGACACGCCGAGCGCATCGCGCAGGCGGGCAAAATACAGGACGGAAAGCATGCTTAGCCCAGCAATTCGCTGAAGGGCGTGAACTTGACGGCGTCGCCGCGCGCCACCGTGGTGCCTTCGCGGATTTCCGCCAAGCCCTCGCCCCACACCGCCGAGGTCAGCACGCCCGAACCCTGGTGGGGGTAGATGGCCACGCCCAGGGTGCCGTCCGCCTGCGGCTCCAGCCGCGCGCGCAGGAATTCGCGCCGGTTGCCGCTTTTGCTCCAGTCGAAGGCGGCCGGCAGCAGGTAGCTGCGCGGCGTCACGTTTTGCACGCCCTGGCAGCGCAGGATGAACGGGCGCACGAACAGGCAGAAGGTGGCGAATGCCGAGACCGGGTTGCCCGGCAGGCCGATGAACGGCGTCTTGTCGTGCACCATGCCATAGGCGATGGGCTTGCCCGGCTTCATCGCCACTTTCCACATATCGAGCTTGCCGGTGCGCTCCACCGCGGCCTTGACGTAATCTTCCTCGCCGACCGATACGCCGCCGCTGGTGACGATCAGGTCCGCTTCGTGCCACGCCCGATTCAGCACCTCCACCGTCGCCTCCAGGCTGTCCGGCACGATGCCGAAATCCGCCACGCGGCAGCCCATGCCTTCGAGCAGGCCGAGCAGGGTGTAGCGGTTGGAGTTATAGATCTCGCCTTCCTGCAGCGGCTCGCCCGGCATGACGATTTCGTCGCCGGTGAAAAACAGCGCCACGCGCAGCTTGCGGAAAACCGGCACGTCGGCCAGCCCGATCGAGGCGATCAGGCCCATTTCCTGCGGCCGCATCTTCACCCCTGCGGACAGCACCTCCTTGCCGGCCGTGATGTCCTCGCCGGCGCGGCGGATGTTGGCGCCGTTTTTCGGCGTGGCGCGGATGATCACCTCGTCCCCCTCCACCGTGCAGTCCTCCTGCATCACCACCGCGTCCGCCCCGGATGGCACCGGTGCGCCGGTGAAGATGCGCGCCGCAGTGCCGCGCTCCAGGGCATGCCCCACGCTGCCGGCAGGAATGCGCTGGGCGACCCTGAGGCGCGTCTCCCCGCCCTGATTCAGATCGGCGCAAGCCACGGCATAACCGTCCATGGCGCTGTTGTCCAGCGGCGGAACGGTGACGGTCGAGACCAGCGGCTGCGCCAGCACCCGGCCCAGCGCGTGGGTGGTGTGGATGCGCTCCACCTCGCCGAGGGGGCGTGCATGGCCGAGCAGCAGTGAGAGAGCTTCGTCAGCACTGAGCATTTTCTTCAATTCAGTCATTTTTCAATTTCCAGGTGGCGCAATATGAATTCGGCGATCTGCGCCGGGTCGTTCAGGTTCAGGCACGCCAACGGCGCCTCGAGCGGCGCATCGCTGGCAATGGCAATAATATGGCCGTCGCCGGGATATAACAACGCCTTGCCGTTGGCGGGGCGGTGGATTTCCAGCTTGGGGATCGCTTCGCGCTTGAAGCCTTCGACCAGCACCAGGTCGCACGGGGAAAGCCGGGCCAGGTGCTGCGCCAGAACGGGTTCCGGCTCGTCGCGCAACTCGTGCAGCAGCGCCCAGCGCGCGGATGAAGCCAGCAGCACCTCGCTCGCGCCGGCGGCGCGGTGGCGGTACGAGTCCTTGCCGGGCTGGTCGAGATCGACGTCGTGGTGGGCCTGCTTGACGGTGGCGACCCGCAGGCCGCGGGCAACGAAAAGCGGGATCAGCTTTTCCAGCAGCGTGGTCTTGCCGCTTCCTGACCAGCCGGCCAGCCCGAATACTTTCATCCTGGTAGCCCGGTCAGCATTAATTGTATGGATGCGTTACAGGCCAACCGCCTCCCCCTTTGTAAAAGGGGGATTGAGGGGGATTTTAAATCCCCCCTGCCCCCCTTTTGCAAAGGGGGGTATCTGCGGCTGAGTGAATTTTCCCGCTTCAAAAAACCTCCCCCTCCTGCAGATAGCGCCATTCCCCGGGTGGCAGGTCGCCCAGCTTGACCTTGCCGATGCGCACGCGTTTCAGCCCCACCACGCGCAGCCCCACCAGTTCACACATGCGGCGGATCTGGCGCTTCTTGCCTTCCTTGAGGATGAAGCGTAGCTGGTCGGCGTTCTGCCAGGTCACTTTGGCCGGCTTCAGCGCTTCGCCGTCCAGCCTCAGGCCGTGGTTGAGGCGCTTCAGTCCGGCCTCGTCCAGCTTGCCGTTGACGCGCACCAGGTATTCCTTTTCGATCTGCGAGTCAGCGCCGATCAGCTGCTTGGCGATGCGACCGTCCTGGGTCAGCACCAGCAAGCCCTGGGAATCGATGTCGAGCCGCCCGGCCGGTGCCAGCCCGAACAGTTGCGAGGGGTCGAACTGCTGCGGCGCCTTGTCGTCCTTGAAGCGGCTTTCCCTGGTGATCAGCGACGCCGCAGCCTGGTAGCCCTTTTCCGGCTGGGCCGAAACATAGCCCACCGGTTTGTGCAGCAGGATGGTGACGCGGCTGGCCTGCTGCGTTCGGGCGCCGTGGCCCAGCGTCACGGTCTGCGACGGCAGCACCTTGGTGCCCAGCTCGGTCACCTTGACGCCGTCCACGAACACCAGCCCGCGCTCGATATAGGAATCGGCTTCGCGGCGCGAGCACAGTCCGAGCTGCGACATGAGCTTGGAGAGCCTGAGGGGTTCGGTCATAAAAAACATCCTGTCATGCTAACGGTCATGAAACTCGCCATGCCCGCCCCCACCCCTGGCCCTCCCCCATAAACGGGAGAGGGGGACGAAGTCTCGCGGCGCGAGTGTCATGCTACTGCAACAAAACTTCAATAGATTGTTCGCTTTTTTAGCGAAAGCGGAACAAATGATCGAAGATAGTCAGGTTTACCTGGTCACCGGCCTACAGTATGGGTACAAGCCTGAAGTTCACGTCCTGGCGGTATTAACCCATTCACATCAGCGGGCGATCGAACTGTTCCGCAAGAAATATCACGGTGCCGAAATCTATTCCTGCACCACCCTCACCGAAGCACGGGAAGTGGTGAAAATCCTCGAAGCGGTGAAGGAAGGTCAGCACGTGGAGAACCACCTTTTTGCCGCGGTTATCAACGACCTCGACAACGACTCAGCGCCGCTCGCGTAAGAACATCGCGGCCACACCGGCCATGAAGAACACCAGGAACCAGCCCAGCGCCCAGGCCGGGATGGACAACCCGAACATGGTCCACGCCACCTTGGCGCACTCTCCCGAGCCTTCCAGAACCATGGGCAGCACCTTGGCAAGAGGGAAAGCGTCGAGCAGGTAGTCCAGGCCCGGCCCGCATTCCGGCACCTTGTCGGGAGGCAGATGCTGCAGCCAGATATTGCGCGCAGCCACGGCTGCACCGGCAGCGGAAAAAAGCGCAGTCAGCAGGCCGAAAAACATCCTGCCCACGATCCCCGGGTTGAACAGGTAAGCCACCAGCGCCGTCAACCCGACACAAATGAACGCGATGCGCTGCATAATACAGAGCGGACAAGGCTCGATATGCAAACCGTGCTGCACATATAGCCCGAACCCCAGCACGATGAGGCAGCATGCCAGCACGGCCAGGAACATGGCGCGAAAAGTGATGATCATGCGCACTTCTCCCCTCGTGCGGCGGAAATCGGTCTGAGGTGCCAGATTTCCGCGTTGTATTCCTCAATGGTGCGGTCGCTGGAGAACTTGCCGCTGGTGGCGCAATTGAGAATGCTCATGCGCGTCCAGCGTTCCTCATCGCGGAACGCCGCCGCAGCCTGGAGTTGCGCCTCGACGTAGCTGCGAAAATCGGCCACGATCATCCAGTAATCGCCGTGCACGGTGAGCGAACGGATGATGCCGTCGAAAATACCCGGCTCGGCAGGATTGAAATGTCCCGACTCGAGCAGTTGCATCACCCGCCGCAGATCCGGGTCCGCCTCGATCACCGCCTGCGGGTTGTATGCGCTGCGGCGAGCTTCCACTTCCTCGGCGGTCAGACCGAAGAGGAAGAAATTGTCGGCGCCCGCCTCTTCCCGGATCTCGATATTGGCGCCGTCCAGCGTGCCGATGGTGAGCGCCCCGTTGATCATGAACTTCATGTTGCCGGTGCCTGATGCTTCCTTGCCGGCGGTGGAAATCTGCTCCGACAGGTCCGTGCCGGGGCTCACCACCTCCATTGCCGTGACGCGGTAATCCGGCAGGTACGCGACCTTGAGCAGGTCGCCGCAAGCCGGATCGGCGTTGACCACCTGAGCCACGCTGCAAGCGAGCTTGATGATGGATTTGGCCATCGCGTACCCCGGCGCGGCCTTGCCGCCGATGAGCACGCAGCGCGGGGTCCAGTCTGCCGTGTCGTCGCGCTTGATGCGGTCGTAGAGATGGATGACATGCAGGATGTTGAGCAATTGGCGCTTGTATTCGTGTATGCGCTTGACCTGCACGTCGAACAGCGCATCGACGTCGAACGCCACGCCGCAATCGTCCTGCACCAGGGCGGCGAGGCGCAGCTTGCTCTCCTGCTTTACCTCGCGCCATCGGGCACGGAATCCGGCATCCTCGGCGAAGGGAATGAGCTTGCGCAACTGTTGCAGATCGGTCACCCAGCCGGTGCCGATGGTTTCGCTGATCAGTTCGCTCAACGCCGGATTGCTCGCGGCAAGCCAGCGGCGCTGGGTCACGCCGTTGGTCTTGTTGTTGAACTTGTGCGGCCACAATTCGTAGAAATCGCGGAACAGGTCTTGCTGCAGCAAGTCGGAATGCAGCTTGGCGACGCCGTTGACGGAAAACCCCGCAACCACGGCCAGGTAGGCCATGCGCACCTGCGGCACCGGTCCCTCTTCGATGATGGACATGCGCGTCAGTCGGCCGACATCGCCGGGCCAGCGCTGCGACACTTCTTTCAGGAAGCGGGCATTGATCTCGTAAATGATGTCCATCAGGCGCGGCAGCAGGCTGCGGAACATGCGCACCGGCCACTTCTCCAGCGCTTCCGGCAGCAGGGTGTGGTTGGTGTAGGCCATGGTGCGGGACACGCTCTGCCACGCCTCGTCCCACTCCAGGTAATGCTCGTCCATCAGCAAGCGCATCAGTTCCGCCACCGAACAGGTGGGGTGGGTATCGTTGAGCTGGAAGCAGACCTTGTCCGCAAAATGGCTGAAATCGTCGTCATGATCGCGCGTCCACTGCAGCAATACGTCCTGCAGGCTGGCGGAGGCGAGGAAATATTGCTGACGCAGGCGCAGTTCCTTGCCGTTTTCGCTCGCGTCGTTGGGGTAGAGCACCATGGAGATATGCTCGGCGGCATTCTTGGCCGCCACCGCCTCGGGGTAGCTGCCGGCGTTGAATTCGCTCAGGTCGAATTCGTCCGTCGCGGCGGCTTTCCACAGGCGCAAGGTGTTCACGGTGCCGTTCTGGTAACCCGGCACCGGAATATCGTAAGGCACGGCCAGCACGTCGTGGGTGTCCACCCAGCGCACGCGCAGGTTGTCTTCCGTGTCGCGGTAATAGTCGCAGCGCCCGCCGAAAGGGATGCGCCGGGTAAACTCCGGCCGCTCCAGCTCCCACGGGTTGCCGTTGCGCAGCCAGTGGTCAGGCTCCTCCATCTGGTAGCCGCCCTCGAGATGCTGGCGGAACATGCCGTATTCGTAACGGATGCCGTAGCCTGTCACCGGCAACTGCAGCGTGGCGCAGCTATCGAGAAAGCAGGCCGCCAGCCGGCCCAGGCCGCCGTTGCCCAGACCTGCATCGTGCTCCTCCTCCGCCACCTCTTCGAGAATCAGGCCGAGCTGGTTCAGCGCCTCGCCGGTGCTGTCGACGACACCGAGATTGAGCATGGCATTGGATAGCGCCCGCCCCATCAGGAATTCCATGGAAAGGTAATAAGTGCGTCTGCACTGGCTCGCGGCATAGGCGGCGTCGGTCGCCTTCCAGCGCTCGACCAGGCGGTCGCGCAGGGTCAATGCCAGGGCCGTGTAAAAACAGTGGGGCGGCGTACCGTGCCGGTCCCGCCCCAGGGTATGACCGAAATACTGGCGGAAATTCAGTGCCAGACTGTCCGCGTCGACCCCCAGGGGCGGCAGTTCGGACAATAGGGGGTTGGGCGTGCTGGTCAGGTCAGAGGTCATGGTTTGGCTTGGAAGCTGAAATTTTGGGATCGCTGCAATGGTAACTTAGATTAAGTCTCTGATAAAACCGGATGTTGGACCCTGCATTGCGAGAGCGAAGCACACCTTCTCTGACATTGATCCAATTTGTCTTGTATGAAACAGTCATTTGTCACCTTTTATTCAAGTTTTAAATGAATATGTTTCGTTATATGTGCAACCTCAAAACAAATAATCTACCATGCCGATCAGCTGATCAATGAGTCGAGCAAATCGTCCATAAAACCATTAGGGAGTAGGGGCAAGCTTCATGCTATTGAATCTGTCTTTTTCAAAGAGCAAGAAACCGGGCGAAGCCGTCAGGCTTGCAACGGAATTACCAACGGTCCAGCCTCAGGCCTCCGATCTGCTGGTGGCTTATCTCGATCAGATCGGGGTGGAATTTGCATTCGGCGTTCCTGGCGGCGCGATCGAGCCGCTCTACAACGCCCTGGCGCGCAGCGAACGACGCGGCGGCATCCGTTCCGTTGTGGCGCGTCATGAAGCGGGCGCCGCCTTCATGGCTGACGGCTACGCCCGCGAAAGCGGCAAGATCGGCTTCTGCTGCGCAACATCCGGGCCTGGCGCCACAAACCTAATCACAGGCGTCGCCTGTGCTTACGACAACAGTATCCCGATGCTGGTGATTACCGGCCAGCCCCCTCTCCCTTCGCATGGCAAGCGTGCCCTGCAGGATTCTTCCTGCACGGGCGTCAACCTGGTCGGCATGTTCGAGCACTGCACCCGCTTCAACTCCATGGTTTCCCATGTAGACCAGCTGGAATCCAAGCTGGTCAATGCCATCATGCGAGTCGGCCAGGAACCTTTCGGCCCGGCGCATTTGTCCATCCCCGTCGACATCCTGCGCGCGCCGGTCAGCAGCGCCATACCTTCCTACGATCTGCAGGCACGCCTGATGCAGGCAGCGGGCGCAAACGCCATAGACGAAGCATCCATCGACCGGCTATGCGAGGATCTCAGGCAATCCCGCCGCGTGGCGATTCTGATCGGGAATGGATGCGACGAAGCAATCGGCGCTATCGTCACCCTGGCGGAAGCAATTGGCGCCATTCTCATCACGACACCCGACGGCAAGGGCCTGATCAATCCCGAACATCGGCTTTATCGCGGGGTATTCGGCTTTGCCGGACATTATGCCGCCCGTCATGCGCTGGACAAGGATGATATCGACCTCATCCTGGCCGTCGGCACCACGCTGGGCGAATGGACCAGCAGCGGCTGGTGTGATTCTGTGCTCAATGAGCGCATGGTTCACATCGATTCCTCGCAGGAACATCTGCTGCGCTCCCCCATGGCAAGGCTGCATATGCATGGGCGCATCCTGAGCATTTTCGAGCGCTTGCTGACGCACATGCGTCAAGCTCCCGAGGCGTTGCCCAAAGCGGAACTGATATCGGAAGCGGGAACGGTTCCTTACCTTGAGGCGCTGGAGACGGATGCAAAGGACAAGCCAATCAAACCTCAGCGCCTGATGTTCGAACTGGGTCGTCGCTGCCCGCCTGCCACGCGCTTTCTGGCCGATGCGGGGAACAGCGCGGCATGGGCCATACATTGGCTCGAACTACACGATCGCCGCATGCTGAAAGAGCGCCGCATGCGCGTGCAAGCCATGCAGCCGGATCACGCTCCACGCAAGGAAAGACGCACCCATCGCAGCGGCTGGCTGCGCGTCACCATGGATTTTGCGCCCATGGGCTGGGCTATCGGCGCCTCTGTAGGCACGGCCATGGCCAACCCGCGCTGCCCGGTCGTCTGCATCACCGGTGACGGCAGCTTTCTGATGAACGGCCAGGAAATTACCGTTGCGCAAGCTCAGGGGGCAACGGTGCTGTTTGTCATCCTGAATGACGGCGCGCTGGGTATGGTCAAGCACGGCCAGCGCCTGGCGGGAGCCGAGCGTATCGGTTACGAACTGCCTGAGGTGGACTACCGGCGCATGGCGGAAGCGATGGGCATCCCTGCCTACGTCATCCACTGCGCCGAAGACCTGGATTGCCTGGACATGAAGGCCATTCTGCGCCGCAAAGGCCCAACGCTGCTCGACGTCCGCATCGACGGCGAGGAAATTCCGCCCATGAACCTGCGAATGCAGGCGCTGGGAACAACAAAGTAAAACCGCGACTGGAGAAGGACCATGAAACTAGCCGGAAAAACCGCCCTCATTACCGGGGGAAACAGTGGCATCGGACTGGCGACAGCCAAGTTATTCAAAAATGAAGGGGCGCGCGTTGCCATAACCGGACGCGACCCGACCAGCCTCGAACAGGCGCGGCAGGCGCTTGGAGAAGAGACGCTATCCCTGCATAGCGATGCCGGCAAACTGGAGGATATCGAAGAAGCGATGGCTCAAATCAAGAGCCGTTTCGGGCATCTGGACATCCTGGTCGCCAATGCCGCCATCGCCCAACCGGCGCCATTCAGCCTCGTTTCCGAAGCACAGTTCGACGAAACCACAGGCATCAATCTCAAAGGCGTTTTCTTTACCATTCAGAAAGCCTTGCCGCTCATGCGGGAAGGTTCTTCGATCATTGTCACGACGTCTATCTCGAATCAGAAAGGTGCGCCCAATTTCAGTGTCTATGCCGCCTGTAAAGCAGCCCTGCGCTCCCTGGTGCAAACCTTGAGCCAGGAACTGATTGCGCAGGGAATCCGCGTCAATGCCGTCAGCCCGGGTCCTACCGATACGCCGGGATTTGGCCGCTGGGGCGTGCCGCAGGAAATCGTGGATGCCGCACGCGAACAGTTCACGCAAAAATCCCCCTTGAAACGCTTCGCCGCACCGGATGAAATTGCACAAGCCGTGCTGTTCCTGGCCTCTGCAGATGCTTCATATATTGTTGGACATGAACTGGTCGTTGACGGCGGCGTCAGCCTCGTTATGTGAACAAGGTCTCGAAATGACTCAAAAAAACCAGCAGGAACGCATCCACACCACAATCTGGCATGAAGAAGCCGAGCCCGATAACCCCTTCGCCGCCGCTCGTTGCCGCTGCCACGGATACGACGTGTATGGAGACATGCTGGGACAGGCCAGCTGGATTGAATACCTTTACCTGCTCTTCAGGGGCGAAGCGCCATCGCCTGGGCAGGCACGCCTGCTGGAAGATCTGGCGCTCGTCCTGGCCAACCCCGGGCCGCGCGACGCGTCCGTGCACGCCGCCATGGCGGCCGGGGTGGGCGGTTCACCATCAGCGGCCTGCCTGATGGCCGCATTGGCAGTCGGCGCGGGCGGGCTGGGGGGTGCGCGCGAGGTCGAGCGCGTCATGCAACAGTTCAGAATATGGGGGACCGAACTGGCCATGTGGCAACAAAAAATGCCGGATTACGCCCAAATGGATGCCGGCGGAATCTGGCCCGCTGCCGAACACCCGCCGGGATTCGACCCCCATGGCGTCAACTGCCCGACACCCGTCAGGCAAAGCCTCGCACACCTGAGCTCGCTCAGCGATGGCACCTGCCTGCCGTGGCTGCAACACCACCGCCAGGCGCTCGAGACATTCGCCGGCATGCCCCTGGGTATCGCTGCTGTCGCTGCAGCTGCGCTGATTGATCTGGGTTTCGGCGCAGCTCAGGGTGAAATGCTGTACCTGCTGCTGCGCCTGCCCGGCGCAGCAGCACACGCACTGGAACAACGCGACACGGGATACAAGAAATTCCCATTTTTCCGCATCGAACTGGCAAACGACCCTGGCCCCACCACACTTCAGGAACCACAACATTGAATGGCCCGCAACGCCTGCAGGATCAGGCCGACACGCTGAAAACGGACATCGGCGCAGCCTTTCCCGGCAGCCGCGCCGTAATGCGCGGCAAGGACCTGCACACCGACCTGAACGACCTCGACTGGCTCGAACTGTATGTCTTCGGCATCACCGGGAGACGCTTCACCGCGGAACAGGTGCAACTGTTGCACGGCATCTGGCGCCTGACCAGCTATCCCGATGCCCGTTTATGGAACAACCGCATTGCAGCACTGGCCGGCAGCACCCGCAGCAGCCCCGGCCTGGGGCTGGCCGCCGCTATGGCGGCTTCGGAGGCACGCATTTATGGCGCAGAACCAGGCCTGTCCGCCTATGATTTTTTTACCCGCGCCCATCACGCCTGCTCGGCGGGACAGGCGCTGGAGAGCATCATTGCCGACACGCTGGCAAAGCAGCGCGGCATCGGGGGCTATGGACGCCCGCTGGTTTCCGGCGACGAGCGGATTGCCCCCGCCATGGAACTCGCCCGACGCAGCGGTCTGGATCAGGGACCGTTCATCCGGCTCGCATTCAAAACCGAGGACATTCTGCTGACCGGCCGCTGGCGCTGGCGCATGAATTATGCCGCGCTGGTCGCAGCACTGCTGCTGGAGCTGGGTTTCGATCGGATGGCTTATCACCTTTTCATCTCCCCGATTTTTTTTGCCGGCATGCCGCCCTGCTATCTGGACGCAACTAACCGCGCGGAAGGCTTGACCTTCCCACTGTCTTGCGGGACGATCAGCTATTCGGGTTTAGCGGAGCGGAGATGGAAGCAGGCATCACGACAAGCAGGCGAAACCTGTGCCGAAAAAACCAACAAGGAGAAAGGTCATGGACAGAAAAATTCTGTTGGTTGAAGACAATCCTGACGACGAACTGCTGACATTGCGGGCGTTGAAGAAAAACAACATCGCCAATCAAGTGGTGGTCGCGCGTGATGGACAGGAAGCGCTGGATTACCTGTTCAGCGAAGGCATTTATGCCGGTCAGGAAAAACCCGTACCGGAAGTCATTCTGCTGGATCTCAAGCTTCCCAAAATCGACGGGCTGGAAGTCCTGCGCCGCATCCGCGCGGACGAGCACACCAAACGCATCCCGACCGTCATCCTGACCACCTCCAATGAAGCGGCAGATATCGAAACCAGCTATGACCGCGGATGCAACAGTTATATCCGCAAACCGGTGGACTTCGAACAGTTCCTCGAAGCGGTGCGCCAGCTTGGACTGTATTGGCTGGTGCTGAACACGAGCTCCAACCAGGACACATTGAGGACCTGACCACCAAACGATGGACAAAATCCCGGTTAACCTGCTGCTTGTCGAAGATGTCGAGGACGATGCGTTGCTAATCGCTCGCGAACTGCGGCGCGGCGGGTTCCTGCCGAACTATCAGCGGGTCGATACCGCTGAGGCGCTCGAAGCTTCGCTGGGTGCGCACGTCTGGGATGTGGTCATCACCGACCACAACATGCCCGGCTTCAATTCCAGTGCCGCCATCGCAATGGTGCATCAGCATGACCAGGATCTGCCGGTCATCATCGTATCCGGCAGCATCGGTGAAGATCTGGCAGTCGAAGCGATGCGGCTTGGGGCAAAAGACTACATCATGAAAAGCAACATGCGCCGGCTGGTGCCTGCCATCCAGCGCGAACTGGCAGATGCGGATAGCCGCCAGGCGCGCCGGCAGGCGGAAGCGGCCATATTGCACCTGGCCCACCATGACGCGTTGACCGGCCTGGACAACCGCGCCAGCTTTCAGCTCAAACTGGAATCCCTGTTGCAATCGGCGCACCAGGACGGCGGCCAGCACAGCCTGCTGTTCCTCGACCTCGACCAGTTCAAGGTAGTCAACGACACATGCGGCCACCTGGCCGGTGACGAAATGCTCAAGCAACTGGCCGGGGTGCTGCTTCACGGCATTCGCGCCAACGATCACCTGTCGCGCCTGGGCGGCGACGAATTCTGCATTCTTCTCGAAAACTGCGCCCTGGAACACGCCCAGAGCATTGCCGAGACATTGCTGGCCCTGGTAAGGAATTTTCGTTTTTTCTGGGATAACAAGGTGTTTTCCGTCGGTGTCAGCATCGGCATTGTCGCCATCGACCAGCACAGCGGCAGCATGGAAGACATTCTGAGCGCCGCGGACATTGCCTGTTATGCCGCCAAGGAACGGGGACGCGGGGTTATTCAGGTTTATGAACGGGGCAATGTGGAATTGTCCCGCCGGCGCGGCGAGATGGACTGGGTACGGCATATCGACGAAGCGCTGGACGGCGGCCGGTTCCAGCTCTGGCGCCAGCCGATCCGTTCGCTCGGGCCGGACGGCCAACATTCGGTCCACCACTATGAACTGCTGCTGCGCATGCTGGATCGCGACGACAATGTGGTGTTGCCTGGCGCGTTTCTCCCCGCCGCCGAACGCTACGACCGCATGCGCGCCATCGACCGCTGGGTGGTCGGCACTGCCATGCAGTGTGTGGGCCAGTGCAAGGAGTCCGACGAACAAATCCACACCATCAATCTGTCCGGCGCTTCGCTGAGCGACGATAGCCTGTGCGATTTCGTGCGCGAACAGATTGCCACCAACAATGTTGAGCCATACAACATCTGTTTCGAAATCACCGAAACCGTTGCCATCAGTAATTACCAATCCGCCGTCCGCTTCATGCATGAAATGCGCAGGATCGGCTGCGCTTTTGCGCTCGACGATTTCGGCAGCGGACTGAGTTCGTTCGCCTACCTGAAGTCCCTGCCGGTAGACTTCCTCAAGATAGACGGCGCGTTTGTGCGCAACATCGCCAACGACCCCATGGATCGCGCCATTGTCGAGGCCATACACCGCGTGGCGCACGTAGCCGGACTGCGCACCATTGCCGAATTCGTCGAAAACGATGCCATTATTCAGGTGCTGCGCGAAATCGGCGTGGACTTTGCACAAGGCTACGGCATCGGCAAACCGGAGCCGTCGCCGGTGAATTGCAGGGAAGCACTGAACCGGTCAAAACAATAACAACCAAGGAGAAGCGCATCATGAAAAGGCTCAGTCGTTTCCTGCTGTTCGCTTTGGCGGGCGTAGCCAGCGCCCCGATTCAAGCCGCCGTGGACGACTCATTGCTGCTGATGCTGTCCGGCGACGAAAAAATGGTCAGCATTGCCAGCGGCACACCGCGCCCCTTATCCAAGGCGCCGTCCGTGGCCAGCGTCATCACTGCGGAAGAAATCAAGGCCATGGGTGC
>JBDKRR010000211.1:0-2011 GCA_039683315.1 Sulfuricella sp.
GGTGCATGGCGGGATAATGCACGCCGACGCCGATCTCGCGCTGGCGCATGCGTTCGATGAATTCGCCGCGGCTGATGCGCAGTTTGTCCAGCGGCAGCAGGATCTGGAACATGTGCCAGTTGCTGTCGCTGAAGTTTTCGGGCGGCAGCTGGCAGCCCAGGGAGCGGTCGAGGCAGGCGAAATAGTGCCGCGCCAGTTCGCGCCGCCGCTCGGTGAAGGCGTCGATGTGCGGCAGCTGTCCCAGCCCGATGCGCGCGGCGATGTCGGTGAGGTTGGCTTTGCCGCCGGCCACGTCGACGTCCATGTTGCCGTCGGGGAAACGCACCACGCCCTGCAGGCGCAGTTTTTCCGTCAGGGCGAATTGCGATTCTTCGTTGAGCACCAGGCAGCCGCCTTCGCTGGTGGTCATGTTCTTGTTGGCGTGGAAGCTGAACGAGATCAGGTCGCCGAAAGCGCCGATGCGCTTGCCTTTCCAGCTTGCGCCCATGGACTGGGCGGCGTCCTCGATCACGCGCAGGCCGTGTTTGGTGGCGATGGCGTAGAGGCGGTCGCGATCCACCGGCAGGCCTGCGAGGTCCACAGGGATGATGGCGCGTGTGGCCGGCGTGATGGCGGCTTCGACCAGGTTCAGGTCGATGTTGCGCGTGACCGGGTCGATGTCGACGAACACCGGCTTGGCGCCGACGTGCAGGATGACGTTGGCGGTGGCGACCCAGGACATGGGCGTGGTGATGACTTCGTCGCCGGGGCCGATGCCGCACAACTGCAAGGCGACTTCCAGCGTGGCCGTGCCGGAGCTGAAGGCGCGTACCGGACGCCCGCCGAAATACTGCGAGAGCGAGCTTTCGAATTCCTTTGCCTTGGGGCCGCTGGTGATCCAGCCGGAGCGCAGGACGTCGACGACGCCCTGTATGGTTTCTTCGTCGATGGTGGGGCGGGTAAAAGGGAGGAAAGCCATCAGCTTCTCGCTACGATATAAACGCCGACGATGATCACACCGATCCCCGCCAGACGGGTTAGAGATACCGCCTCGCCGAACAGCCACCAGGCGGCCATGGCGTTGACCACGTAGCCGATGGATAGCATCGGGTAGGCGATGCTGACTTCCACCCGGGACAGCGCCATGATCCATACCACCACGCTGACGACGTAGAAACTCAGGCCGCCGAAGATGTGCGGCTCGGTGGCAAGCTGCCAGCCGATCGGCAGGATGTTGTCGCGGCTGTACTCGAAGTGCCCGACGGCGTTGGTGCCTGCCTTGAGCAGCAATTGCGCCGCGGCGTTGAGCAGCACGCCGGTCAGGATGAGGGAAAAACTCAGGAGGTTCATGGCGTGGTCACCACCACTCGGCGGGTGTCGCGGGCGATTTCTTTCATCGGCAGTCCATGATTTTTAAGTTCTAGATAGGTGTCGGGGTGCATGATCGCCAGGGCATAGGCTTCGGTGCGCCATTTTTGTTCGAACGCGGGAATGTCCGCTATCCATTTGTCAGGTTCCTGCTGGATGCCGAACGCCATTTCGTCCTGGAAGTCGACCAGCGTAAACGTGCCGTTAATGTAAAACGGCAGGGTTTGCTCGTACATGCCGACGCTGTAGAAAGTTGCGCCCGGCTTGAGGTAGGGCTTGATTTGCTGCGCCAGATAGAAGGTGGACGTGGTGCGCGCCAGCAGGTCATGGCCGAAGAGGATCGATTGTCCTGCGAGCAGGGAAGCGAAGGCAACGACGATGACCGCCGCCTGAACGCGTTGGCGATAGGCCAGGACGAGACCGGCGACTAAGCCCGCCAGCCAGCAGGCGGCGGTAATGGCGGCCCATTGGCCGTACTGGGCATAGGCCTGGCGTGAACTGTCTTCACCCGCCAGATTGACGGCGCGGGACGACAGCCATATGCCGACAACGGCGAGAACTGTCATGGGCAGGATCTGCCAGAACAAGGTTCTGCCATTCATGCGTGCCAGATGCCGTCCGATCAACAGCGCCAGCGCGGGGAAGATGGGCAGGATGTAGGAAG
>JBDKRR010000212.1:0-2802 GCA_039683315.1 Sulfuricella sp.
TTTTTCGGCTTTTGTGTCAAAAAGCCTTTAAGAGTTTCACCCACGAACGGCCATCTTTGCTGGATCGGGGTTTACGTTGGGGCGGTTTATGCATCGCTAAACCAGCCCCGGCCAAAAACAATTGAGATTCGGGTTTTCACGTGATCAAAAAAATTCTTATTGCCAACCGCGGTGAGATTGCCGTCCGTATCGTTCGCGCCTGCTCCGAAATGCGCATCAAGTCGGTAGCCATCTACTCCGATGCCGACCGCCACGCGCTGCACGTCAAGAAGGCCGATGAAGCCTATAACATCGGTTCCGACCCGGTTATCGGCTACCTCAATGCGCACAACATCGTAAACCTGGCTGTCGCCGCCGGTTGCGACGCGCTGCATCCGGGCTACGGCTTCCTCTCGGAAAATCCGGTGCTGGCGGAAATCTGCGCAAAGCGCGGCATCATTTTCATCGGCCCCTCTGCCAAGGTCATTCAACAGATGGGTGACAAGATCGAGGCACGCAAAGCCATGATCGAAGCGGGCATCCCGGTGATACCCGGCAGCGAGCATAACCTGGAAAGCGTTGAGGAAGCGCGTGAACTGGCCAGCAAGATCGGCTATCCAGTCATGCTGAAAGCCACCAATGGCGGCGGCGGTCGCGGTATCCGGCGCTGCAACAGCGAAGCGGAACTGATCCCCAACTACGACAGGGTGGTTTCCGAGGCCAGCAAGGCCTTCGGCAAGCCGGAAGTGTTCCTGGAGAAATGCGTTGTCAATCCCAAGCATATAGAAGTACAGGTGATCGGCGACAGTTTCGGCCATGCCGTCCACCTGTTCGAACGCGACTGCTCGATCCAGCGCCGCAACCAGAAACTGATCGAGATCGCCCCCTCGCCTCAGCTCACCGAAGCGCAGCGCCGCTACATCGGCGACCTGGCGGTTGGTGCCGCAAAAGCAGTGGGCTACGAGAATGCGGGCACGGTGGAATTTTTGCTCGACTCTGACAATCAGTTCTATTTCATGGAAATGAATACCCGCCTGCAGGTCGAACACACCATCACCGAAAACATAACCGGCATCGACATCGTGCAGGAACAAATCCGCGTTGCCAGCGGCTTGCCGCTTCAATACAAGCAGGAAGACATTCATTATCGCGGTTTCGCCATGGAATTCCGCATCAATGCGGAAGACCCGAAGAATGGCTTTCTGCCCAGCTTCGGCAGGATTACCCGCTACTATGCGCCGGGCGGACCCGGGGTGCGGACCGACGCAGCCATGTACAGCGGCTATGTGATCCCGCCCTACTACGACTCCATGTGCGCCAAACTGACGGTATGGAACCTGACGTGGGAAGGTGTGGTGGAACGCGGTCGTCGTGCGCTGGACGACATGGTGGTATATGGCGTAAAAACGACGATCCCTTACTACCAGGAAATCCTGCGCCACCCGGACTTCCGCCGTGGACAATTCGACACCAGCTTCGTGGAAACACATCCGGAATTGACCAATTATGTCGTGCGCCCCCCCAAGGACATGCTGGCGGCAGCCATTTCGGCAGCAATCGCGACTCACCTAGGTCTGTAAATAGTCCTGTAACATCAATTTTAGGAACAAGAGCATGGCTAAAGTTTTCATCAGCGAACTGGTTTTACGTGACGGCCACCAGTCCTTGATCGCAACCCGCATGCGCACCGAGGACATGCTGCCCATCTGCGCAAAACTCGACAACATTGGCTTCTGGTCACTGGAAGCCTGGGGCGGGGCCACTTTTGATGCCTGCGTGCGTTTCCTGCGCGAAGATCCGTGGGATCGCCTCAAGAAGCTGCGTAAGGCCTTGCCTAACTCACGCATTCAGATGCTGTTGCGCGGCCAGAATCTGCTCGGTTATCGCCACTACTCCGACGACGTGGTGCGCGCTTTTGTGCAGAAATCAGCAAACAACGGCGTCGACGTGTTCCGTGTGTTCGATGCCCTGAACGACCTGCGCAACATGAAGGTTTCCATCGAAGCGGTGAAAAAGGCCGGCAAGATCGCCGAGGGCGCGATCAGCTACACCACCAGCCCGGTCCACGACCTCCCCTATTTCGTCGCCTTGGCCAAAGAATTCGAAGCCATGGGATGCGACACCCTGGCCATCAAGGACATGGCCGGCTTGCTGACCCCCAGCAGCACAGCCGAACTGGTGAGAGAGCTGAAATCCGCCATCAGCATACCGATCCACCTGCACAGCCATGCCACCTCCGGCCTTTCCGCGATGTGCTTCCTCAAAGGTGTAGAAAACGGCGCGACCATACTCGACACCTGCAACTCCTCCTTCGGCGAAGGCGCCAGCCACTCATCCACCGAAAGCATCGTCGCCGCGCTGGCCGGCACCGAATACGATACCGGCCTAGATCTGGCGGCGCTGCAGGAAATCACCGCCTATTTCCGCGAAGTACGCAAGAAATACTGGCAGTACGAGAGCGCATTCACCGGTGTGGATACCCGCGTGCTGGTCAACCAGGTTCCGGGCGGGATGATTTCCAACCTCTCCAACCAGCTGAAGGAGCAAGGTGCGCTCAATCGCATGGATGAAGTGCTGCTGGAAATCCCCCGTGTGCGCGAAGACCTCGGCTTTCCGCCGCTGGTCACGCCGACCTCGCAAATCGTCGGCACCCAGGCCGTACTCAACGTGCTCACCGGTGAACGCTACCAGTCTGTCACCACCGAGGTAAAAAACTACTTCATGGGCCGCTACGGCAAGACCCCCGGCTCAGTCAATTCAGAAGTGCGCAGCCTTGCCATCGGCAATCAGGAAATCATCACCTGCCGCCCGGCCGACATGCTG
>JBDKRR010000213.1:0-10652 GCA_039683315.1 Sulfuricella sp.
CGTTCCGCCGTTGCGTGACATGGCGGAAGACAAGGTGCTGCTGCTGGAGCATTTTCGCGATTTCTACATGCGGCAAAGCCGTACCGAGCCGTTTACGCTCACCCCGGCAGCGCAACAGATGTGGCAGATTTACCCTTTCCCCGGCAACGTGCGCGAGTTGCGCAATATCGTGATCCGGCTAGTCACCAAGTACGCCGGCCAGGCCGTGACGCGCGAGCAGTTGCAGGCCGAACTGGATACGGAGGCCGACGCCTTGCCGGAACTGGTTATGCCCAACGACGCGCGGGCCATGCAGGAACTGGCGAGAAAGCATTTGCAGCTCCATGCCAATTTCAGCCTCGACCAAACCTTGAGACTGTGGGAACAGAGCTATGTCGAAGCCGCGCTCAAGCTGACTCACGGCAATCTGAGCCAGGCGGCGAAATTGTTGGGAGTAAATCGCACCACCCTGTATAGCCGGATGCAGACCTATAGCAATCTGGAGTCTTACCAGTAATGTATCTTGCCCATTTCGGCCTGTCCCAGCCGCCCTTCAAGATAACCGCGCATACCGAGTTTTTCTATACCGGCGGAAATCGCGGCGCGATCCTCGATGCCCTGATCTATGCCATCCGTCAGGGCGAAGGCATCATCAAAGTGAGCGGCGAGGTCGGCAGCGGCAAAACCATGTTGTGCCGTATGTTGCAGGAGCGCTTGCCGGCCGAGGTGGAGACGGTTTATCTCGCCAACCCCAGCGTGTCGCCGGACGAGATACTGCACGCAATCGCCTTCGAGATGCAGCTCTCGCTGCCGCGCGAGGCATCGCGGCTGGAAGTCATGCAGGCGCTGCAGGACTACCTGCTGGAGCGGCATTCCCAGGGCAAGCAGGTGGTGGTCTTCGTGGAAGAGGCGCAGGGCATGCCGCTCGCCACGCTGGAGGAGATCCGCCTGCTCTCCAATCTGGAAACCCAGCATTACAAGTTGTTGCAGATCGTGCTGTTCGGCCAGCCCGAGCTCGACCGCAACCTGAATTCGCCGGAAATTCGCCAGCTCAAGGAACGGATCACCCACAGTTTTGCCCTCAAGCCGCTGACTGCGGCCGAAATCAGGGATTACCTGATGTTTCGCCTGCGCGCCGCAGATTACCATGGCCCGGATTTGTTCGGCCCGGCGGTGATCAAGTTGATCGCGCGGGCATCCAAGGGTTTGACCCGCCGCGTCAACATCATTGCCGACAAGACCTTGCTTGCCGCTTTCTCTGAAAATACCCATACGCTCACGGTAAAGCATGTTCGTGCGGCGATAGAAGACAGCGATTTCGATTTGCATGCTGGCGTCTTCCCCTGGCAGAAAATGGCTGCTGCTGCGGCCTTGCTTATACTGGGAAGTGGTGTCGGCGCTGGCTTGCACGCTATTTTCCAGGCGCCGCCCGCCAAACCGTCAGCGGCACCAGTCGCGACGGCAGTGCCGGTTGCGCCCGTTGCGCGCCCGGCGCTTGCGCCGAACGAGGTGGCGCCAGGCCAGCAGCAGAAGGCGCACGATGCCGACATGGTGGCGCAGCGCCTGGCCGCGACGGAAAGCTGGCTGGCAACCCAGAGCCCGGCCACCAGCAGTATCCAGCTGATGGTGTCGAATGATTTGCGGCAATTGCGCTATCACCTTGGAAAGATCAGCCATGAGATTGAAATGGAGGAGATTTTTGTGTACCGTTCAAAAGTAAACGGGCAGCCCGCGTGGACGGTGCTTTACGGCAGTTTCCCCAGTAAGGCAAAAACGGCTGCAGCGATGGATGATTTGCCGGAATCGCTCAAGGTTTATCGCCCCTATCTGCGCACGGTCCAGGGAGTCAGGGCCGAGATCAGGCAGAATCAATGAAGTCGCCGCATAACAACAAAGGTTGCGTAGTGATACATACGAGTGAATGGGCAGGACGACGGAACAATTCGTTGTGGCGCTGGGGAGCGATGGCGCTGGCTATTGGCGTGATTTCAGGCTGCGCCTCCTATCCGCAGCCATTTCCCATTTCCCAGAACCATATCCAGGCCGAGCCCCAGGGCAAGGCGTCCGGGATACCCGAACCGGTCAAGGCAAGCGTGTTCGTCCCGCCGCCCAAGGCTTCGGTCAGGCCGCAAACCTACAGCGTGGTGGTGAATGAGGTGCCGGTAAAGGAGCTGCTTTTCGCCTTGGCGCGCGATTCAAAGCTCAACGTGGATGTCCATCCGGCAATTCAGGGCCTGGTTACCATGAATGCCGTGAACGAGCCGCTCGAGTCCATTCTGGAGCGCCTGTCACGACAAGTCAGCCTGCGTTACAAGATTGAAGGCGACACGCTATCCATTACCCCCGATTCGCCTTACATGCACACCTACCACGTCGATTACGTCAATCTGTCGCGCGACACAACATCCAGCATTGGCGTGTCCTCGCAGATTGCCGGCGTCGGTACTACGACAGCTACAGGCGGCGTAGGAGCAGCCGCGGGGGGCAACACATCGTCCACCGCCGTAAAGAGTGCGTCCGACAACAATTTCTGGGGAATCATCGGCGAAAACATCCGGCATATTCTTAGCGCCACCCGGTCCGTGGCCAGCAGTGCCGAAGAAAAAGCCGTCAAGGCCGAGGCAGTGCGCGCCGAGCGGGAGGATCGCCTGCGTCAGGCGGAAGCAGTGGCGCGTGCCGGCAGCGGCGCGCCCGCGCTGTTCACCAATGTCTTCGGAAACGACAAGCCTTCGCAGCTCGGGGATGTCAAGGAGCAGGTGATCGTAAACCCGGTGGTCGGCTCGATATCCGTGCTGGGGACCGAGCGGCAGCAAAAGCTGGTCAAGGAGTACCTCGATAACGTGGTGAATGCATCGCACCGTCAGGTCTTGATCGAAGCGACGATCGTGGAAGTTGCATTGAAGGACCAGTTCCATGCGGGCATCGACTGGAGCAAGATCGGCAACGCGACGGGCTTTTCCGTCACCACTACCTCGAATGCCAGCAGTAATCTGGCAGGCAGCCTCGCGCCGTTCGTCGCCGTGGGATACAAGAATGCCAAGGACAGGCTGACCGCCACCCTGAATTTGCTGGAATCGTTCGGCAAGACGCGGGTTCTGTCCAGCCCGAAGATCATGGCCATCAATAATCAGACCGCGCTGCTCAAGGTGGTCAACAATGAAGTGTATTTTTCCATCGAAGTGCAGCAGGGCACGACTTCGACCACGGGCATCATAACCCAGCCGGTTTACACCACGACGCCCCACACCGTGCCGGTGGGCGTGGTGATGAGCGTAACCCCGCAGATCAGCGAAGGCGGCATGGTTTCGATGACGGTGCGCCCAACCATATCGCGTGTGACCGGTTTCAAGACTGACCCGAATCCGGATCTCGCCCGCATCAACATCGGCTTGCCGGAAGCGAACCGGATTCAGAATCTGGTGCCGGTAGTGCAAGTCCGCGAGATGGAGTCGGTCCTGCAGGTCAGCAGCGGCCAGACCATCATCATGGGGGGCTTGATGCAGGACGATACGGCGCGCAACAGGGATGGCATCCCCTTCTTGTCTCGACCCGACTATATCGGCGCCGTGTTCGGGCAGCACGAGAACCAGGCGACGCAGACCGAGCTGGTGATCTTTTTGCGCCCCACCGTGGTTAACAAAGCGTCTCTGGATAGCGACGAACTGCGCGCATTTCGCCACTTCCTGCCCGACGCTACCGCCGCTGCCGAGAAGCCATGAGTCTCCTGATGAAGGCCTTGAAGAAGGCTGAGGAAAGCCAGCAGAGTTCGCAATCCGAAAGCGAACCGACGCTGCGTGAATTGGCCGATGAACTCTCCCTTGAGCCGACTTCCGAGCCGGCCGCCGTTGCGCGCAATGTACCGGCGGAGAAACCTGCCGGCGCAGGGCAGCAGGAAGCCGCCAATCTGTTTTCCGCCAAAGAGCCGCAAATTGGCAAGCGCAACAGCTTCATGGCTATTCTTTCCGTGGCGGCGCTCTTGCTGTTGGCAGGAGGCGGCGCTTATGTCTATATCGCGATCAACAAGCCGGGCCTGCTGACTTCCTCCCCCTCTTCTCCGGCGTCGCCTGCCGTGCAGTCTGTGCCGCAGGAAGCGAATCAGCAGCTGGCGCTCCAGGGGGCGGCGCCATCTGCAGTCGCGCAGCCAGACCTGTTCGATGCACAGCCGGAAGCACCCGCTGCGCCATTAGGTGTCAAGAGCTCACGATCGTCCGCAGACAGAGCCACTTCGCCAGTCGCCGGTGCGGTGAAAGCGGATGCAGCGCCGGATGGCGCAATCAAGGTGCGGCATGGCGGACGGAGCGAAATCGAGCCCGACCTGGCGCAAGCCTACCAGTTCCTGCAGGAGGGGCGGCTGGATGAGGCGAAAACGCATTATCAGCGCATGTTGCAGAAGGAGCCGCGCAATGTCGACGCCCTGCTTGGCATGGCGGCGGTGCTGACGCGTTCCAACAATACGAGTGAGGCGGGAAAACTCTATTTTCGCGCGCTCGAAGTCGAACCGAAGAATACCTACGCCCAGGCGGGCTTGCTGAATTTGCTCGGCAGCAGTGATCCGGCCGGCAGCGAGGCCAAATTGAAACAACTGCTGGCAGAGAAGCCGGCGGGGTTCCTGCATTTTGCGCTGGGCAATCTGTACGCCGCCCAAGGGCGCTGGCCCGAAGCACAACAGGCTTATTTTCAGGCCTATCATCTAGAATCCGATAACCCCGACTATGCTTTCAACCTGGCCGTGAGCCTGGAACAAATCAGCCAGCCCAAACCAGCCCTGACGTATTACCAGCGTGCCTTGCAACTGCAGCGGCAAAGGGGCGCCGACTTCGAGCGCGCGACCGTGGAAGCGCGCATCGCGCAATTGCAGAAGATAGCCGAATAGCATGGCGGAACAGCGCAAAAAACTTCGCCTCGGCGAGCTGCTGGTGCAGCAGGGCCTGATCAGCCAGGATCAGCTGCGCATCGCCCTGATGGAGCAGACCGAACACGACATGCCGCTGGGGCGGCAACTGGTGCGTCTGGGCTTTGTCACCGAAGCCATGATCCGCGACATCCTGGCGCATACCATCGGCCAGGAAGGCATCGACCTTTCCAATGTGGTGGCCGAAGCGGAAGCGCTGAACCTGGTGCCGGAAGAATTTGCGCGCCGTTACCGCCTGCTGCCGATCGCCTTCAACCCGGAACGCAAGGAATTGCTGGTGGCGATGAGCGACGTGTTCAACGTCGTGGCGCTGGACCTGCTGCGGGCCCATCTCGGCGGCCAGACCGAGATTCGCACCGTGCTCGCGGGCGAAGCGCAGCTGGAAGAGTACATCGACCAGTTTTACGGTTTCGAGCTCTCGGTGGACGGCATCCTGCGCGAGATCGAGACCGGCGAGATCGACTACCAGAGCCTGCAGGCGGGCAACGAGGAATACACCCAGCCGATGGTGCGCCTGGTGGGCTCTCTGCTGGTGGACGCGGTCAAACGCGGCGCCTCCGACATCCACTTCGAACCGGAATACGCCTTTCTGCGCATCCGCTACCGCATCGACGGCGTGCTGGAGCAGATTCGCAGCCTGCACAAGACCTATTGGCCGGGCATCGCGGTGCGCCTCAAGGTGATCAGCGGCATGAATATCGCCGAAACGCGCGCGCCGCAGGACGGGCGGCTGTCACTGAATCTTAATGGCCGGCCGATCGATTTCCGCGTTGCCGCCCAGCCCACCATCTACGGCGAGAACATCGTGCTGCGCGTGCTGGATCGGGAAAAGTCCATCATTTCCCTCGACCGCATGGGCCTGAGCCTGGAAACCCAGGACAAGCTGAAGCTGATGATGGCGCGGCCGGAAGGCATCCTGATCGTCACCGGCCCGACCGGCAGCGGTAAAACCACGACGCTCTATTCCATGCTGAGCCATCTCAATACCGACTCGGTCAATATCATGACCCTCGAAGACCCGGTGGAATACCCGGTGACCATGATGCGTCAGACTTCGGTCAACGATCTGGTGAAGATGGATTTCGCCAACGGCATCCGCTCAATGATGCGCCAGGACCCGGACATCATCCTGGTCGGCGAGGTGCGCGACCGCGAAACGGCTGACATGGCTTTCCGCGCCGCCATGACCGGTCACCAGGTGTTCACCACGCTGCATACCAATTCCGCGCTCGGCGCTTTCCCGCGCTTGCTGGACATCGGCATCCTGCCCGACATCATGGCCGGCAACATCATCGGCGTGATCGCGCAGCGTCTGGTGCGCTTGTTGTGCCCCCACTGCAAACAGCCCTATCGGCCGGGCGCGGAAGAAAAACAGTTGCTGGGCTTGCTGCCCGACGACGACACGCAGGTTTATGCTGCAGACGGGTGTCCGCAGTGCAGCTACAAGGGCTACAAGGGGCGCATGGCTCTGATCGAATTGCTGCACATGGACAGCGATCTGGATGAACTGATCGCACATCGCGCAACCGCCAGGGAATTGCGCAACGTAGCGCTGGAAAAGGGCTTCAACACCCTCGCAGACGACGGTATCAGGCGCATCCTCGAAGGCAAGACCAGTTTGCTTGAAGTGTCCCGCGTGGTGGACCTGACCGGGCGGCTGCATTGATAAATCCCCCCTCCGCTTCGCTCCTCCCCCCTTTATCAAAGGGGGGTTGGGGGGATTTGACTGAAAAATGCTAACGTACCAATACACCTCCGTCGACAAGAATGGCGTATCCGTTCGCGGCAAGCTCGCCGCCGTCAACGAAGTCGATCTCGAGCTGCGCCTGCAGCGCATGGGGCTGGACCTCATTACCGCGCGCAAGGTGAACGAGCCGATGCAGCTCGGCCGGGGCAGCATTACGCGACAGGATCTCATCACCTTCTGTTTCCACATGGAACAGCTGTCCCGTGCCGGCATCCCCTTGCTCGAGGGACTGGCCGATCTGCGCGACAGCATTGAACAACCGCGTTTCCGTGAAATTCTTTCTGCCGTCCTGGAAGAGGTGGAAGGCGGCAAAACTCTCTCGCAAGCCATGAGCAGCCATCCCGCGGCGTTCGACAATGTGTTCGTGAGCCTGATCAAGGCAGGCGAGCAAAGCGGAACGATGACGGAGGTGTTCGAGAATCTTGCCACCACCCTCAAATGGCAGGACGAACTGGTAGCCCAGACCAAGCGCCTGCTGATGTATCCGGCGCTGGTGTTCGTGGTGGTGGGCGGCGTGATCGTGTTCCTCATGATGTACCTGGTGCCCCAGCTGGTGTCCTTCCTCAAGAACATGGGCCAGGAATTGCCGTTCCAGACCAAGGCGCTGATATTCGTCTCCGGAGTGTTCGTCAACTACTGGTACCTGGTATTCGGCTTGCCGATCCTGGCAGCGGTGGCGGCTGCCGTGGTGATTCGCCGGAGTCCGCGGGCGCGCTACCGCTGGGATTATCTGAAGCTGCGCATCCCGTTCGTCGGGCCGATCCTGCAAAAAATCATTCTCGCCCGCTTCGCCAATTTTTTCGCCCTGATGTATCAGTCCGGCATCACCATTCTCGATGCGCTGAAAACCAGCGAGGAGATCGTGGTCAACCGCGTCATCTCCGATGGCCTGGCGCGCGCAGGTCAGCAGATCAGCGCGGGCGACAGCGTGGCGGAAAGCTTCGAAAATCTCGGTATGTTCCCGCCGCTGGTGGTGCGCATGCTGCGGGTGGGGGAGGCCACCGGCGCGCTCGACACCGCTTTGCTCAACGTGACCTATTTCTACAACCGCGAAGTGAAGGAATCGGTGGAAAAGCTCCTCAAGATGCTGGAGCCCGCACTGACCGTGATTCTCGGGCTGGTTCTCGCGGTTATCATGTTCTCGGTGCTGACCCCGATATACGATATTTTGGGTAAGATGAAATACTGATGACCACCAAAATAATCATCTGCGTGACCACGCAACACGCCATCGCCGCAGTATTCGAAAGCGGCAGGCTGGGAGTCTGCCAGACTTTTGCCGTCAGCGAAGACGGCCAGCGGGCGTTCGGAAACCTGCTGCACGCCCACCCCGGCATCCCGGTGTACCTCATGGTGGATTCCGTGGAAGAGGATTATCACGCCGAGGTCCTGCCCCATGCCTCCGGATATTCCCGCCAGGAACTGGTGCGGCGCAAGCTGAAACAGCTCTACCGCAGCACCTCCTACTACACCGCGTGGATACAGTGGCGCGAGTCCGACAAAAGGCGAGACGATCATTACATGTTCGCCGCTTTGACCAACGCCGAGCTGCTGCGCCCCTGGCTGGAGACGCTGCATGTGTTCCAGGCGCCGCTGGCCGGCGTTTACCTGCTGCCCATGGTGACCCAGGTATTGCTGGCCAGACTCAAACTGGCTGCGTCCGACCTGCTGGTGGTGAACAAGCAGAACGGCGGGCTAAGGCAAAGTTTTTTTCAGGCCAGCCAGCTGAAAGCCAGCCGCCTGGCTCTTGCTGACCAGGAACACATTAATTCTGCAGTCGAGCTTGCGGCGGATATCGGCAAAACCCGCCTTTACCTCAACAGCCTGCGGCTGATGGCCCGTGAGGCGAAACTGACGGTGCTGCTGCTTGATACGCATGACAGCATGGAGGACCTGCAACAGCACCTGCAGGCCGACCCCGGATTTACCACCGTCATGCGCCTGTCTCACGATGAGTTAAGCACCCGTCTTGGCGGCGTGCCTCTGCTTTGTCCCTATGCCTTGCACATGACCGTGCTGGGTTTGCAGCAGCCGGTAAACAATCTTGCTCCGGCCAGCGTGACCCGGAATTTCTGGCGCCATCAGCAACGGCGCCTGACGTTTGCGGCGAGCGCCGTCGTGACGGCAGTGGCGCTGGTATGGGCGGGCGCAAATCTGTACCAGAGCCACCAGCTCGATAACGCGACGCACCGGCTTGAAACGGAAGCCCAGGCGTTGCAGACGCGTTATGTCGAGATAACCAAAGCTTTCCCCCAGGCGCCGGCTTCTGCCGAAAACCTCGAAAAAGCCGTCCAACTCGCCATCCGCATCAAACAGGATAGCCGCACGCCGGAAAAGGCAATGCTGGCCGTCAGTCGTGCACTGGAAAGCAGCCCGGAAATCATGCTGACCCGCCTGAGCTGGAAATTCGGCGCGCCAGGCCAGGGCGCCGGAAAAACCGGTGTTGAGGTTGCACCACCCGCCGGCGCAGCAGGCTGGCGCGAATCCGGCTTGGTGGAAGGCGAAATCAGGCCATTTCATGGCGATTACCGTAGTGCCATGGCCAGCGTCAACCGTTTCGCCGGGAAAATGGCGCATGATCCCGAGATCGCCAGCGTGAGCGTGGTCGAAATGCCGTTGAATATTCATTCGTCGAATGCGCTGAGCGGCAATACCCTCGATGCGGGGACGAACGAAACCATGCGGGCGGAGTTCAAGATAAAAATAGTGATGAAGGGGCGCGCATGAAGCCGACCGGTGCCGACTGGCAGGCGTTGCGCTACCCATTGCTGACACTGGCAATGGCGTTGCTGGCGAGCGTAGCCTTGGTGGTTTTTACACGCCAGGAACTCAACCAGGAAAAATCGCGCTACACCCGTCAGGAAGGCGTTCTGCGCGAGGCACACGAGCGCCTGCAGAAATCCGGCGACGAAAAGGACAAAATCCTGCGCTACCGCGCTTCCTACCTCTCCCTGCAACAGCAAGGCTTCGTCGGCGATGAGCAGCGCATAAACTGGGTAGATGCCCTGCGGGCCGCCAGCCTGAGTCTGAAAATGTTCGGCGTCAATTACCAGATCGAGGCGCAGCAGCCGTATCAGTCACCAGTTGTCACGGACGTGGGGCAATACCATATCTACCAGTCGCCGATGAAAATCAGCCTGGGCCTGCTTCATGAGGAAGACCTGATGCGCTTCCTGAATACGTTGGAAGAGCAGCGTGCCGGGATTTTTTCCCTGAGGGAATGCACCCTGCAGCGCCAAAGCGCTGGAAAAGTAGAAAATGCAAAGGTGCAGCCCAATCTGCAGGCCGATTGCAGCCTGGACTGGCTGAGCATCAGCGAAGCCAAGGTGGCGGAAAACCCATGAGGCGCGACACGATTAAAATCATTGCCGGTTTTCTGATGTTTCTACCCTCTCTTGGCATGGCGGCGGAGCAAAGCCTGGGGCGGCTTTTCTTTACACCCGAACAACGCGCCAGGATGGACGCTGCGCGGCAGCAGGAGCGCAGCATCAGGATCGACACGGAACAGCAGGATAATGCGCCGCTCGATGCCAACATGACGCTAAACGGCGTCGTTACCCGCAGCGACGGGAAAACAACGGTATGGATCAACAACCGGGAACAAAGCGGCGACAAGGCCGTTGCAGGCATCGCCGTGCCGACGCGGGGGAAGGCCGCGGGCCAGGTCAGCATCACTATGCCGGACGCAAAGCGTTCCGTCCGGCTCAAGGTCGGGCAGAGCATCGATCTGAACAGCGGCAAGGTGGAGGAGTCCTACCGCCGCACGCCGCCCCCGCCGTCCAGTACGTCCGACCAGCCCCCTACTTCCCCTGCCAAGCCGCTGCCTCGCGGCGGGGATGCGCAAGATGTGCCTGAGCCTGCCGATGCCCAGGGCGCCATGCCATTGCCCCGCTAGTGGTCTGCTTCGTAAATCAAGGAACATGATGAAAACGATGGATTCCGGTCTGTGGCAAGGCGCGAACCACAGCAATAGCCGCGCCTATTGCGAGGATGAGCAACGCCGCCACAGGCCGG
>JBDKRR010000214.1:0-5657 GCA_039683315.1 Sulfuricella sp.
TCTCGACCCAGTCCGGAGTACGCGAATCAATCACCATCACGGTCTTGTCGCCAGCGCTCACCTTTTGCAGGTAGTGCAGCATTTCCAGCTCACCAATTGTCTTCACGCCGGGAGCCAGTTCACCAGGCTGGATGCAGAAAGGCGGGCACTTGCGCGAGGTTTTGCCGAAAGCAGGGTTGATGTTGTTATCCTGATTCTGGTTGCGCTGAATAGTCACCACCTGGCCACCATGCATGACGTCAACTGACTGGATATCCGCAGCAATGCCGACCTCCAGGGGTTTGGCGGCGGCAGCGGCATTGCCGCCGGTGGAAGCGCAACCCGACATGCCAACCGTGGCAAGCAGCGCCAGAACAAGGCCAGAAAGCTTGAGCAGATCCTTCTTCATAAACTTCACTCCTCTATATGTTTATTTTATTTATATATATGTGCGGTAATGCGTCGGATTACGGCTTGACCGTCGTCAGGCCGAGCAATTCCCAGTCCTGCATCCCCCCCCGATACCACTTGATTTTGTTGGCGGGGTAGCCGATCTTGAGCAGCCCTTTGATATTGGTGGGCGACTGACCGCACCAGGAGCCGTTGCAGAACATCACCAGGGTCTTGGCGTTTTCGAAATTCCAGAAGCCTTCAGATTGCTTAGCACCCAGCTGCTTTTCGAGAATTTCCTGCACCGTAATGGGGTCGGACTTGCCAATATTGAGCTTGTCCCAGGGGATGTTCACCGCGCCGGGGATCGTGCCTTTTTCCACCCAGTCAGGTGTACGCGAATCGATCACCATGATGCCGGCATCACCACTGCTCATTTTCTTCAGGTAATGCAGCATCTCCAGTTCGCCGATGGTTTCCACGCCCGGCGCCAGTTCGCCCGGCTGAATACAGAATGGAGGGCACTTGCGCGAAGTCTTGGCGAATGCCGGATTTACGTTGTTGTCCTGATTCTGGTTGCGCTGAATGGCAACCTTCTGCCCCTTGTGCATGACCTCCACCAACGGCGTGTCTGCTGTGATGTTCACGTCGAGCGCGAAAGACAGACTTGGCAACAGGGCGCTAGCCAGCAAAACGGTAGAAGCTACTAATTTATTTTTTATAGTCATATTCGTCCCCTTGATATTTTTTATGCAAGAAAATAACGTGATAGCGTACTTAAGAGTAATCAGTTGCATTCGGGTTCGGCGCCGCCATCACCCTTCTTTTCGCCCTTACCCTTACCTTCTTCCCCGGCTTTCTTGTCTTTGTCTTTATCTTCGCCGGCGGCTTTCTGGTCCTTTTTCTGGTCGGCTGGCGCTACGTCCGCCGCATACGCCACAGGCATGACGGCCAGCCCACAAGCCAACCACACCATGGTCAGAATTCTATTCATCAATACCTCCAAATTTGACCGATTGCATTAAACACCTCCCCATAACCGGGGAGGCGCCTCCCGCAAAATCAGGACTTATCTTTAAGCTTTTTGATACCGAGGGCACCAAGCACGTATTTTTCATACAAGGGCTCGGTCGTACCTTTCTTCATCTTGCGGATAAAGTATTTCTCGAAGGCGATCTTGGCCAGGTGCACCCACTTGCCTTCCTTGAACCAGTTCACGTTGCGCGGCGGAATCTGCGGCAGGGCAACGAACGCCGCGCCGGTATCACCGAAATCAGCCAGGCAGATCGCGTTCCAGGTTGCCTTTTCATATGGCTCCTTGCCGTCCAGCACGGCACGGATGTTGTGCGCGGCGGCTGTCACCATGGTTTCGATCATGTAACCGGTCTTGGGCGCACCGGTCGGAACCGGTGTTGCCTCGACCGGCGGAATCGCAACACATACGCCTACCGAATAGATATTGTTGAATTTCGGGTTGCGCTGGTAAGGGTCGATCAGGATAAAGCCGCGCGGGTTGGTCAGCCCCTCGATACCGAATACGGCATCGACGCCTTTGAATGCTGGCAACATCATGCCGTACTTGAACGGCAATTCGTGTTCCTTCTTTACGTTGCCCATATCGTCATGCTCGGCCACAAACATTTTGCCGGCCTCGACCTTGGTAACCTTGGCATTGGTAATCCACTTGACGTGACGATCGCGCATGGCCGATTCCAGCAAGCCCTTGGAATCACCCACTCCGCCCAAGCCAAGATGGCCGATATACGGCTCAGCAGTAACGAAGGTCATCGGAACTTTGTCGCGGATACGACGACGGCGCAGGTCGGTATCCATGATGAAGGCGAACTCGTAGGCCGGGCCATAGCAAGAAGCGCCCTGAGCCGCGCCAACCACGATCGGACCTGGCTCTTTGACGAATTTACCCCAGGCTTCGCCTGCCTTTACCGCATGGTCCACATTGCAAACCGAATGGGTATGCTTTTCCGGCCCCAGTCCTTCTACCTCATCGAACGCCAGCTTCGGACCAGTAGCAATCACCAGGAAGTCGTAATCGATAACCTGCCCGTCAGCCAGTTCCACCTGGTTTTTTTCGGGGTGAACGCGCTTTGCTGGAGATGAAATGAAGCCGATGTTCTTGCGCTCGAAATAGGGCGCGACCGGGAACTGAATATCTTCCCGCGTACGCCAGTTGACAGCGACCCAGGGGTTGGAGGGCGTGAACTGGAAGCTGTCGCCGTTTCCAATTACCGTCAGCTTGTCCGAGGACCTCAGTTGCTCGCGCATTTCGTAGGCCATCGGCATGCCGCCGATGCCTGCACCCATGATTACAATATGTGCCATTTATTTGTTCTCCATTTCATTACCAAACAAACACTTTTTTCATCGCGTCCAACCCCTCATCCACGAGTTGTTGAAGCTCCTCTGGTGCATCTTCGTTCTCGTGCATCAACGTAACATATGCCGAAAGTGACTTCAATGCGCAGGCGATCTTGGCTACCTCCTGTGCCGTTTCCTGGCTCATGGAGACGCCCGCCTGCAATTTCCAGATTGGATCAGTCATAGTTAACCCCTAACAGTAATTACGCTATAAACATCCAGATAGCCTTGTAGCAATCCTTATGCCAGAACGTAACATACTGAATAATATCGTTATAATATATACGATACGCTACGGCATGCCATCGTGTCATGTCATTCTGACATTATCTCGCATCCAATTGATTACTAAGAAATTAGGCAAAATCGCGACACCGCACCACCAAGCAAGGATCACATCAACTAGGTGATAACCATCTGTTTCATATCGCAACAATCAAATCACTAACGGCCGTTGCAAATCAAAAATCATAACGTATACTGTCATGACATTTTGACAGTCATCAGCCAGACATGAATCACACCCCAGTTCAACTTCAATCCCTCATTGATGCACAGGAAAACCCCTTCGTGCTCATTGATATCAACTACCGCATCGTGGCGGCCAATCGCGCGTACTGCAAACGCTATGGAACAGACGAAGCACATGTTGTAGGGCGCACCTGCCATGAAATTTCTCACCACGCCTCGGTGCCCTGCCACCTCAACGGCGAGACCTGCCCACACCAGCAAGTATTCGCCACTGGCTCAGGCCAGCAAGTACTGCACACCCACTATGACCACCACAATCAACCAGAGCACGTGCGCATCCAGGGGCACCCGATCCTGGGACTGAACGGCGAACTTTATCTGGGTGAAGCGATTTACCCTTTCGCCCCAACCACTGCCATGGACTGCGATGAAATGCGCATGATCGGAAAATCGGCCACATTCCTTTCCTGCGTAGAGAATCTGACGCGCGTGGCCGAATCCGAAGCGTCCATTCTGCTGTATGGCGAAAGCGGCGTAGGGAAGGAACTGGCGGCGCAATACCTTCATCGCCGCTCCAACCGGGAAGGGAAAGCCTTTATCGCCGTGGATTGCGCGTCCATCGCCGAATCGATGTTCGAGAGCGAGCTTTTCGGTCATGAGCGCGGCGCGTTCACCGGCTGCGTTGGGCGGAAGCTAGGGCTCTTCGAACTCGCGGACAACGGCACGCTATTCCTCGATGAGATCGGCGAAATTCCGCTCTCGATGCAAGCCAAGCTGCTGCGCGTGCTTGAAAGCGGCGAATACCGCCGCGTGGGCGGCACTGAAACGCTGCGCGCCGATGTGCGGGTCGTCAGCGCCACCAACCGGGACTTGCTGGAAATGGTGGACCAAGGCCGGTTTCGTCTTGACCTTTACTACCGAATTGCCGGCATTGACGTCACATTGCCCGCCCTTCGGGAACGTCGCAGCGATATCCCTGCCCTGGCCAAGTCCATGCTGTCGCGCATGAATGGCGGGCGCAACTGCGAACTCAACGAAAGCGCCATGACGCGACTGGTAAGCTATGATTACCCCGGCAATGTGCGCGAACTACGTAACATCCTGCAAAAAGCGCTGGCACTCAGCGACAACGGCATCATCACGGCAAAAGATATTCGCTTCGACGCCAATAACCAGGGAGTTAGCGCGGCCCAACCAGAACCTGCGCTAGCCGCCGCAGCTGCGCCAAAGAAAAACGGCGCATCGATGGCAGAACTGGAAGCGAGCCACATCGCCCGCCTGCTCGAACAACACGACGGACACCGGCGCAAAGTGGCTGATATTCTTGGGATCAGCGAACGAACTCTTTACAGAAAGTTGATTCGCTACGAATTGCGGAATTAGATCAAAGCACAGATAAATTGCCATGCTTTGTAATGAAATTGGTCGGGGTGAGAGGATTCGAACCTCCGGCCTCTACGTCCCGAACGTAGCGCTCTACCAGGCTAAGCTACACCCCGAAAACACACAGCGGCCGCCTTCTTAATGATTCCTCGCGACCGCAAAGTCGGCCAATTGTAGCAAAGAATCCTTGTAATTTGAACCGGGCAGGTGCGATATTGCCACGCATGCGGCTTCGGCCTCGCGCTTGGCCTGTGCTTTGGTGTAGTCCAGCGCACCGGTGTCGCGAATCGCCTGCATGACGGGCTGCAGCTCATCCAGACCGCCCTGCTCAATGGCATGCCGAACCACCGCCGCCTGATCGGCGCTGCCGTGTTTGATGGCATAAATCAAGGGGAGCGTCGGCTTACCTTCGGCCAGATCGTCGCCCACGTTCTTGCCCGTATCCTGATGCTCGCCCGAATAATCCAATACATCATCTATCAACTGGAATGCCGTACCCAGGCGCATGCCGTACTCCGCCATTGCCTCTTCGTCCTGCGGGGACGCCCCGCCCAGAATCGCACCGAGGCGGCTGGCGGCCTCGAACAGTTTGGCGGGTTTATAGTGAATGACCTGAAGGTAGCGCCCCTCGTCGATATCGGGGTCATGGCAATTCAGTAGCTGCAGGACCTCGCCCTCCGCAATGACATTGGTTGCGTCGGCCAGCACTTCCATGACGCGCAGGCTGCTCACTCCCACCATCATCTGGAAAGCACGGGAATAGAGAAAATCGCCCACCAGCACACTGGCCGCATTGCCGAACATGGCATTGGCCGTAGCATTGCCGCGGCGCAGGCTGGATTCATCGACCACGTCATCGTGGAGCAGCGTCGCGGTGTGGATGAACTCCACCACCGCCGCGAGTTCGTGGTGATGCGTGCCGCTAAAACCAAACGCCCCGGCCGACAGCAACACCAGCGCCGGGCGCAAGCGCTTGCCGCCGCTATTGATGATATATTCGCTGACCTGGCCGATCAGAACGACTTCGGAGTGGAGACGCCGGCGAATGACCGCATCGA
>JBDKRR010000215.1:0-2579 GCA_039683315.1 Sulfuricella sp.
GCCCACCTGCTGGCGATCGATTTCGAGCGGGGATCCTTCCTCTCGGGCGGCAAACCGTCCGCGGCCGGGCCGCTTTCCGCCGCGGGCCTGCTCGAACTCGTCGCGCATTGTCTCCCGGTGCGCCGCAACGACGACCTGGTCGCCCTGTTCAACCAATGAGCCCGCCGCTCACCTACTTCCCCGCTTACCTCGGCCTGTTCGCCGCACAAGTGCTGGCGTTGACCTGCAACGCCTTTCTCGACATCCAGTACGGCGCTTTCGGCACGGAAGTGCTGATCTGGGCGCTGGCCTTCGGCTTCACCCTGCGCATCGGCTGGCGCCAGCAGGGACTGCTCGACGAGGGTGGGCGCAAGGCGCAGAAAACCACCTTGATCGTCGGGCTGCTGCTGTCCGTGCTGCTCTTCATCCCGATGTGGGGCTTCCCGCGCGCCGGGCTGTACATGCTGGCGGCGCTGCAGGCGGCCTACAACTGCGTCCTGGTCAGCCGGCGCCAGCTGCACATGAGCCTGGTGATTGCGGTGGTGATGGTGATGTTCGCCGCCAGCCACTACCGCGCCGACTGGACGCTGCTGTTCTACCTGGTGCCGTTTGTGACGGCGGTGGTGTTCACGCTGGTGTCCGAGCAGATCAACCGCCGCGCACTCGCCCTGCGCGAGCAGAGCCTGGGCCAGGGCGTCGCCGGCGGACAGGGCGTCGCCATCGCTGCCGCGACAGCGACCATCCTCCTGATCGGCGCCCTGCTCTATGCCGTCACGCCGCAGGCCACCTGGGAGACCCTGCATTGGCGCTACGGCCAGGCGGCTCCGGCCGGGCCGGGCGGACATCTTGTCCAGATGGGCCAGGGCGCCGACGGCGATGGCTCGGGATCGGGATCGGGCCAGGGCAGCGCGGGGTCAGCCGGGACCGGCATGGGCGGGACCGGCACGGGGAGCGG
Source organism: Sulfuricella sp. (assembly GCA_039683315.1). GTDB lineage: Bacteria > Pseudomonadota > Gammaproteobacteria > Burkholderiales > Sulfuricellaceae > Sulfurimicrobium. The sequence continues at coordinate 935 of JBDKRR010000215.1, forward strand.
CATGGGCAGCGGCTGGCCCTCGCCCGGCGACATGCGCAAGGCCGCCGGGCGCGCCGGCATGCCCCACTGGCAGGCCGGCGCCATCAACGCCATAGCGGACCTCTCCGAACAGGTCGGAAAAATCATGGCCCCGGTGATGAAGCAGCTGGCCGACCTGTGGGACGCCCTGAAAAAATGGCTCAATGCGCACCAGGACGCGGTGCTCGCCGGACTGGTCGCGCTCGCCCTGCTCGCCATCCTGCTCGCGCTATGGCGCCTGCTGCGCGAGGCCAGGGCGGGTACCTGGCTGCGCACCCGTTTCGACTACCTGCGCTACGGCGTCCTCGGTTACCACGCCGGTGGCGAACGGGGCGCCCGGCAACTGTACGGCGCGATGGAGCGCATTTTTTCCCTCAACGACCTGGCCCGCCCCCGCTCCGACAACACCCGCGAATACCTCGCCCAGCTCTGCGCCCTGCGCGACGACCTGCGCCCCGAGCTCAGGGAACTGACGCGCCTGTTCGAGGACGCCCGCTACGGCAGGGAGCAGCCCGATGCGGCACGGCTGGAAACCATGCGCGGGCTTTACCGGCGAATTTATCGCATGGCCTGGTAAGCCCTCCACGGCGCACCACTCTTTTCGATAATTCCTGACCTAAATCAATTTTCGATGCCACCAAAGACGATTAGAATTGCAGCGTCCAATCGCTTCAATTCCGAGATGGTGTTGCATGAAAATCCCCGTGGCCCTGTCCGCCCAATCCCTTAGAGCCGAAATGGCGCGCCGTGCCGGCGTCAGTTTTTCCCTGGTGTTCTTCGCCCTCGCGCTTTACCTGTTCAGCCCCGGCGCACGCGCGGCCGGCAGCGAAAGCGCCCCGGAGCTGATGGGCGTCTGCGCCACCTGCCATGGCGAGTTCGGCCAGGGCGGGGCGCGCGGCGAATATCCTCGCCTTGCCGGGCTGCCGGCAAAATACATCGAGAGTCAGCTGAAAAGCTTCCGCGCGCGCAAGCGCATCAACATCCCGATGTTCCCCTATACCGAGGAACGCGAGTTGTCCGACGAGGATATCCGCGCGATTTCCGGCTATCTGTCGGGCATCACATTGCCGACCGCACAGCCAAAATTCAAGGGCGACGAGGACGCGCTGACCCGTCTGCAGATGATGGAAAAAGTCATGATCGTTCCCCGCGCCGAGGGCGATATCGCCAATGGCGGCAAGATTTACCAGAAGGAGTGCTATACCTGTCACGCCAAGGACGGGCGGGGCCGCGGCTCGTTTCCCATGCTGGTGGGGCAATACTCGAATTACCTCAAAAAACAGATCAACAGCTACCTCAATGCCGAGCGCGCGCACGATGAAGAAGACTCACGCGGCATTCTGGCCGAATTGAAAGACACCGATATCCGCGACATTCTGGCTTACCTCACTTCGATCCAGCCGCAGGAATAGGCTCCGTCGCACACACAAAAAAGGGCGCCGCAGCGCCCTTTTTTATTTCAGTCCAATTGCTTACATCGTCAGCCACAACTCGTTGAGGCGGCGCACGAACGTCGCCGGGTCTTCCAGCTGTCCGCCTTCGGCCAGCAGCGCCTGGTCGAACAGGATGTGGCTCCAGTCGCTGAACTTGTCGCTGTCGGCCTGGTCCTTGAGACGCTGTACCAGGG
>JBDKRR010000216.1:0-3490 GCA_039683315.1 Sulfuricella sp.
TGGCGACTGGCGAGAATGACTACGGCGAGCGAGGTGGCCCAGGATACGCTGATTGCATGCGGAACTGCCGACACGGAATGAACCCGCCGCCACCATACGAAGAATGGGACGATGTGCCCAACGGTGGAGGTCAGCGGAGTGACGACTAGGAGCGAAGCGACGCTGGCGGCACGTCCGCTGGACCGCAGTGTTCGGCGGCTGCCGGCCAAGGTGGAGCGCCGGTGCCCGCGCTGCGGGCGACACGCCTACCACTGGCTGATGGCCAATGGCAGCCCGGCCGCGCTGAAGGGCACGAAGCTGGACACCGCCGCCTGCGCAAATTGCGGCCACCATTGGCCGTGCCGAATGATGGAGAAAGACCTGTGAGCGACGACCCGAGAACGTGGGGCATGACCCCCGAGAAATTGCAGTGGGAGGTGTACCCAGTGGACAAGAAAGGAAAGCAGTGCGGAAGCTCGATATACATTGCGGCAGAGAGCCGCGAGCGGGCTATGGCTCGTGGTAAATACTGGCGGCGCATGTTGAGCCTGAAGCCCGCGAAAAACATAGAGGTGCGGAGGTATCACCCCCAGCGTGACCGCTACGCGATAGCTAGCGGATTCGTGAAGGTGACGCCGAACGCATGAGTTGTGGGGCCGGCTGAAAGCCGGTCCCGCACGAACGCCGTGTTCGGCGGCAACGTAACCATAGGAGATGGCTGTGATTACTGGTGGATTTGGAATGACGATGGACCTGGATCGCGGGACGGCACGGCAATGGGTGATGGGGAGAGATGGCGTGAAGCGATGGGCTGACACGAGCGAGCCAGTGGAAGGCATGCGCGGAAGCACGATTAAGGCGACCATGCGCCACGACGCCGGAGCCTACGCGCGGTGCAGTAACTGCGGGCGCTACAGCGATAACCCGAACACACTGAAGGTGCCGTGGCCATGCGAGTGCGGGAAGCGGCACGGGTGGAGCGGATCGTTTGCCGCGCCGACTACGGAATCGCGGTGGAGCGACTTGACGCCGAACTTAAATTCGACGACATAGCCCTGTCGCATAACCCGTAGACATGTCCGCGAATCTGTCCACAACACGATGCTGGAGGCCGTCATGACTGAAACTGCAGAAATAAACACGACACCGCATCAGGACATCGCGGACGCTCCACCAAACCCCCGGCTGCTGGACCAGATGCGTGCGGCGATCCGCGTCAAGCACTACAGTCTGCGCACCGAGAAAACCTACATTTCATGGGTGCGCCACTTCATTCACTGGTCCGGCCTGCGCCACCCTGCAGACATGGGAGCGGTGGAGATCGAGGCCTTTCTGTCCATGCTTGCCAACCAGCGAGACGTTGCTGCGAGCACGCAGAACCAGGCACTCTCCGCACTGCTGTTTTTGTATAAGCAGGTGCTTGGCGTCGATCTGCCATGGCTCGATGGCATCACGCGCGCGAAGAAACCGGCACGCTTGCCCGTGGTGCTCAGCCAGGCCGAAGTCCGCGCCGTGCTCGGCTGCACCAAGGGTGTCAATGGTCTGATCATCAGCATGTTATATGGAACCGGCATGCGCCTGATGGAAGGTCTGCGCCTACGGGTCAAGGATGTCGATTTTGACAGCGCCATCATCCTCGTGCGCGACGGGAAGGGCGGCAAGGATCGTGTGGTTCCGTTGCCGACCAGCCTGGTCCAGCCGCTGCGTCATCAGCTCATGAAGCGACGCATGATGCATGATCTCGACCTCGCGCGCGGCATGGTCGACGTCGAGTTGCCGCATGCGCTGTGGAAGAAATACCCGAATGCGCCGAAGGAATGGGCCTGGCAGTATGACTTCGCGGCGTCAGACTACAGTACCGACCCACGCACTGGCGTCATCCGTCGCCACCACATCCACGAAAAAACCATCCAGCGCGCCATGCGTGCTGCAGTCGTCGCTGCAGGAATTCACAAACCGGCCAGCTGCCATACCCTGCGCCATTCGTTCGCCACCCACCTGCTCGAATCCGGGTCAGACATCCGTACCGTTCAGGAACTGCTCGGCCACAGTGACGTGAGCACCACCATGATCTATACCCACGTCGTCAAGCGCGGCGCGGCGGGGGCGATCAGCCCCCTTGATCGGCTGACTGTCTGATATAAAGCGGTTTACATTGCCGCGCCTTCGGGCAGCCCAAAGACGCAAAAGCTATACTAGGCGACTTGCCCTTTAATTTCAGTTTCTCCATGCCCAAAGTTTACAGCTATTTGCGCTTCTCCGACCCCAAGCAGGCGGCCGGATCGTCGGCGGATCGGCAGATGGAATATGCCAGGCGCTGGGCTTTGGAGCGTGGTCTGGTGCTCGACGAGTCGCTATCGATGCGCGACGAGGGCATGAGCGGTTACCATCAGCGCCACGTTACGCATGGCGCGCTGGGGGTCTTCCTGCGCGCGGTCGAGGATGGCCGAATCGAGCCGGGGTCGGTGCTGATCGTGGAAGGACTGGACCGCCTGAGCCGGGCGGAGCCGCTCAAGGCGCAGGCCCAGCTGACCCAGATCGTTCACGCCGGCCTCATTGTCGTGACGGCCGCAGACGGACAGGAATATAGCCTCGATGCGATCAAGGCCAACCCCTACAAGCTGATCCACAGCCTGGTCGTGATGATCCGGGCGCACGAGGAAAGCGACACGAAGTCCAAGCGCGTGCGCGCTGCGATCCGCCGGCAGTGCGAAGGCTGGCAGGCGGGAACCTGGCGCGGCGTCATCCGCAACGGCAAGGATCCGCACTGGGTGAGATGGACGGGTGATACATGGGAGCTGGTTCCGGAGCGCGTGGCTGCGCTGCGCTATGCGATCGAGCGTTTCATGGCCGGCCTGGGGGCGGTGCAGATCATGCGTGAGATGGCGGCGCGCGGGATGAGTTTCACGGAGGAAGGCAAGCTGGTGGCAGGCAGCCTTTACAAAACGCTACGCAAGCGGCTGCTGGTGGGAGAGCGTGAGATCGCGCTGGATGGCGAGACTTACCGCCTGGCTGGATATTATCCGCCGCTTTTGAGCGAGGAGGAATTCGACGCGCTGCAGGTGGCCATCGACCGTCGGCGCGGCCGGCGTGGAGTGGGCGAGATTCCGAGCATCCTTACCGGTATGGGCATCGCCGTTTGCGGCTACTGCGGCGGCGCGATGGTGTCGCAGAACTTGATGGGACGCAAACGCCAGGCTGACGGCAGGCCATGGCCAGGCCATCGGCGGCTGATCTGCACCGGCAATTCGCGTGGCGCGGGGTGCCCGGTGCCCGGATCGATCCAGGCTGCGCCAATCGAACGCGCCATCATGCTCTATTGCGCTGATCCGATGAGGATCGACGCTCTCATGAGCGGAGGCGATCAGGGACAGGCAGTGCGGGCAGAACTTGCGTCAGGCCGCCGGCGGCTGGCCGACATCGAAGTCCGGCTGGCGCGCATGGCGACCGCGCTGGCGACCGACGACGGCCCCGTGCCGATCACGCTCATGAAGCAGATGCGCGAGATGGA
>JBDKRR010000217.1:0-1943 GCA_039683315.1 Sulfuricella sp.
GCCAGCTTGACGACGCGTATTGGCAGCGCCTGCACGAGCTTTGCGGCGCCGGGAAGCAATCCGTGCAGGAGATCTTCGAGGCCGAACGGCTGCGCTGGGCTGTGAGCCACCTTCTCAGCGTTTTCGAGGGGACCATCACGACCGGCGCCGCCATCAAGGCCGTGGCCGTCATCGCCTGCAAGAGCCCCGACCGCGTCAAGCAGGTCTACTACCGACGCGTTCGCAAGGCCGAGAGCCCGTATGAGCAGGTTGGGTAGTGCTGATTAACCAGGATGCAAACGACATCGCCACAAGCTGAAGCAAGGTGAACACATGCGTAAGAACAACCGAGATGCGAGTCGAGAGGCACTGATCGAGGACCGCCGCGCCAGGGTCGCGAGCTTCAAGATCCAGGGGATGAGCATCCGGCAGACCATCGCCGCCCTGGCCAAGGCCAAATGCGTGAGCCCGGACACCAAGAAGCCGTGGAGCGTCGGGGTCATCAAGGCCGATCTGGACCACCTCACGGCGCGCTGGCAGTCCGAGGCCCTTCGGGACATCTCTCAGGCCAAGGCCGAGGAACTGGCCAAGCTTGACGAGCTGGAGCGGGAAGCCTGGGCCGCTTGGCACCGTGGGATTGGCCGGAAGCAGATCCGAACCACGAAGACGAAGCGCGGGACGGATGCGACGCAGGGGGACGCACCGACCGTCCCTGGATTGGATGAAACCGAAACATCCATCCGAACCGAAAGCCTGAATGGAGATCCCCGCTACCTCGGCATCGTCCTGGATTGCCAGCATCGTCGGGCCAAGATGCTCGGCCTGGACGCCCCGCAACGCCTGGAAGCCTCCGGCCCGAATGGCGGGCCAATCCCGGTAGCCCACCAGGATCTAAGCGGCCTTTCTGACGATGAGCTGAGGCAGCTGGCCGCCATCCTGGCGAAGACGGCGCCTGCACCTGCGGAGAGTGGCGAGTGAACTTGGCCGCCCTGCCAACCCTGCAACAGGTGAAGGCGGAACTGGCTCGACGCAGCCTATACGAGTTCTTGATCCAGGCCTGGGAGCACATTGAACCCGGAACGCCCCTGGTCCTGAACTGGCACATCAAGACGCTGTGCGATGAGGTCCAGGCCCTTCTGGAAGGCAAAAGCACACGCCGCAACCTCGCGATCAACGTGCCGCCTGGGTCCATGAAATCGACCATCGTGAGCGTCTGCGCGCCAGCCTGGATGTGGTTGCGTCAGCCCTCCCGGACCTCCCTGCACATCTCTGGGGCCGAGGAAGTGGCGCTGCGGGATTCCATGAAGTGCCGAAACCTGATCATTTCGGAGTGGTATCAGTCCTTTGGGCTTTCCTGGAAGCTGGCCAAGGATCAGGACGCCAAGGGCTGGTTCCGGAACACCGCAGGCGGGGAGCGCCAAGCCACCACCATCGGATCCAAGGGCACCGGCAAGCGGGTCCATGACATCTACATCGACGACCCCAATGACGCCAAGGACATCAGCGAGGCGAAGCTCCAGCAGGTCATCGACGCCTACGACCTGACTTTCCACAACCGGCTGAAGGACCAGCGGACGGGCAACACGGTCCTGATCCAACAGCGCACCCACATGCTGGACCTGACCGGCCATGTCATGGCGGTGGACGCCCAATCCTGGAACCAGGTGGTGATCCGGCAGCGCTTCGAGCTGGACGACCCTCAGAAGCATCCTGATGACCCACGCACCCAGGAAGACGAACTGCTCTTCCCAGCCCGCGCAGACAAGGAAATCATCGACCGCGAGGAGCGCCTTCTCGCGTCCGTTGGATTTGCAGGCCAGCACCAGCAGCGCCCCGCCAGCAAGGAAGGCATCATCTTCAAGCGTGGATTCGTGCAGTTCTACAACCCGAACATGCCGCGGCCCTTCTTCAGCCAGTTGGTCATGTCCTGGGACACGGCTTTCAAGGAAAAAGAGGAGAACGAT
>JBDKRR010000218.1:0-2749 GCA_039683315.1 Sulfuricella sp.
TCCTTTCTCGTAGGGGCGGTTTCAACCGCCCGCTTGGCGAACCCCGGCCAAACCACCCGGGGACAAGTGAATTCGCCCCTACAATTCTTCCCAGGGAGCGGGACGTCTTACCTGTTCCCAGATCGGGTTGTAGAGCAGCAGGTCGATCTGTTTCATCAGTTCCACCATGCCCTCGTAGCCGGCATAGGCGTGGTGGCGTTCCTGGTTGATGTCCATCCACGGCGTCTTGGCCTTGAGCGCCACGAACTGCGAGCGCCCGCCGGAGAGCATGATGTCGGCCTCGGAGTTCTTGAGGATGCGGTACATCTCGCGCGGCGGCAGGTCGTCGAACATGTGAGACTCGTCGCCCATGATTTCCTTGATGCGCGCCTTGTCTTCCTTGGTCGATTTCTTGGTGCTGGTGCCCATCACCTCGATGCCGATTTCCTGCAGCGCCGAGACCACCGACCAGGATTTCACCCCGCCGGTGATGAGCAGCACGCGCTTGCCCGAGAGCCGCGCCCGGTAAGGCTCGATGCGTGCCCAGGCGCGTGCTTCCTCGCTCGCGATCAAAGCCTCCGTGCGTGCCAGCAGCTCTTGCGGTGCACCCTGCTGGACCAGCAGTTTGGCGATGCTGCGGAGGGATTCCGAGGTGTCGGAAATGCCATAGAAAGAACCTTCGAAATAAGGGATGCCATAGCGTTCCTCCATCTTGCGGGCGATGTTGATGAGGGCCTTGGAGCACACCATCATCGCCGCCTTGGCGCGATGGGACCGGGCCACGTCCGAGTAGCGCGCATCGCCGGAAATATTGGCCAGCACGCGGATGCCGAGCGCGTCGAAGAGCGGCTTCACCTGCCACAGTTCGCCGGCCAGGTTGTATTCGCCGTAGATATTGATGTCGTAGGGGGTGGTGAATTCCGGCTCCTCGGTGCCGACCACGTAGTCCAGCAGCGCCTCGCCGCCCAGCTTGTTGCCCAGGTTCTTGCTGCCGGCGAAGCCCGGCGCGTTGACCGGGATCACCGGCTTGCCGAACTTGGCGGCTGCGGCCTTGCACACCGCTTCGATGTCGTCGCCGATCATGGCGGTGACGCAGGTCTGGTAGACGAACACCGCGGGCGGGTCGTATTTCTCGATGATTTCGCGGATCGCCCGGAACAGGCGTTTTTCCCCGCCGTAGACCACGTCGAGGTCGCCGATGTCGGTGGTGAAGCCGGTGCGGTACAGCTTGGGGCCACTCGACGCGGCATGGCGGTTGACCCAGGCATTGCCCTCGCAGGCGATCGGGCCGTGCACCAGGTGCGCCACGTCGACGATGGGCTGGAGCGCGATCTTGGCGCCGTCGAAAGCGCAGCCGCCCGCCGCTGCGCCGGGCGTGAGCTGCTTGGCGCAACCCTTCTTGCGTTCCTTGTCGGATTTGCCCTGGTTGACGCCGCAAGCGGGCTCGTTGAACACCGCCTCGACTTTGCTGGTTAATGCGCTCATTGCGAAAATCCCGACAAAAGTTTCTCTTGCCGCGATCTTTGCAATTCCCGTGCCACGCCTGGAGCCTCGCACGCAACGCCCGTCAATTCTCGGTTTGCCTGGAATCGGCCAAATTGTTGTCGGTCCGGTCTGTCGTGTTTGCGACAAACAACCGACAATGCCGAGGCATCGCTGATTTGACTGGCCGTCCTGAAATCGGTAACTTCAGCGATATGCAACCAAGGCAACAATGATGCCCACTCGTCCACCCTTCAGTCCTGATATCAGAACTTCACGCGTCGGAAGCGCTGCGCGCCGTGTACCGCTAATGATCGTTGGCGCGCTTGCGCTGTTTCTCGGCGCGTGCAACAAAGCACCGGAGAACGCGCCGGCATCCGACGCTCAGAAACAGCAGGACGCTGCCAAGGCAAACGTAGCTATACCGGAGGAGTCGCCCCTGGCCAAGGCGGCAACCAAGGGAAATCTCACCGAAGTGAAAGCGCTGCTCGACAAGGGTGCGAGCCCCAATGTTTTCGATGCGCTTGGAAGAACGCCACTCCATATGGCTGCGTTTTACGGGCACCCAAGGACAGCTGCACTGCTTATCGCCAGGGGGGGCGATGTGAATGCCAAGGACCGGATCGGAATGACTCCTTTGCATGCGGCGGTGCTGGCTGGCAGCGTACAGGAAGTTGATTTGTTCCTGGCAAACAAGGCCGAGATCGACGCCGTGGCGAATTCCGGCGTAACGCCGCTCCACCTGGCCGCAGCAACCGGACACCCGCAACTGGTGAAGATCCTTATCCAGCGCGGCGCCAACCCGCTGAACAAGGATCTGACTGGGGCCACACCACTATTTTACGCGGTGAGAAATAAAGATTCGTATTCGATTGCGCTGCTCCGGCAATATGCCGCCAAGGAGTAGTGCCTGACCCTTCGGGGTGGCGCAGACTTCGCGGGCGGGTTCGAACCCCGTCCGGGCATCAGCGGTGAACGATGCTGCCGTTGCTGGCCTTGACTGCGCTGCCGGTGGTGAAGCCGGGGTCCTTGTCGAAGCTGAACGTTTTTTCCTCGCCGTTTTCGAAGCGTACGGCAACTTCCCATACATTGGTGGTCTTTACCTTCTGCTCGATCTTGTGTCCGGCGTAGGCGCCGCCCGCTGCACCGGCGATGGTGGCAATGTCCTTGCCTGTTCCACTCCCCACCTGATGCCCGAGCAGTGCGCCGGCGACACCGCCCGCGATGATGCCCACGGGCCCGCCCTCGCCTTGTTTTTCCACCACCCTCACCGACAGCACCTTGCCGC
>JBDKRR010000219.1:0-6666 GCA_039683315.1 Sulfuricella sp.
GTCTGAACCTCGTCCAGCATCAGCAGCCAGCCGTGCGCGTCGCACAGGCTGCGCAACTCGCGCAAATAATTGGCACCGGGGATCTGGATGCCGCCCTCGCCCTGAACCGGTTCCACCAGAATGGCAACGACGTTCTGGTTATGCTCGGCGATCTGGGCAACGGCATTGACGTCGTTGTAGGGAACGCGCACGAACCCGCCCAGCAACGGCTCGAATCCGGCCTGAACCTTGCGGTTGCCCGTCGCCGTCAGGGTTGCCATGGTGCGGCCGTGGAAACTCTTTTCCATGACGATAATGGTAGGGGTCTCGACCCCCTTGCCGTGGCCGTACATGCGCGCCAGCTTGATGGCGGCCTCGTTGGCCTCGGCGCCGGAATTGCAGATGAACGCCTTGTCCATGCCGGCCAGACCGCACAGCTTCTCAGCCAGCGCTTCCTGCTTTGCCACCTGGTAGAGATTGGAAGTATGAATCAGGGTTTTGGCCTGCTCGCACACTGCCTGGGCAAGCCTGGGGTGGGCATGACCGAGAGAGTTGACCGCCACGCCGGCGACGGCATCGAGGTATTTCTTACCACCTTCGTCCCACAGCCAGACACCTTCGCCTTTCGCGAAAGTGACCGGTTGCCTGGCATAGGTATTCATCAAGTGCGACATGGGCATGACCTGAAAAATAAATGCACACGGCAGCAAATGCTACGGTGTGCGGGAAATCCGGAAAACGCTATATTTAGCCCAAAGTGCCGATACTTGCAAGTAAAAAGTACCGGCCTGGACTCAACCCCCCGCAATGCGTGCGGGGAAATGTTTGTGCCATACTAGCATGCAAGAAACTTGGCTATGGAAGGCGCATGAACACCGACCCCTCCAACCTCATCATTCAAGGCATCACGCTGAATGGCCGTACCTTCCGCCCCAGCGACTGGGCCGAACGCCTATGCGGCGTGATGTCCACCTTCGGCGGCGACCATCGCATGACCTACTCTCCCTACGTCCGACCAATAACAGTCAACGGTGTCAAATCAGTGCTGATCGACAAAAAACTTAGGGAAGTAGATGCCCGAGCCTTTGGGTTCCTGCTTGGCTTCGCCCGGGATAATGAGCTACAGGTGCTCGACAACACAGGCCCGGGCGCTAGCCCGGATTAGCCGGGGATCAAATCGCCCGGCCCGTCAAATCAGGCAGCCATGGCCTTGATGGCGCTGGAGAGACGGCTCTTGTGACGCGCAGCTTTGTTCTTGTGAATGATTTTCTTGTCCGCAATGCTGTCGATGACGCTAACGGATTCTTTATAGACGGACTGTGCGGCAGCCTTGTCGCCGGCATCAACTGCCTTGATCACTTTCTTGATCGCGGTGCGCAGCGTGGAACGCAAGCTGGCATTGTGCATGCGCTGCTTGTCGTTTTGACGAGCGCGCTTTCTGGCTTGGGCGCTATTTGCCATGAAAACTCCTTAAAACCTATTTTGGTAGAGAAAACGCGCAATGATACTTTCGTTTTGTCCTATAGGCAAGAACAAGCTAATGGCGGCACCTATGGCAAAACCCTCGGCAAAACGGTAAGATGCTCGCCTTCGGAAGGCTGGGGAAGCACACCCGGCAAGAATCCGGAGACTTGGGTGAGTGGTTTAAACCAGCAGTCTTGAAAACTGCCGACGAGCAATCGTCCGTGAGTTCGAATCTCACAGTCTCCGCCAGATTTCGAATCAACTAGACGCCCGCCCCGTCATCGTCGCCGCACCCCTTGGGGCTCGCAAAACAGAAGCGGTTTCGCCCCTCCTGCTTGGCCTGGTACATTGCTGCATCCGCCCGCTCCACCAATATCCCGGCACTATCGCCATCGTGCGGGTAGCAACTGATGCCAATGCTCACGCCCACGTTGCAGACCTGCCCCTCGGCCTCGAACGGGCGCGCCAGCGCGGCACGAATTTTCTCGGCAATACCCCTGGCTTCCGCGCTATGGCTCACGCTCTGGACCAGAACTGTGAATTCGTCCCCGCCCAGGCGGGCCACCGTATCCTGCTCGCGCAGCAGATGCTGGATGCGCCCTGCCACCTGCTGCAGCAACGTATCGCCGACACGGTGTCCAAAAGTATCGTTGACCGCCTTGAAGCCGTCGAGATCGAGGAACATCACCGCCAGCTTCTCCTTGCTCCGCCTGGCCTGGTGTATCGCCTGACGCAAGCGGTCCAGAAACAGCAGCCGATTGGCAAGCCCGGTCAGTGCGTCGTGAAACGCCAGCCGCTCGAGGCGCTGCTCGGACTCCTTGGCGCGCGTGATATCCGAGAAGATGCCGATGTAGTTCTGCACGCTGCCGCCGCCATTCCGAACGGTGCTGATGCTGAGTAACGCGGGAAACAGCTCGCCGTCCTTGCGCCGGTTCCAGATTTCGCCCTGCCACACCCCCTTCTCGCTGATTTCTCGCCAAAGCGCTGCAAAAAACGCTTCATCGTGACGCCCCGAGCGGAGCAGGCTGGGATTCCGCCCCAGCACTTCGGCCGCAGGGAAACCGGTGATTTCACTGAAAGCAGGATTGACCATTTCTATCTTGCAATCGCCGTCCGTCACCATGATCGCTTCGTAAGCGTAGCTGATCACCCGGCTTCCCATCTGCAACTGGCGCTCCATGCGTTTGCGCTCACCGATGTCGCGCAGAATCGCAATGGCGTGCCAGGCGCCCGCATGTTTAACCGCAGCCACCGACATTTCCACTTGAACCTCGTGACCATCCTTGTGGGTGGCGCCCAGCTCCAGCGCCCTGCCGAGAATCGGCCAGCTTCCGGTGGCGCTGAATTCATCCAGGCCACGCTGATAATCTGCACGAAAACGTTCAGGGATGATGAGCCTGTGGAATTCCCGCCCCACCACTTCTTCCGCCGCATAACCGAGCATGCTCTCGGCCGCCAGGTTCCAGAACACGACGCAGCCTTGGCCGTCCAGGATGATCACTGCATCGCTGGCAGCGGTAGTTAAATTATCAAGCAACGCCTCGCGTTCAGCCAAAGACTGCTGTACCGCCTCGCGCGCCCGCATGTCGCGTTCGAGCTTGAGTAGCGCAGCGATGGCCAGCAACATCAAACTTCCGCCGAGCAGCAACGCGACGAGAACCGAACGCTCTACCAGCGCGTCGAAATCGGCCTTCTGCGTTGTGACGTCATAGTAGACCTCGATTGCACCGAGAAACTTGCCGTTATGCATAACAGGGACATAGGTCTCGACCACGTCGCGCGACACGACCTGACCGTCTGCCGATATGCCCTGCTTGCTCACCATGAAGGTCGCAACCTCGCCGGCCGCAACGCGGTGCCGGAAATACTCGTAGCGATTGACGCTCCCAATTTCGCGCGGGTCGGTCGAGTGGAGAACCTTCCCGTCGGGGCCGAAAACCTTCAGCTTGTAGAGACCGAAATCCCGCCCCATCTCGCTGACATGACCGGTAAAGTTGCTCGACATGTTTTCTGCCGAAAACGGTGTTTTCGATTCGAACAAGAAACCCGCTACATGACGCGCCACGTGGACAGAATCATCCCCCGCGCCCTGTATGATCAGAGAGCGATACTGGGGCAACTCAAAAAGGTAGAAGTGAAGGGGAAAAACCAGCAGTACCGCAAGCGCGATCAACACTAGGTTGCGCATGAAGCGAAAACGAAACACCTTGGACAGCTGCAAATTCATTGCATGCATTTATGTTCGCCCCCTGCCCGGCGTTTCCCGGAAAGTCCGGAACTCCGAAACACCAATCTGCGTGTCCGCAAGAAGCCAACACCCTAGAGGACATGCAGGATTGTGTGTTTCATAAGGCAACACGCTACAGTGTTAAGTTCAACCCGCCCTCAACGCCTGGGGGACGCCACATGAGAAGGCCAAGCCCATCTGAATTGGCTATAGAAACTGCCGTGAAAGATGACCCGAGTTCAGTTTAAGTGGCGTTAAGCATCTAGAACATAGGGCTAATCATATTTATGTGTAGGACTTCCCTGTACTAGGATGGACTAAAAATGCACCATCTGGATTAAAACCAGAAAAGCAAGGCCAACAGCCTAGTTCACCTCCTGTGCACCCCCCTTTGTCTTTGTCTTTGTCGTCAGACTTGAGTACGACGCGTTCGGTGATGTTGCGCGGGGCGAGTTGGTTGGTGATGAAGACGGTGGCGCGTACCAGGACGTCGCGCGCGACTTCTTCCAGCGGGGGTGCCGCTGATGCTGCTGTGGTTGCCGCCCAGGGCCATGCCGCCGGCGAAGCCGAGGCCGCCGATGCCGAAGCCGCTGCGCTGGTTGTCGCCCTGGAAGGTCTTGGAGGCGAGAATCTTGGCTTTGTGGGTGTCGATCAGCCGCAGGTCGAGGTTGAGGTGGGCTTTAATGCTTTTGTATTCGACGCCGCCCAGGACCGGGACGTAGCGGGCGAGCAAGGCGCCGACGCCGGTGCCGCTTTGGTCGAAGCCGAGCGAGGTGATGCTGCCGCTGATGATGTAGTCGGCGGATTCGAGTTGGACTTGTTTGCCGGTGAGGCGAGTTCCCGTTGTACTTCTTCGAGGGCGCCGCGTTCCATGACTTCGAAGCAGCCGGTTTGGGTGAGTGCGGTGGCGAGCATTTCGCCCAGCCCGCTCCCTACGCCGCCGTAGCCGGGGGTGTTGACGGCGCCGGGGTTCCACCAGTTGCTGTTGCCGCTCCGCTGCCGGCTGCCGCCGCCGTAGCAGTCGGCGGCTTTGCATTTGATTTCGGTGAACATGACTTTGGCGGCAGGCCGCTTGCATTTTGGGACGGCGATCTCGCGTTCGGTGACTTGGGTTTCTTCGGCTTGGCTGAGGAGGGGGAGGGCGAGGATTAGCAGGGGGAGGGTGCGGCGGACGAGTGTGGGCATGGATTGGGCTCCTTGGGTTTAGGTCTTGGTTGGGATTTGAATGGGTGGCTTTTGTTTGTTGTTGCGTGGGATTTATGGGGTTTTCATTCGAAGCTGACCCCTTTGAGCGTTGGCCTGCAAAACCATGGCGTGGCTACTTTTTCTGCTCATCCGGTATACGGATATCGAAATCCTTCTTGTTGTTCTTGAAGGTGATGTTCTCCAGCGTAATGTTGTTCGCCGGGAAGTGGTAGGTGTTGGTTTGAGGATTGAAGGTGGGATTATCAACGAACCTTGGGCGACCGTAGCCAAAGTAAATTCCCGTTTCGAAGTCTTGGAGTACACCGTTCTTGATAACGATGTTCCGCGCCTGAGCAATCCCCTTGTTGTATTGTCCAGCATTAACGATCTCAATCCCGAGTCCTCCAGGATTCTTAAATATCACCCCCCTCCCCAATGTGTGGCCTTGCAGGTCCAGGACGACATTACCGACAATAATCGAGATCAATCGCCCCTCTGCTGCATGATCCGCATACTCAATACGCGCATGGAAGTTCTCTGCTAGGCAGTAATGCCCTGGCTGACTGATTTCTGCAATTACCAACCCAGATGCTCCTCGCTCAAGATTTGTACATGGCGATGACGCGATCTGTTCGATTGTGCGATCACTCTCCGATTTGCCATCGCCGGAACGCTCCGCTGTATTGGAAATTTTGTTACTCATTGATTGTGCCCAACTCACTTGTTGGATACCCGCCGAAACCATTGCGAGAAGTAGCCCAAATGTGAATATTCTCAATATTTGCATGTCCCCGCCCCATCTTTACCGTATCAAGAATCGCGTTGGCATACTCGTTCTTGCCGGCTTTCGCTCAGGCCGGCACTGCCCTGCTGTTACCCTATCAGGGTCGGTTTTGATTAATTCCACGAAAGGTGGGCGTTGGAAACAGTTGTAGGGCTTAGTTCACGTCCTGTGCGCCCTCCCCTTTGTCTTTGTCCTTGTCGTCAGACTTGAGTACGACGCGTTCGGTGATGTTGCGCGAGGCGAGCTGGTTGGTGATGAAGACGGTGGCGCGTACCAGGACGTCGCGCGCGACTTCTTCCAAGGGGGTGCCGCTGATGCTGCTGTGGTTGCCGCCCAGGGCCATGCCGCCGGCGAAGCCGAGGCCGCCGATGCCGAAGCCGCTGCGCTGGTTGTCGCCCTGGAAGGTCTTGGAGGCGAGGATCTTGGCTTTGTGGGTGTCGATCAGCCGCAGGTCGAGGTTGAGGTGGGCTTTGGTGCTTTTGTATTCGACGCCGCCCAGGACCGGGACGTAGCGGGCGAGCAAGGCGCCTACGCCGGTGCCGCTTTGGTCGAAGCCGAGGGAGGTGATGCTGCCGCTGATGATGTAGTCGGCGGATTCGAGTTGGACTTGTTTGCCAGTGAGGGCGAGTTCACGTTGTACTTCTTCGAGGGCGCCGCGTTCCATGACTTCGAAGCAGCCGGTCTGGGTGAGTGCGGTGGCGAGCATTTCGCCCAGGCCGCTCCCTACGCCGCCGTAGCCGGGGGTGTTGACGGCGCCGGGGTTCCACCAGTTGCTGTTGCCGCTCCGCTGGCGGCTGCCGCCGCCGTAGCAGTCGGCAGCTTTGCATTTGATTTCGGTGAACATGACTTTGGCGGCCGGACGCTTGCATTTGGGGACGGCGATCTCGCGTTCGGTGACTTGGGTTTCTTCGGCTTGGCTGAGGAGGGGGATGGCGAGGAATAGCAGGGGGAGGGTGCGGCGGACGAGTGTGGGCATGGATTGGGCTCCTTGGGTTTAGGTCTTGGTTGGGATTTGAATGGGTGGCTT
>JBDKRR010000220.1:0-2979 GCA_039683315.1 Sulfuricella sp.
AGGCCGTCGAAGCCGCCATCCCGCAGTCCGGAGCGGGCGCAGCAAAGTTGGAAGCCGTCCGCACGATCCTGCAAACGGCATACTCGGTCGCCGATGCAACGGCCCCGGCCTTTGACGCGATCTGGCCTACGCTGCAAGCGGTAGCGAGCAATATCGTTGCCGCATTCAACAAGCTGGGTGTATTCAAAACCGGCGCAGCGTGAGCGCAAGGAGCCCGCTTCGGCGGGTTTCTTGCCTGTTACCAAAACCGGTCAGCTGCGTGCCCTTCGCGCAGCTTCAGGTAGCGCATCATCATCTTGTGGGTCCGGTGCCCGGTGTGCTTCATGATCTCTTCGACGCGCAGTTCTGTTCGCTCGAATACTCGAAATTATGTAGCAGTTGCCATCGCATGACTTCGGCCTAACCCGTAGGCTCGCACCTGTTTTCATCACTTGAACAGGTGCAACATGGCAGAAACCCACGTCGTCAGCGCGCTCGTCGACAAGTATGCGGAGCTATCAGGGCTGATTCTGGACTACCAGAAGAAGATTGACCAGATGTGCATCGCAGTCGGCCACCTGGACGCGAGTATCAAGCTGTTCGCGCCGGATTATGACTTGCGATCAATCCGCTGCAAGGTGCCGTCGCACTTGGCTGTGATTGCCACGTTGATGGGCGAGATGGCCGACCGCAAGATTGATTTCAGGGAAGCGCTGTCGCGCATCGACATCGTACCGAAGAAGCCCCGAGGCGCAGGTATGCGGGGGAAGTTTGGCGGAGACAAGCAGGAAGAGCTATTTACGCGGGCTAATTGACATGGATGACATCGGACTTTGTTTGCCTGCTGCAAAAGCGTTTAACCCCACTCCTTTTCATCAACAATCATCGCAATACAAGCGAAAAGCCAAGAAGGCGACGAAGCCTGGCTTTCTAGAGTTTTTCGCGGGAAGCGGTTTGGTTGCGAAAGGGTTGGGTTCCTATTTCAAGGCAGTTTGGGCGAACGACATTTGCGAGAAGAAAGCGGCTGTCTACACCGCGAACCACGGGAATAAACACTTTTATCTGGGTTCGATCGCCGATGTAAAAGGCGCCGATCTTCCTGACGCAAAGCTATCGTGGGCCAGTTTCCCGTGCCAGGACTTGTCGTTGGCTGGATTGACAGCCGGTATTCACGCCGAGCGCAGCGGCTTGGTGTGGCAGTGGCTACGTATCATGGACGAACTTCGTGAGCGGCCTGCCGTGCTGGTTGCCGAGAATGTGACGGGCCTGATTTCGGTGGATGGCGGTAGTCACTACCGCCTTCTTCACGAAGCCTTACGCTCTCGCGGCTATAGGGTTGGCGCCGTCGTTCTCAACGCGGCGCATTGGGTTCCGCAATCACGGCCCCGTGTTTTTGTGATCGCAGTGGCGAACGGCCTGGCGATTGACGCGGCATTGACCGACGACAAACCGAATTGGGCGCATACCACTGCGCTGGTAAACGCAGTTGACGGGCTTGAAGGCTGGATATGGTGGAAGATGCCCGAGCCGGCGGCGCGCAAAACGATGTTGGCCGATCTGATCGAGTGGGATGCTCCTTGTGACCCGAAGGCTGACGCCAAGAAGAAGATCGCGCTTATCGCGCCGAACCACAAGGATCGTCTTGCGGCAACGGAATTGGCTGTCGCGCCCGGCTACAAACGAACCCGCAACTCGAAACAGGTGCTTGAATTGCGTTTCGATGGAATTGCCGGATGCTTACGTACTGCGGAAGGTGGGAGTAGTCGGCAAGTTGTCGTGCTTAAAAAGGGCAAACAGATTGATACACGTCTGCTGACGGTGCGCGAGGCGGCACGATTGATGGGGGCACCAGATTCCTATAAGTTGCCGGGATCGTACAATGACGGATACACGGCTATGGGCGACGCCGTGGCTGTCCCCGTGGCTCGTTATCTCGGACGGCACATATTGTCCCCGTTGATAAGGGCGCTTGATGAGTGAGTTACACCAACAACTTGCCGAATACCAAAAGGATCGCAAGCTAACCAGCAAAGGCAAACTTGCCGCAATCCTCTTCGTGTCCCGTTTGGCCAAACGGGACGGATTGCCGCTTGATTCGAGAACCTTGATTACTGACAACAAGGGGCAAGTGCTTGGGCTTGGCAAAGCCGCCGTGCAAGCCATACTGAGCGAACATGGCATTACGCGCGTTCTTGCCGAAGAAGGCGGCCGAACCAGTCGAGGCAGCCTAGGCAATATGCAGGACTACGTGGGCTTCCTGAACGCGCTGCACGAAGAAGGCGTGGCTGATACCGAAGCGATCGAAGCGTGGTGGGCAGATCGCGTGCGTGATTTCTTCACCGCACAGCCTTTCACGCTCCGATACGACACCAGCAAGTCGCTGCGCGCCATCGTCCGCGACCTATTGGCTCAGGCGATCAAACGCCAGAAAGACAATCCGGGCACCATGTACGCCGGGGCCGTTTTGCAGCATCTCGTTGGCGCCAAGCTCGCTTTAGTTCTGCCCGAGGGCGCGGTGTTAAACAATGGATTTTCGGTCGCGGACGCTGTGACCAATCGAAGTGGTGACTTCATTATCGATGAGGTCATCATCCACGTCACGACGGCACCTGGTGAGGCTTTGATGCGAAAGTGCGCGGCCAATTTGCAGGCAGGTGCGCGACCGATCATCGTCACCACTTACGAGAGCATGCCGGGCGCAGAGTCGTTGGCCAGCATTCAGGGCATTGATGGGAGAGTTGATATTCTCGAAGTCGAGCAGTTCATCGCTACCAACGTCTACGAGATAAGCGAATTCAAGACCGCAGAACGCAAGGTCACGGTGGAACGGCTGATTGAAAAATATAACATGATCGTCGATGAGTGTGAAACAGACCCCAGCCTTAGAGTGTCAGTGGGGTGATGGAATGCTGCGCACGCCTGTAACGCTTGAGCGCACCCACTCTGCTGATTCATCCGCAACAGCATCAAGGCTCTTTGCCTTTATCGAGCACTCCCACA
>JBDKRR010000221.1:0-3845 GCA_039683315.1 Sulfuricella sp.
GGACGAGATGTTTTATGCCATGGAAGGCAACGGCGCATTCCTCAACGGCATCCAGCTGCCGATCAAGGAGTACATCCCCGACCTGTGCCACTGCATGGCCGGCGTCGATTTCAAGCGCATCGCATCAAAGCTGGCCCAGCAGCTTGCCAGCGCGCCGCCCTACAGTTCGCAGCGCAATTTCGGCGCCAGCACCCTGGACTGGTGCTATACCGCGGCGGGACGCTTCGATGTCTATCTGCACGGTGGACAAAAACTTTGGGATTATGCTGCCGGATCGTTGATTCTGCAGGAAGCGGGCCGCGTCTTGAGCACGCTGGTCCAGGATGATATCTGGAGCGAAGACGAGTGGCAGCGCTCGGTGGTGGCCGCGCGCAACGCGGATTTGTTCCAGGCTTGGCGGGCGTGGGTCATGGCGGCCAAATAAGCATTTATTTCGCGCGCATAAAATAATTTTAAGCCCCCTTTTTGGGGTACTCCTTCAGGACTTGCAGGTCAGAAATTGGTCTAAGTGCCTGTTTCAGCGCGATCAAAGCGTTATCGGCGGGGCACTGTCCGTACTTGCCCAAAAATTGCGCGTGAGTAATAATCAAAACCTTTCACTAATTTTTTTGCGAAAAGACCATCGCACGATAGTGGTTTTGCGCTTCGGGTGTCACGGCACCCGGTAAAACAAATAAGAATTTAAACTCTTGAGGGATCAAACTTATGGCAACTCGTAAAGAACTCGCCAACGCTATTCGCGTTCTTTCCATGGATGCGGTGCAGGCAGCCAACTCCGGCCACCCGGGCGCGCCCATGGGCATGGCGGAAATCGCGGAAGTGGTGTGGAACCACAACCTGCGCCACAACCCTGCCAACCCCAAGTGGTTCGACCGCGATCGTTTCGTGCTCTCCAACGGCCACGGCTCAATGCTGATCTACTCCCTGCTGCACCTGACCGGCTACGACCTGCCGATCGAAGAGCTGAAGAAGTTCCGCAAGATGCACTCCAGGACTCCGGGTCACCCCGAATACGGTTACACCCCCGGCGTGGAAACCACCACCGGCCCGCTCGGCCAGGGCATCACCAACGCCGTGGGTATGGCGATGGCGGAAAAGCTGCTGGCTGCCGAGTTCAACAAGCCCGGCCATGAAATCGTCAACCACAACACCTACGTGTTCCTCGGCGACGGCTGCATGATGGAAGGCATCTCCCACGAAGCCTGCGCGCTGGCCGGCACCTGGGGCTTGGGCAAGCTGACCGCTTTCTGGGACGACAACGGCATCTCCATCGACGGCCACATCGAAGGCTGGTACACCGACGACACCGCCAAGCGTTTCGAATCTTACGGCTGGCACGTGGTTCCGGGCGTGGACGGCCACAACCCGGCCGCCATCGAGGCTGCCGTGGCGGCCGCCAAGGCGGTGACCGACAAGCCCTCCCTGATCTGCTGCAAGACGGTGATCGGCAAGGGGTCCCCCAACAAGGAAGGCACGCACGACGTGCACGGCGCCGCCCTGGGCGACGCTGAAATCGCCGCCACCCGCGCCAACCTGGGCTGGAACCACGGTCCTTTCGAAATTCCCAAGGACGTGTACGAAGGCTGGGATTGCCGCACCAAGGGCGAGGGCCTGGAGTCCCTGTGGAACAACAAGTTCGCCGAATACGCTGCTGCGTTCCCCAAGGAAGCCGCCGAGTTCAAGCGCCGCATGGCGGGTGATCTGTCCGCGGAGTGGAAAAAGCACGCCGCCAACTTCATCAAAGCCACCAACGAAAAAGCGGAGACCATCGCCACCCGCAAGGCTTCGCAGAACTGCATCAACGGTCTGGCTCCGGCGCTGCCTGAATTCGTCGGCGGTTCCGCCGATCTGACCGGTTCCAACCTGACCAACTGGACCGGCTGCCACCACGTGCACGGCAAGAAGCCCGGTAACTACATCAGCTATGGCGTGCGCGAGTTCGGCATGTCGCACATCATGAACGGCATGGCACTGCACGGCGGTATCCTGCCATTCGGCGGCACCTTCCTGATGTTCTCGGAATATGCCCGCAACGCCCTGCGCATGTCGGCCCTGATGAAGCAGCGCGTGCTTTATGTGTTCACCCACGACTCCATCGGTCTGGGCGAAGACGGCCCGACCCACCAGCCGGTGGAACAGATCGCAACCCTGCGCATGATCCCCAACCTGGACGTGTGGCGTCCGTGCGATACGGTCGAATCCGCCGTGTCCTGGGTGGCCGGCGTGGAAAAGAAAACCGGTCCGAGCTGCCTGATTTTCAGCCGCCAGAACCTCAACTTCCAGAAACGCGACGACGCCACCATCGCCAACATTTCCAAGGGCGGTTACGTGCTGGCCGATGCGGTCAACCCGAAAGTGGTGCTGATCGCAACCGGTTCCGAAGTGCAACTGGCCATGGACGCCAAGAAGGTGCTGGACGAGCAGGGCGTGGCGACGCGCGTCGTTTCCATGCCGTCCACCAATGTCTTCGATCGTCAGGACCAGGCCTACAAGGACAGCGTGCTGCCCAAGGGCGTGAAGCGCGTGGCGGTTGAGGCCGGTATCACCGACGGCTGGTACAAGTACGTCGGCGGCGACGGCGCAGTGGTGGGCATGCACAGCTTCGGCGAGTCCGCTCCGGCACCGGAGCTGTTTAAGCATTTCGGTTTCACGGTCGAGAACGTTGTTAACACCGTAAAGGGCGTTATCTAATCACGGAGAACGTGGGGAGTGCGGGGAATTGATCTTCCTGCCGTTCCCCATGTACCCTGTGTTTCAGGAATTCAATTCTAAAAACCAAGGAGAAAACTATGACAATTAAAGTCGGTATCAACGGATTTGGCCGTATCGGCCGCATGGTGTTCCGCGCTGTGGCGAAAGACTTCAAGGATATCGAGATCGTTGCCATCAACGACTTGCTCGAACCTGAATATCTGGCCTACATGCTGAAGTACGACTCCGTGCATGGCCGTTTCAATGGGGATGTCTCCGTTGACGGCGGTAACATGGTCGTAAACGGCAAGAAAATTCGCCTGACCGCCGAGCGCGATCCCTCCAATCTGAAGTGGAACGAAGTGGGCGCGGACATCGTGATTGACTGCACCGGCTTCTTCCTGACCACCGAATCTTGCCAGGCACACATCAAGGCCGGTGCCAAGAAGGTTGTCCAGTCCGCACCGTCCAAGGACGACACCCCTATGTTCGTGTACGGCGTGAACCACAGCAAATATGCCGGTGAAGCCATCGTATCCGCCGCTTCCTGCACCACCAACTGCCTGGCGCCCGTTGCCAAGGTGTTGAACGACAACTGGGGCATCAAGCGTGGCCTGATGACTACCGTGCATGCCGCCACTGCCACCCAGAAGACCGTTGACGGCCCGTCCATGAAGGATTGGCGCGGTGGTCGCGGTATCCTGGAAAACATCATTCCATCTTCGACCGGTGCCGCCAAGGCCGTGGGCAAGGTTATCCCCGAACTGAATAAGAAGCTCACCGGCATGGCTTTCCGTGTGCCGACTTCCGACGTGTCCGTGGTCGACCTGACCGTGGAACTGAACAAGGAAGCTTCCTACGAGGACATCTGCAAAGCCATGAAGGCAGCTTCTGAGGGCGCACTGAAGGGTGTACTGGGTTACACCAACGAGAAAGTGGTCTCCACCGACTTCGTCGGCAACAGCGCCCCCTCCACCTTTGACGCTGAAGCCGGCATCGCGCTGGACAGCACTTTCGTCAAGGTCGTGGCGTGGTACGACAACGAGTATGGTTACACCTGCAACATGCTGCGTTTGGTTGAGCACGTAGCGAAGTAACAGGTAGGGTGGGTTAGCGAAGCGTAACCCACCAAATGAAAGGTGGGTTACGGCCGG
>JBDKRR010000222.1:0-2024 GCA_039683315.1 Sulfuricella sp.
GCTGGAGGTGGAGTGGAACACGTTCACGGACGATGCGGTGCTGGGCACGTACACGTCGGGTCAGATGGCTGAAATGGGCGTTGGGTATGCTGTTGACCCAACCCAATACGCCCGTGACGATGGCGCAGGCAAGCTGAAGCTGAATGGGGCGACCATCGGGACGGTGAACTACGCCACGGGCGGAGTGCTGTTCAATCCAGACGTAGCCATTAGCATCCCGCGTCTTCGCTATATTGCGGGAGACCTTGTCACCACCATTGGCACATGGAAGTGGCGTCTGAACTACAGTGGCATCGACTACGTTGACGCCCCATCGCTCTACCCCAACGACGAAACCGGCTACGTCAAGCTGCGCTACAACAGCGCGGGCTCCACCAGCAACCAGACCGAGACCTTCACTTTTGCCCCCAGCTTCAAGCTGGTGCCGGGTGTCAATGCCCAGGTGGTCACAGGCTCGGTGCTGCTCAACGCCCCCGGCGCGCAACCCTGGGGCGACAACGGCCAGGGAACACTGCGCGAGTTCACCACCCGCGGCTGGATCACGCGCGGCACGATCAATTACTTGTCGGGTGATGTGGCCCTCACATCGTGGACGGCCGGCACGAACAACGCGATTCAGCGCGCCAGTTGCGTCACCACCGTGGGCGAGAACATCTCCAGCGAATACGTGTTCCGCACCGGCGCGGCGCCGCTGCGCCCTGGCTCACTCTCCATTCAATTTGCCCGCGCCGTGGGCGGCACGCAAAGCGTAACGGCGGGCATTGATGGTGTGCTTTCCGCCACAGGCGTCACCGGCGCGGTGGACTATGAGACAGGCCTTGTGCGCGTGCGCTTCGGCAGCTTTGTCGTGGCCGCAGGCAACGAGGCAGAACCTTGGTATAGCGCCGATCAGGTTGGCACAGACGGGAAAATCTTCAAACCCGCCCCCGTGGCCGCAGCCAGCGTTCGCTACAACGCCGTCGCCTACAGCTACCTGCCGCTGGATGCCGAGCTGCTCGGCATAGACCCCGTGCGCCTTCCCAGTGATGGCCGCGTGCCCATCTTCCGCCCCGGTGGCTTTGCCGTGGTGGGCCACACCGGCAAGATCACCGCCACCGTCAGCAACGCGCAGACCATCGACTGCGGCCGCGTGCGCCTTTCCCGCGTGCGCGTGGTGGGGGCGGACAAAGCCGTAATCCACACCGGCTACACCACAAATCTGGAGGCGGGCACCGTTACATTCACCGACGTGACCGGCTACAGCCAGCCAGTCACTATCGAGCACCGCATCGAAGACATGGCCGTGGTGCGCGATGTGCAGATCAGCGGCGAAATCAGCTTCACCCGCGCCCTGACGCACGCATACCCATCGCCAGGCTCGTATGTCTCCAGCGCCCTGATGGCGGGCGACCTCAAAAGCCGCGTCAGCATCTTTTTTGACCAAGGCACCTGGGACGGTATCACCTGGTCTGACACCGCCGTGGGCAACTCGGCCACGGCCACCTACAACGATGTGCTGGCCCCGGTGCTGGTGACCAACGCGGGCGCGGTGACCGAGCGCTGGGCGCTGCGCTTCACCAACAGCACCACATTCGACATCATCGGCGAGCACGTTGGTGTGGTGGGCACGGGCAGCATCAACACCAGCACCTCACCCATCAACCCCGCCACCAACGTTCCGTATTTCACGCTGGCCGCGTTGGGTTGGGGCACCGGATGGTCGGCAGGCAACGTGCTGCGCCTCAACACCGTGGGCGCGCAGTTTCCTGTATGGGTGGTGCGCACGGTGCAGCAGGGCGCCGAATCGGTGCAAGACGACTCATTCACTTTGCTGGTGCGCGGCGACGTGGACCGGCCTTGATTTTTTAGGGACAAGACATGAGCACCTCCGTCAAAGTTTTCGCCAGCACCGACCCCGGCGCGCTGGTTTTGTCTGGCACCGCAGGGGCGTTGAGCACGCTGCTAAAAACCTACCTGGTCGATGGCCGGGGGTCTGGCGCCGTGGCCACGCTTAACGTGACTGCCGGGGTCGCCACCGCCACCTA
>JBDKRR010000223.1:0-6925 GCA_039683315.1 Sulfuricella sp.
CGGCGTTGGTGAACAACAGGGTCGGGTCCTCGTGCGGCACCAGGGAACTGGACGCCACCACGGTATGCCCCTTGGAGGCACAATAATCGAGAAACTGTTTACGGATTTCGCTGCTTTTCATGCTTGCTTTCCAAATTTTAATCTAAGTAAGAACATCAACTTAACCACGGAGCACACAGAGGGCACGGAGAAGGACAAGAGAAGACCACACCTGACGCCGTTAGCGATTACCCGTCAGGCGACGCGCATACCCACGATCGCCGTACCTCCGTGTTCTCCGTGGTTAATTGTTTTTCTAATTGCGCTTAATTTCTTTGATGCGCAGACCGATCGACTGCCCACCCACGATCGCCGCGCTTTCCACCACGCCCCTGACGTTGACGGTATCGTTCACCGCCGGCAGCGTGTCGTGCGCGATGACCGTCACCTCGCCGCTGCCGTCATCCACGACATACATGCTGAGGTCGATGAGCGGAATCTTGGTGACATCCTTGACCTTGCCCCGGATGCGCACTTCCTTGCCTTCGAACTGCGTCGGAGCGGCGACGATCTCCTTGACAGGTGTCTGGCCGAAGGGCAGATAATCGCAGCCGGACAGCAACAGCAAGCCAGCCAGCGACGCACTCAACAGTATTTTTTTCATCAATTCAATCTCCGCTGTTTTGCAACACTTTGCCGATGACGCCGGAACTGAAGCCGCGGCTCATCATGAAACGCATCTGCCTGGCCCGTTCCCTGGCGTCCTGCGGCAGGACGCCGAATTTCTTCGCCCACACCGCCCGCGCCGTATCCAGCTCGCTTTCGCGCAACTCGGGCAGGACTGCCGCCACCGCGTCCGCGCTGACGCCCTTTTCCTTCAGTTCCTGAACGATGCGCTGGGCGCCGTATTTGCTGCGGCGCGCATGCACGATCTGCTCGGTGAAACGCGCTTCCGACAGCCAGCCGCGCTGAGCGAAATCGTCCAGCAGCGACTCCACTTCCTGCTCGTTTTCAGCGTGGGGCGCCAGTTTGCGTTTCAGCTCCAGGCGCGAATATTCGCGCCGCGAGAGAAAACCGAGCGCGCGCTCCCTAATGGTCATGTCATGCGCCATGACCATTTCCCTCTCCCCTGCCCTCTCCCGCTTGCGGGAGAGGGGGGACATAGAGTCGCTTCGCGACACTTTACGACCGGGCTGGGTTCAGGCACTTATTAAATCAGGCGCTCAGGCGTCTACGGTATCAGGATCGACGATGGTCGGCAGACCGCTCACGCCGACCGCTTCGCGCACCTTGGCTTCGATTTCGCTGGCGATGTCCTTGTGCTCCCTCAGATATTCGCGCGCGTTGTCCTTGCCCTGGCCGATTTTCTCGCCCTTGTAGCTGTACCAGGCGCCGGACTTCTCGACGAATTTGTGATCCACGCCCATGTCGATGATCTCGCCCTCGCGCGAAATACCCTCGCCGTAAAGGATGTCGAACTCGGCCTGCTTGAAGGGCGGCGCGACCTTGTTCTTGACCACCTTGACGCGGGTCTCGGAGCCGATCACTTCCTCGCCCTTCTTGATCGCGCCGGTGCGGCGGATGTCGAGGCGCACCGAGGCGTAGAACTTGAGCGCGTTGCCGCCGGTGGTGGTTTCCGGGTTGCCGAACATGACGCCGATCTTCATGCGGATCTGGTTGATGAAGATCACCAGGGTGTTGGTGCGCTTGATGTTGGCGGTGAGTTTGCGCAGCGCCTGCGACATCAACCTTGCTTGGAGCCCCATGTGCGAATCGCCCATCTCGCCCTCGATTTCGGCCTTGGGCGTGAGCGCCGCTACCGAGTCGATCACCACGATGTCCACCGAGCCGGAACGCACCAGCATGTCGGCGATTTCCAGCGCCTGTTCGCCGGTGTCGGGCTGGGAAATCAGCAGGTCGGCGACTTTGACGCCGAGTTTCTGCGCGTATTGCGGATCGAGCGCGTGTTCCGCGTCGATGAAGGCCGCGGTCCCGCCAAGCTTCTGCATTTCGGCGATCACTTGCAGGGTCAGCGTGGTCTTGCCGGACGATTCCGGACCGTAGATTTCCACCACCCGGCCGCGCGGCAAACCGCCGACGCCCAGGGCGATATCCAACCCGAGCGAACCGGTGGACACCACCTGGATGTCCTGCATTGCGGCGTGGTCGCCCAAGCGCATGATGGAGCCCTTGCCGAACTGTTTCTCGATCTGCCCCAAGGCCGCTGCGAGCGCCTTGCTTTTGTTGTCGTCCATAATGATTCCTTAAATTTAACCCGTGGATTATGTCACAGTTGCAACAGTGCTAAAACACCTTGAAGGGCAGGATCAACATGCTTGACTGCCCATGCAAAGCGTACAGCGCCACTGGCTTACCAGGTGAGCCACCGCCGAGAACAGTTTTATTAGCGCATTGCAAAAATTTGCTTCCGGTAATTCATAAAACGGTGTAAAAAAATCGAATAAATCAGAAAAACACCATGATGCAACGTACAGGCACATCGCATGAAATTTAGCCTTCCCCAAAGAAGGTCGGCCGCCCTGGCTTTTTCCGCAATCCCGACAAGCCCGATTTTGATTCCTTCATGCCTCGCCGTTGACACCTTGAATACAGATCGAGGTCAGCGCGCCGAACCCGCGGAGCTGTTCGTGAAACACGATTCCATGGCGTTCGATAAATTGGCGGGGAGGAAAGGCTGATGTGGCCATGGCGACGCGCTCCGGATACCGCCCCCCTCCTGTTGCAGGCATCGATCCGGCTGTTTTTGGGGCTGTGTGTGGCCATACTGGCGATCGGCTTGCTGATGGGGTGGATCGTGCATCTGTCGCAGGAAAAAGTGGCCCAGCATGAAATTCAGGACGCCATCGAATATTTTTCCGAAGGCATCAAGAATATGTCGCAACGCGGAGAAAAGTCCGCCATCCGCTACAAGAGCCACCTCGAATTCACGCGAATACTGGAAGACCCGGCTAACCGGTGGGTCAAACTCAACAGCTATCTCACCACCCAGAATATCGGCGAGAACTTTTCTGCCCTGCTGCTGGCCGACTCGCATGATCGTGTGCTGTTCTCCTACGGGTTCGACGTAAAGGCGCTTCCCGCCACCCTCCCCAGTCCACCGGATATCGGATGGTACTACCGCGAACAGGATGCAACGCTTTACCGTTACTATGTCCAGCACATCTGGCTGGGCGCCGAGGGAAGGGGGCATCTCATCCTTTTTCAGGCCATAAACCACGGCCTGCTGCGTGAATTCGCCACGCCCAACACCCACCTCTTCCTGCGTTGGCATGGGCAAGTGATCGCCTCGTCCCTGGGCGAACACGGCAAAACGCTCAAGCTTCCGCAGCAGGCCGGACAAATGAATCATGACGGCATGCGCTTCGAACAAGACAGCATCAAGTGGGGCGAGGGCGCCGACAGCCCGGAACTCGTCGTCCATCGGCAGATCGAAACACTCTTCGAGGCCAGGGAAGTCATCCTGGGTCTCCTTGCGGGTCTGGCCGGCCTGTTTCTGGCCCTATGGGCCTCGATCGGTTTCTGGGTTTACCGTACCACCGGCCGCATTGCATTAGTGGGCCAGGCATCACGCCAATTCATCCAGGATGGGCATCCCTCTCCGGAACTTAAACGCCTGCTGGGGAAAGCCTGCCTGCCCCATGAGGACGAAATCAACGAGGTGGCCAGGTCGCTCGGATCGCTGACCGACGCGGTCGCACAGCACGACGCGGAGCGCAATGCCTACCTGGCAACCCTGCGAGAAAGCGAGGCCAAAATACTGGAAATCACTTCGGTGCTGGCGGACGGCGTGTATGTGCTGGACAGGGACGGACTGATCACTTTCGTCAACCGCGAAACCGAGCGTTTGCTGGGGTGGACGGCAGCAGAACTCCTGGGCAAGAACGGGCACGATACCTTTCACTACGAACGTCCCGATGGCACCCCGATTTCTTCCGACTCCTGCCCGGTCCATCAGACCATCACTACCGGGCAGACTTACCGATCCCCCGACGACTGGCTGATCCGCAAGGACGGCAGCATCATCCCCGTTTCCATCGTTTCCAGCCCCATCGTCCGGGACGGGATAGTGACGGGGTCCGTGGCCGCCTTCCATGACATCACCCAGCGGCTGGAAACGCAAAAGGCGCTGCGCGAAAGCGAGGAAAGATTCCGCCTGATCAGCACCTCCGCCATGGACGCGATCGTCATCGTCGGTCCGGCGGAAGAGATCACCTACTGGAACCCGGCAGCGGAAAGAATTTTCGGCTACGCAGCAATCGAGGTGCTGGGACAGAATATGCATGACCTAATCACCCCGCCCCGCCATCGCGACGATTCGCACCGCGGCTTCGAACATTTCCGACCTTCGGGCGAAGGCGCACTGATCGGTAAAACTTTCGAGATCAGCGCACTGCGCAAGGACGGCGAGGAATTCCCCATCGAAATTTCCATTTCCGCCTTCAGGATCAAGGACCAGTGGCACGCGCTGGGCATTATCCGCGACATCAGCGAACGCAAGAAGGCGGAACAGGAACACAAGACCATCATCCAGACGACGATGGACGGCTACCTGGTGGTCGACGCCCACGTGGGCCGACTCCTCGATGTCAACGATGCGTATTGCAAAATGCTTGGCTACAGCCGGGAAGAAATCCTCTCCCTTCGACTTACCGATATCGAGGGCATCGAGTCGCCCGAACGGGTAAAGCAGCACACCGAAGATATCCGAAACAAGGGATGCGCACAGTTCGAGACCCGCCACCTCCGCAAGGACGGGCGGATCATCGACGTCGAGGTCAGCGCCACCTACCTCGACATCCGGGGCGGCGTGCTCATCGTATTCATCCGCGACATCAGCGAGCGCAAGAAGGTGGAAGAGCAAATCCGCCAGTTGGCCTATTACGACACCCTCACCAACCTTCCCAACCGCCGGCTGCTGCTGGACCGTCTCAACCAGGCCCTCGTCCAGGCGAAACGCTATCAACGCGCGGTAGCCGTCATGTTCCTCGACCTGGACCGCTTCAAGCACATCAACGACACGCTGGGCCACGACACTGGGGACGAGCTGCTGAAAGAGGTGGCAAACCGCCTGAATGCATGCACACGAAGCGGCGACACGGTATCGCGGCAAGGGGGCGACGAATTCGTCATCGTCCTGACGGAAGTTTCACAACCGACGGATGTTGCGCTGGTGGCAGAGAAAATCATCGATTCGCTGAAGCGGCCCATTGCCGTCAAGGGCCACGAATTGCACATGACCACCAGCATCGGGATTGCCATCTTCCCCGTCAACGGCACAGACGACGCCCTGGAACTCATGAAGAAGGCGGATACCGCCATGTATGCAGTGAAAGAAGCCGGCAGGAATGGCTACCGGTTTTACTGAGTACGCGATGGCGCGGTGCGGCGCATTACATCTGCGTCAACACCCCCCGCAATGCCTTCTCCACAGCCTGTAGCCGGACTTCGCGCCGGTCACCCGGGAACAGGCAACACTCGCTTTTCACCGCGCCGCCCCTCACCGCCCAGGCAAAGCATACCGTACCCACCGGCTTGTCGGGAGAACCGCCGCTGGGGCCGGCAATCCCGCTGATCGCCAGGGAAATTCCGGCCTGGCTGCGCAACAGAACCCCGCTCGCCATTTCCCTGACAGTCGCTTCGCTTACGGCACCGTGACGCGCCAGGGTTTGCGCCGAAACCCCAAGCATTTCCTGCTTGGACTCGTTGGTGTAAGTGATGAAACCCCGGTCGTACCAAGAAGAGCTGCCGGACACTGCCGTCACCGCCTCGCCCACCCAGCCACCGGTACAGGATTCCGCCGTCGCCAGCATCCAGCCCTTGGCTTTCAGGGCCAGGCCGGTTTCCTCGGCAAGTCGGTACAAAGCATCATCCATAAAATCGCTCCAGCAGTTTCAACACGGCAAGCGCGTAGCCCGCCGCCAGCAGGTCATCCAGCATCACCCCGAAACCGCCTTTGACGTGCTGGTCGAAATAGCGAACGGGAAAAGGTTTCCAGATATCGAACAGGCGGAACAGCAGGAAGGCGACGCCGAACCACAACCAGTGCGGCGGCGTGAAAACCAGGATCAGCCACATCGCCACGATCTCGTCCCACACCATGCCGCCGTGATCGGGCGCGCCCAGCGCCTTGCCGGTCACCTCGCAGAACCAGATGCCGGCCACAAAGGACACGCCCACCACGGCCAGCAGAGGCCCCATTGGCAGGAAATAGGCCAGCATCAGGTAGAGTGGAATCGCCGCCAGCGACCCGGCGGTCCCGGGCGCGACCGGGCTGAGCCCGGAGCCGAAGCCGATGGCGAAAAAATGCGCCGGATGACGCAGGATGAATTTCAGGTCAGGCTGCAAAGTGATCGAAGCCTTTCGCGCTAACTTTCATGATTTCCCCGTCGCGCAGCAGCTGCAGACCTGCCGCGGCGGTCATGCGTCCGATGCAGGTCAGCGGCAGTTCCAGTTTCCGCGCCAGCTCCAGAATCGTTTCATGACGATCTGCAGGCGCGGCAAAGCACAGCTCGTAATCGTCCCCCCCCGCCAGCACGCAGTTTTGCGCTATTTCCAAGCCGATATGGCGCCGCATGACCTCGTGCAGCGGCAAACGCTCGAAATGGATTTCCGCACCCAGCGCGGACTGCTCCAGAATATGACCCAGATCAGCCAGCAGTCCGTCGGAAATATCGATCGCGGCCGTAGCGATGCCGCGCAAGGCGATACCCGCCGCCACCCGCGGCTGCGGCAGGTGGAGGAAAGGCAGCATCGCCGCGGCTTCCATGTGCACCAACTCGACGCGACGCTGGTAGTGCGCCAGCGCCAGTGCGGCGTTGCCCAGCGTGCCGGACACCCAGATTTCATCACCAGGACGGGCGCCATCGCGGCGCAATGCCTGTCCCGCCGGCACTTCGCCCATGATCTGCACGCAGATATTGAGCGG
>JBDKRR010000224.1:0-2866 GCA_039683315.1 Sulfuricella sp.
GCAAAAATTCGCGCTGCGAGCGGTATCGCCTCACCGGAGACCTTGTGCGGATAGCCGGAACCGTCCCATTTTTCATGATGTGCGGCCACGACCGCGTTGGCCCCATCTAGCCAGCCCATGCCGGTAACAATTTCCTCCCCCTGCGCGACGTGGGTGCGCATGATAACCAGTTCCGCATCGTCCAGCTTGCCCGGCTTGAGCAAAATTGCATCGGGAATCCCGATTTTCCCCACATCGTGCAGAAAGCTGCCGGCAATGAGCGCCTGCATGGCGCTTCCCATCAGGCCCATGCGCTCAGCTATGCGCGCGGCGATCCAGGCAACCCGGTAATTGTGCGCACCGGTGTCGGAATCCCGCTTGGCAATGTCGCGGCCAAGCGCTTCCATCATCGAAATATGCGAATCGAGCACCTCGCGTGCTTTACGCTCGTTGTCGGCGGATAGACGAATCACCACTGGATAGATCGCTGCACCACAGAGCAAGGACGCCAGACCGATCATCAATGCTGCGGTCAGGGAATTAACGAACATTTGCTCCTTTTGCCATGTCGGCACAACGCGCACACCCTCGAAATAGCCGGTAATGGGTCCATTCGTGTCAGTGGCAGAACTGCGCAGCGGAACAAAAACTCGCAGGACCCACGGTTCCCCTGCAATCTTCAAGCTTTCGTACGAGGCAGCGGTGTAGGTTGGCGTGCCATGATGCGGAAGGAATTTCTCGACCGCCTCACCCCCCTTATTCATCGATTCTGCAAGTTTGCGGCCATTGCCGTCGTATATTTCGGCAATATCAAACAAGCCACCGGCAATGGTTCTAGCCGCGACGGTGGCATGCTCGACGGCATCCGCGCCGGAGAGATCGATCGCGTTGTGGTGGTGCAGCAGTCGGTCCGATTCTTCAATGGCCAGGGATACGATACTTTCCTCGGCACTTTCACGCGCAACAAACCATGACACAGGGCTGGCAATAGCCGCAAGAAGAATGCTGACAGCGGCGATGCGAATAGCCGTGCGCTTCTGGAATGGGTTCATCGATTTTGTCCTTTGGGGCGTTATTTGCTAGAGAAGCACGACCAGTCTCACGAAACGTCATGACCACGTCGCGCTATTATCCACGCGCTAGCTTAAAGCCAGATTAACAGCGCTACGTGGAAAATAAAAACCAGAAAAGGCTCTTATCGGTTCTGCCAGGAACCTGGAGAACATGCGTTATAGGCGCACCTGAAGAATTGCCCCACTATGGCAGTAAGGCGCGGATCCGCCGCTACCAGCGACCGCCGGGTGACTTATGCGCAATCAGTGCATGGATTCTCGCCCAGACAGTCCCACAGACACACCTGATTACGTCCTGAAGCCTTGGCGCAAAGCAGGGCGTGATCGGCTTTTTCGATCGTGTCTTCCACCGCTTCGTCCGGACTCATGACGGCGACACCGAATGAAGCCGTGACGTGAATGGTACCCTTGTCCTTGAGAGCGATCGGATGCGCAGCCAGTTCAGCGCACAAGCGCTCCATAGTTTTCACCACGTCCTGCGCGTTACTGGAGGGCAAGCAAAAGAGGAACTCCTCGCCCCCGTAGCGGAAAATCGCGTCATATTTGCGCAATTTGTCGTGGAAGAAACCGATTGTTTCATGCAGCACGGTGTCTCCGGCCATGTGGCCGTAATCGTCGTTGACGCGCTTGAAGTGGTCGAGGTCCATCATGCACACGCAGCAGACAGCGCCGCTGCGCGCCATGCGCTCGTGTTCCTGCTGCAGCTTGTGCAGCATGCCGTTTCTGTTCCACACCCCGGTAAGGTGGTCCACCAGGCACATCTTGCTGATGATGCTGGTCTGCAGCCCGCTCATTTCCAGCTTGAAGCGGATGGACAGATCCATGAACTCGTCGTACTCGTCTGCGGAAACCGGCTGTCCGTTTTCCCTTCTGTTCAACAGGAGACGCGCGTTATCGTGCATGCTCTTGTGAAAAGAGCCCATCTTCTCAAACCACGGACCTTCCTGCAGTTCTGGGTAATCGCGCTGGTAATACCACTGGCCGAACTTGCAGCGGCAATGGGCGTCGGTCAGCATATCCGCTGGATTCGCCCCTCCGCCGCAAACCAGGGCACGGTGCAGGTCCTTCAGCCAGGAGGTGTGGCTCGTGCTGCCGGCATCCAGTTCATGCAGGGTCTTCAACAGAAAGGAAGTGGACGCTCGGGAAGAAGGCATGATCGGATACCACTATGGCAACGAAAAGAACGTGAATTATAAACGCAATCGTAGGATTTTTCCGACATCCTTATCGGGGATAACCACCGGATTGGTCTTCATACTGCTGCCGCGACAGTTGGCGACGATGCGCGGCAGATCCGCCTCGCCCACGCCGAACGCCCCCAGGCGCGGCACGCCCATGCGTTCGGTCCATTCGTCGAGGGCGCGTAACAGCGCCCCGCGCGCTGCGACGTCGTCGACATGGGCCTGGTGGTTCAACAAACGTCCGACGCGCGCATACTTTACCAGCGCCGGATTGGCCGGCTCGCGCGCTTCCATGACCTCGACATTCACGCGCGTCGCCGCGGCCAGCAAGGTGCCGCAAGCCACGCCGTGCGGGATCGGAAAGAAAGCGCCGAGCGGAGCCGCCAGGCCATGCACCGAGCCTAACCCCACCTGGGCCAGCGTAATACCGGAGAGCAGCGCGGCATAAGCCATCTTCTCCCGTCCCGCTGGCGCATCCGGGCCATTCTCGTACCATGCAAGCAGGCCATCCCGCACCGTCTCCATGCCGGACCATGCCAGCGCATCGGTGAACGGGTTGGCCTTGCTGGAAACGTAGGACTCCAGCAACTGGGTGAAGGCGTCCATGCCATTGGCGGCGATCAGGTGCGGCGG
>JBDKRR010000225.1:0-3188 GCA_039683315.1 Sulfuricella sp.
TTCACCAAGAGCCGGCCGGACAATCTCAAGATGTTCCGCGCCACCAAGAACACACCATTCGACAAGACCGCGCAGGCCATTGCCGGCGCAGGCGAAGCCTTGGGAGCCGGGCGCTACGAGAACGACATCAGCAAGGTGAGCCCCGAGACGCTGAAATATGCGTGGCGCACCTATACGGGCGGCCTTGGCACCTTCATCACCGACACGGTGGGCTTGGGCAGCATGATGGCGTCTGATCCCTCGCAGGTGGTGTCGAGCGAGGTGCCTTTCGTCAAAGACTTCTACAAAGCCAATGACGTGCGCCCCTTGCGCTCACGCTTCTACCAGCTTGCCGACGAGGCCAATGCGGCAGCAGCAGAGTTCAAGGAAGCCAAGAAGGCCGGCGACGGCGAGGCCATCGACAAGATGTTCGCCCGCCCCGGCACTGCCGAGCTGATCAGCCTTGAAAAGCTGGTGAAGCAGACGGCCAAGTCGGCGGCGCAGGTTCGCGATCAGGAGGTTGACATCAATGCCGACCCAGCGCTTTCCCCTGCCGAAAAGAAGAAAAAGCTTAAGGAGCTCGAAAAGGTCGAGGAAGAAATCTACCGCAGCGCGATTGACGCTTTCAAATGAATGGAGCTTTTTTGCGGAACGGGTGGTATCAGAATCGAACCATCCGTTATAAAATCCGACTATCTTTAAGGGGGAACATAATGGTTTCAGGCTTCGGCGCTTTTGCCACTTCATCTAATGCAGCGCCGAGCTGCCGTCAGCCATGACACAGGAAATCCACCGCGAGCTGGGAGCTCATGACGCGAGGCTTGATGCTTTGGAAAAAGACATCATCGCTATCAACGTAAACATGCTGAGGATATTCGAGAAGCTCGACACGATCAATAACACGTTGTCGGAAGCAAAAGGGGGATGGCGAACATTGATGTGGGTAGGTGGTTGTAGCGGCGTTATAGGCGCAGCCATCAGCCATACTGTGAGTCTATTCACTTTGCCCGGCCCCAGATAGGAAGAAACCCTATGCGCTTCCGACATCTCTTTCTCATCGGCGGCTCCGCCGTTGTTCTCGCAGCGCTCTACCTGACTGATCCCGACAATGGCGTCACGACCGCCATGCTGCTTCTCTCCCTCGTCACTCCGCTGCTCGCCGTCGGCTTTGTGCATCTCGCTCGCAAGGCGCTGCATGACTATCCAGAGGCCGATGCCCGCAACCTGTTCCGCAAGGCTGGCGAAGATCCGATAGGCTCTGGGTTGGCGCTGATCGCGTTGGCCATCATTGCCTACGGCCTCATGGGGCTCTTTGGCGGCCTCGCCCGCGCCCAGAACGTCCAGACCTACATTCCACCTGCCGCACAGACCTACCGCGCCATGCTGCATACCGAGCAGGCGCAATATTGGGGCGACCATCCCAGACCGGAGCTGCTGCCGGCGCTGATCGAGCACGAGAGCTGCATCACGCTGAAACATAGCCGCTGCTGGAACCCGTCGAGCCGTTTGAAGACAGCGCGCGAGGAAGGCGCAGGATTCGGGCAGGTGACGCGAGCATGGAGCCCAGACGGCAAGCTGCGCTTCGACGCCTTGCAGGAGTTGAAAGACCGCCATCCCGCCTTGCGCCAATGGTCATGGGCGAATGTCTATGACCGCCCGGATCTGCAACTGCGCGCCGTGGTGCTCAAGGTGCGCGGCGACTACCAGACGCTCGGCTCGGTCAAGGATACTCACCAGCGCTTGGCCTTTGCTGACGCGGCCTACAATGGCGGCATGGGCGGCGTGCAGAACGAGCGCCGCGCCTGCCAGATCAAGACCGGATGCGATCCGCAGCAATGGTGGGGGAACGTCGAAGCCACATGCCTCAAATCTCGCCAGCCGCTTTATGGCGGCCGCAGCGCTTGCGACATCAACCGGCACCACGTCAAGGACGTGCTCCAGATTCGAGCCCCGAAATACAAGGGCTGGCTATGATCCAGCTTTCCGCAGTTCGCCTGATTGCTGCCGGCGTTGGCCTCCTGTTGGCGGTGGCCATCCTGTTTGGCGCTGGCTGGA
The DNA here is from genome assembly GCA_039683315.1 of Sulfuricella sp. GTDB lineage: Bacteria > Pseudomonadota > Gammaproteobacteria > Burkholderiales > Sulfuricellaceae > Sulfurimicrobium. The sequence goes on from JBDKRR010000225.1 coordinate 2,035, forward strand.
CGATCAGGGGATGGAAGGACGAGGCCGAGATTGCCGGCCTGAAGACCGAGCAGGCCAACACGGCAGCCGAGCAGGCCAATGCCGCCTTGAGCGATCTGGCCAGCGCGACGGCCACCATTAACAAGGCCGCTCGACGGTACGGGGAGCAGCAATCCGAGCTCGCCACCCAGATTGCCGATTTAAAGAAGGATTTGAAAAATGAAATTCCTTTGCCTGCTGATTGCGTCCCTTCTGCTGGTCGGGTGCGCAAGCTCCAAACGGGTATTGATACCGTCAACAAAGCCATCGCTGGACAGCGCCCTAGCAGCGCCGTGCCCCGAAATTAAGAAGCCTGTCGCCGACGACTATGATGCGTGGCTGGCATGGGCTTTGGATGTGGTTGGCCAGTATGGCGATTGCGCCGTCCGTCATCGGGAGACGGTAGCCGCTTGGCCGAAATGATTGTCTCTCTCACCCTCCCAAGGGTGACTTGGCCCTCGCTCACGCGGGGGCTTTTTTTTGCGGTAGAATTTATCCGCTCGGCCAACGCCCAGCCGGAGGTGGCGCGTAACACCGGCAGCAGGGGCCGGTGACATCTCCACCTTTCACACCGCGTGACCCTGCACCCGAACGCACCGTGAACGTCCTTGGCAAAACCTTGGTAAAACCTTGGGACTTTATGCGACCAAGGGCGCTTTTCGGCGGCATTTTGCGGCCAAAACGAGAACGGCTCCCGAAGGAGCCGCTGGGAATTTCTCTTTATTTTCAAGGGCTTTAGTGGTCGGAGTGATTGGATTCGAACCAACGACCCCTAGTCCCCCAGCCCAAGGGGCTATTCCCGTAAGCCTTTGAGTTATCCGGAATTTCCGGAACGCTTACGCGAACCTTGGGAGTTTCCTTGGGACTTGCCGCCATTCTTGTGCGACGGCGCTTCCATCAGGCTGCGCAAATCATCGAGCTCGACGTGGGCATAAAACCGCGCCGTGGTGCTGATGTCGGCATGGCCGAGCAGCTTTTGCACCGCCTTCAGATTGCCGGACTTGCGCAGCAGGCGAGAGGCGGCCGTGTGCCGGTTGTCGTGGAAGCGCATATCGCCGGCACCGGCTTCGGCTTTCTTGCGCCGCCAGCGCGTCTTCATGCCCTCATAGGTGACAGGGTAGCGCTCGCCCTTCACA
>JBDKRR010000226.1:0-3380 GCA_039683315.1 Sulfuricella sp.
ACGAGGTGGAATTCGAGATCGAGTCCTACCTGCGCTACCAGGGCGACAAGTTCGCCGACAGCTTCGACGCCAACACCTATCTGCTGATGACCAAGGCGCTGGACTATTTCGACCCCAGCCACCACCATCAGCACAGCAATTTGAGCGAAACCATGCGGGCGGCCCGCGCCAAATTCCTGGTCATTTCCTTCTCCACCGACTGGCGATTTTCGCCCGCGCGCTCGCGCGAAATCGTCAAGTCGCTGCTGGATAACAATCTCGACGTGAGCTACGCGGAAATCACCGCCGCCCACGGCCACGACGCCTTTCTCATGGAAGACCCGCATTACCACAACCTGGTGCGGGCTTACATGGAGCGGATTGCGGGGGAGGGGGCGGCATGAACATGGAAAATGCAAAAGTGCGGCACGATTTCGCCACCATCGCCGCGTGGGTCAAGCCTGGCTCGCGCGTGCTCGACCTCGGCTGCGGCGACGGCACCCTGCTGAAATACCTTAAGGATAGCCGCCAGGCCCACGGCTACGGCGTCGACATCAAGGACGCCAACATCCTCGCCTGCGTGAAAAAAGGCCTCAACGTGATCCAGAACGACCTGGATGCGGGCCTGTCGGGCTTCGAGGCCGCCTCATTCGATTATGTGATTCTGTCGCAAACTCTGCAGGCGATGAAGCACATCGAGCAGGTGATCGGCGAAATGCTGCGCGTCGGCAAGGAAGCCATCGTCGCCTTCCCCAACTTCGGTTACTGGCGCCACCGCGTGCAGGTGCTGCAGGGCCATATGCCGGTATCGCCCAATCTTCCCTACCAGTGGCACGACACCCCCAACATCCACCTCTGCACGCTCAAGGATTTCGAGGCTTTCTGCGCCACGCACGGCATCCGCATTCTGGAACGGGTGGTGATGGACGGTGAGCGGGAGATCGCGCTCCTGCCCAACATCCGGGGCAGCGTCGCGGCGTATCGGATCGAACGCGGCTAAAGCACGCGAAGCTGAGCTGACCCCTTTGGTTTGCGTTGTTTTCTTGATGGAGGGGAATTTTAATATCGGGGTAAAAACATGGCAAATATTGAGAATATTGATTTTGGTAGCGCACCAAATGCAGGAAGCCAGGATGGCAAAAATTTTGTGATGTTGCCGTGTGAGGCAAAAGACTTCAGCAAATTTATTGCTGGCTTACTGGGTAAGCCTCAGGAAACCACCGGTCGTAGTGAAGGTATTTTCCGGGTAACGAACGTCGAGGTTGCGAATATATTTCATCTGGTCAATCAACGGATGGCTAAGCAAAATGATTCAACCCTCATACATTTCGCGATTACCGTTCATTACAGTGACGGCACCTCTGTAACACATAATACTGTTGCCGCCTTCGAAAATTATCATCCAATCGTGAATTCTTATCCGATTGCGATATCGGTAAATTTTAACTATTTGATCAAATTCAACGGTCGTGATATCCCGGAAAAGCAAGAAATTACTGTTGTAATATCGACTGATCCAGATTTTGGGATAGAGGGTAGATTTCACTGGTTTCAGTCTGGATTGTTCTTATACAAAATAAGTCATACTGAAATAACTTGGGCGACCGACATAGCAGGACTTCTTAAAAATCATGCAGAGAACATCATCTCCAAGTCTTCTAAATTAAAGACATTCATTTTCAGAAACGCCGATGAACTGCTCTCGTTTTGGTTTACCACTATTTTTGTCGTTATTATGGTTTTTTGGGGACTTTCTGCTAATAGCATATATGCCAGTAATGCGATAACTAGTATTTCAGGTGCGGTTAGATATCTTTCCGTTTCTATGGCTATCTTTTTAAGCCTAGGTGCGGTTCTATATTCAATTCATCACTTTTATGAGATGAAGTTTCATCTAAGATCGCCTTCCTTTATTATTCTTACGAATAAAGACACCGAACATGTAACGAAGATAGAAAAGAATAATACTGTTTTATGGATAGGATACATTTTGGGTTGGGTGCTGGGATTGGCATCTGGCGTTCTTTCTAATTATCTATATTCAATTTTTTCAAAATAGAACACTATTCAGATCGTTCGAGAGTCACAAGCTACAACCAGTCCCTCAAAAATCGGATTTTTGTAAGGAAGATCGGGTTTGTCGGGTCACGCGGCAAGACCGCTAAAGTGCCACCCGCACCAGCCCCCAGGCGCCGAATCCCGCCACCAGCAAGCCGGCCATGCGGCGCACCCAGATGTTTTTCGTCAATGCCTGCAATTGCTGGGCAAACAGCCCCATGGCGATGAGGTTAGGCAAGGTGCCGAGGCCGAAAGCCAGCATGGTCGCCGCGCCCGAGTAGGCGCTGCCGCTGGCGAGGGCGGAAATCAGCACGCTGTATACCAGCCCACACGGCAGCCAGCCCCACAGCGCGCCCAGCGCGAAAGCCTGGGCCGGGTGGCGCACCGGTAGAAAACGTTTCGAGAATGGCTGCAGGCGCCGCCACAGCAGACCGCCGAGACGTTCGATCTGCGTCACCGCCTGCCAGACGCCGGCGAGATAAAGCCCCAGCGCCACCAGCATCAGGTTGGCGACGACGTACAAGCCCTGCTGCACCGGCCAGAAACCCTTGAGCAGCAAGGTGCTCGCGCCCACCGCGCCGGCGATTCCACCAGCGATGGCGTAGCTCAGGATGCGCCCGGCGTTGTAGGCGATGTGATAGCTGAAGCGCGTCCCCTGCCCGGGCAATTGCAGGGAAATCGCGGCCACGATGCCGCCGCACATGCCGACGCAATGGGTGCCGCCCAGCAGGCCGACGAGAAATACCGCGAAAAGACTCTGTTCCAACATGGGCGCCATTGTGACACACCCCCCCGGCATGCTCAAAGCTGGCCACCTGCCGGCCTTTTCAGTTAAGGTAGCGGCCATTGACCAACACTGGAACCCGAATGTCCGCCAAGTTGCGCGAAGCCATTTTCAACCGGCGCATGCTGATCTGCATTTTCACCGGCTTCAGTTCCGGCCTGCCGCTCTACATTCTCATCAGCCTGCTGCCCGCCTGGCTACGCTCCGAGCAGGTGGACCTCAAGGCCATCGGCCTGTTCGCCCTGATCCAGCTGCCTTTCACCTGGAAATTCATCTGGTCGCCGCTCATGGATCGCTTCGCCTTCCCGCACCTGGGACGCCGCCGCGGCTGGATGCTGGTGACCCAGCTCGTCCTGCTGCTTTCGCTGCCGCTCTTCGGCTGGTTCGATCCTCAACTGGATTTGTGGAGCATCGCCTACCTGGCGGCAGCGGTCGCCTTCTTCTCCGCCTCCCAGGACATCGTGCTCGACGCCTTCCGGCGCGAAATCCTGCTGGACGTGGAGCTGGGCCTGGGCAACGCCATCCACGTCAACGCCTACCGCATCGCCGGCCTGGTGCC
>JBDKRR010000227.1:0-10245 GCA_039683315.1 Sulfuricella sp.
TTTTCCCCCATACCGACGAACTTGATCGGTTTGCCGGTTACCTGCCGCACCGACAACGCCGCACCACCGCGCGAATCACCGTCCAGCTTGGTGAGGATCACGCCGGTAAGCGGTAGCGCATCGCTGAAGGCCTTGGCGGTATTGACCGCGTCCTGCCCCTGCATCGCGTCCACCACGAACAGCGTCTCGATCGGATCGAGCGCGGCATGGAGACGCTTGATTTCGTCCATCATCGCTTCGTCGATGCCCAGGCGGCCGGCAGTATCGACGATCACCACATCGTGGAAATGCTTGCGCGCAAAATCCAGCGCGTCGAGCGCGATCTTTTCCGGCTGCTGCCCCACTTCGGAGGGAAAGAAATCCGTTTCCAGTTGCTGCGCCAGGGTTTTCAACTGCTCGATCGCCGCCGGACGGTATACGTCGCAACTGGTCAGCAGGACTTTTTTCTTCATCTGCTCGCGCAGGAACTTCGCCAGTTTGCCAGCTGTTGTGGTTTTGCCCGCGCCCTGCAAACCTGCCAGCAGAATGACTGCCGGCGGGCGCGCCGCCAGGTTGAGCGTGGCGTTGTGGTCGCCCATGAGGAGGGTGAGTTCCTGGTACACCACCTGCACCACCGCCTGACCGGGAGTGAGACTGGACATGACTTCCTGGCCCAGAGAGCGCTCCCTGACCTTGGCGATGAAGTCCTTCACCACCGGCAGCGCCACGTCGGCTTCCAGCAAGGCCATGCGTACTTCGCGCATGGCGTCCTGGATATTGGCCTCGGTTAGACGCGCCTGACCGCGCAGGGTCTTGATTACGCCGGAAAGGCGCTGTGAAAGGTTATCGAACATGTTCGTTCCTAGATGCTGATGGTGTAGAATCGGAAAGACTGAATTTTATCCCAAACCATGCCTGATTTTTTACCTCTTTTCCTGACCGCCCTACTTTATGCCGGGCTGAGCGCCTATTTTTGGCGGGTCCTGTGGCAAGGCGACAGCGCCCGCGCACTGAACCCTGCCCTGGAAAAACTGGCCATCCTGGTTCCACTGGCGCTCCACGGCGCCTTGCTGTACCACTCCATTTTCCAGCCCGAGGGGCTAAAGCTCGGCGTCGGCCACGCCATTTCCGCCATTGCCTGGCTGACCGTTGCGGTCTATTGGCTGGCGAGCATGCGTAACGACCTGGAAGGCCTGCAAGGCTTCGTACTGCCTTTCGCCGCCGTCAGCCTCTTCGCCCCCTTGCTGCTGCCAGCCACCCATACCCTGCTGCACTCCGAATTGCTGCTGTTCAAAATTCACCTGCACATCGCCATCCTGGCCTACAGCCTGTTCACCATCGCGGCCTTGCATGCATTACTGATGGCACTAGTGGAACGCCATCTCCACAACCGGCCGCTCTCAACGCTGCTGCAACGCTTGCCGCCCTTGCTCACCATGGAACACCTGTTGTTCCGCATCCTGTGGGCGGGCTTCACCCTCCTTACACTGACGCTGGTAAGCGGCATGCTGTTTTCCGAAGAGATCTTCGGTCAGGCGTTGCAATTCAGCCACAAGACACTGTTTGCCCTGATCTCCTGGGCCATTTACGCAGCACTGCTCGGCGGTCGGCATATATATGGCTGGCGCGGACGCACCGCCATTCGCTGGACCTTGAGCGGGTTCGCCGCGCTGCTGATGGCCTACATCGGCAGCAAGTTCGTGCTTGAGATCCTGCTGGGGCGTTAGGCGCCTGCCATGACTGTGCATCCATTCCATAGCCCAAGGCCCTACGCTTCTTGAACGACATACCCTTAGGCGTGCTGATCGGCGCGCTGGCTGTTTTGCTGATCGTTTCCGGTTTCTTTTCTATCTCGGAAACCAGCATGATGGCTATCAACCGCTATCGCCTGAAACATCTGGTCAAACAGGGCCATCGTGGCGCAAAGCTCACGGCTTACCTGCTCGACCATACCGACAAACTGCTGGGCATTCTCCTGCTCGGCAACAATCTGCTCAATGCCGCCGCCGCCGCTCTGGTTACCGTTATTACCATTAGACTGTTCGGCGATAACGAATGGTCCCTAACCATCGGCACCCTGGCGGTGACCTTCCTTATTTTAGTATTCAGCGAAATCACCCCCAAGGTACTGGGAGCGGCCTATCCGGAACGTGTCGCGATTCCCGCCAGTTTTGTGCTCACCCCGCTGATCAGGCTTGCCTACCCGATCATCTGGTTCGTCAATCTGTTCGTCAATCTGCTGCTTTGGCTGATGCGCCTCAAACCCAAAGACGCCGAAGCACATTCTCTTGGCCCTGAGGAGTTGCGTACCCTGGTTTTGGAGGCAGGCCACTACATTCCACAAAAACATCAAAGCATCCTGCTCAACCTGTTCAGCCTGGAAAAAATCACGGTGGACGATGTCATGACGCCTCGCAACCAGATCGAAGCCATCGACATCGACGCGGCGGCGGAAGAAATTCGCCATCAGCTTTCTACCAGTCACCACACCCGCTTGCCGGTCTACCAGGGACAACTGGATAACATCATCGGCCAGATTCATATGCGCAAGGTGCTGCACCAGACACAGAGCGGCGAACTGGACGCCGAAGCGCTGCGGGAAGTGATGCGCGAACCGTATTTCATCCCCGCTGGAACCGCGCTTTTTACCCAATTGCAGCACTTCCAGGAAACCCAGCGCCGTGCGGGGCTGGTGGTAGACGAATATGGCGAATTACTCGGCCTGGTGAGCCTGGAAGACATCCTGGAAGAGATCGTGGGCGAATTCACTACCCACGCCCCGGCACAGGGAAGCGCCTATCGCCTCCAGGAAGACGGCGGCTGGCTGGTGGACGGCGGCAGCTTGCTGCGCGACCTTAACCGCAAACTCGCTTTGCAGTTCCCGCTGGACGGCCCGAAAACCCTGAACGGCCTGATTCTCGAACATCTCGAAGATATCCCGGAAGCCGGCATCAGTCTGAAGATTGCCGGTATTGCGCTGGAAATCATTCAAACCCAGGATCGTGCTGTGAAAGTAGTCAAAATATTCCCTCCCTCCGGAGCCCCCTAATAACAGGGCCGTTTGCTTTACAAAAAAACATGCAAGGGGCATCATTAAACTATTTACGCACTCATTGGAGCATCCAATTAGATGGTCGCAGCTGCGCCTCCCACTAGCCTAAGCGGTCTGGCTCGCTCACTGGTTCAACAGGGCCTGCTTCTTGACGTCGATGCCGAAGCGATCAAGGCCCAGGCCAAAGCGTCCAACATCAGCTTCGTTTCCCAACTGGTTTTGAGCAACAAACTCGGCGCCGCTCAGGTAGCGGAATTCGCCTCGCAGAACTTCGGTTTCCCCCTGCTCGACCTTAATGCGATCTCCGTCGATCACCTGCCCAAGGGCATCATCGATCCCGCGACCATCCAGAGTCGTCGTGTTCTGCCCCTGCACCAGCGCGGCACGCATCTCTTCATCGCCACTTCCGACCCCACCAATCTCCAGACCATCAACGACTTGCGTTTCCAGACCAACCATACAGTGGAACAGGTGGTGGTCGAAGATGACAAGCTCGGCAAGCTGATCGAGAAAGTCGTCGAATCCAGCGACACTTCGCTGAAGAGCATGTCGATCGAAGACATGGGAGACCTGGAATTCACCGACGATGAAACCCAGGAAAAAGCGCGTCAGGACGAGAGCGCCAGCGTTGAAATCGACGATGCGCCGGTGGTCAAATACCTGCAGAAGATCCTCATGGACGCGATCAATGCGGGGGTATCGGATATCCACTTCGAGCCTTATGAGAAATTCTTCCGCATCCGCTACCGTCTGGATGGCAACCTGTACGAAGCGGCTCAGCCCCCGTTGGCGATCAAGGACAAAATATCCTCGCGCATCAAGGTGATCTCCAAGCTGGACATCGCCGAGCGGCGCGTGCCGCAGGATGGACGCATGAAGCTGGTCCTGTCCAAGAACCGCGCCATCGATTTCCGCGTTAGCACCCTGCCTACCCTGTATGGCGAAAAGATCGTCATGCGTATTCTCGATCCCGCCAGCGCCACGCTGGGCATCGACGCCCTCGGCTACGATCCGGACCAGAAAGAACTGCTGCTCGCTGCCGTGCAGCGGCCTTATGGCATGGTACTCGTAACCGGCCCGACCGGCAGCGGCAAGACCGTATCGCTCTATACCTGCCTCAACATTCTCAACAAGCCGGGCGTCAATATTTCCACTGCGGAAGATCCGGCCGAAATCAACCTACCGGGCGTCAACCAGGTCAACGTGAACGACAAGGCAGGATTGACCTTTGCCGCCGCGCTCAAATCCTTCCTGCGCCAGGATCCGGACGTGATCATGGTGGGCGAAATTCGCGATCTGGAGACCGCCGACATCGCCATCAAGGCGGCACAAACCGGCCACATGGTTCTCTCCACCCTGCACACCAACGACGCCCCTTCCACGCTGACCCGTCTCATGAACATGGGCGTAGCGCCTTTCAATATCGCTTCGTCGGTCATTATGATCACCGCGCAACGTCTGGCACGGCGTCTATGCAGCTGCAAAATCCCCATAGATATTCCACGCGAAGCGCTGCTGCGGGCGGGTTTCAACGAGGAAGACCTGGATGGCAGCTGGCAGCCTTACACCCATAAACCAGGCGGTTGCGACCTGTGCAAGCAAAAAGGTTATAAAGGCCGCCTCGGCATTTATCAGGTTATGCCCATTACCGACGAAATGAGCCGTATCATCATGAAAAATGGTACGGCCCACGACATTTCAGACCAGGCGCGGCGCGAAGGCGTGCGAGACTTGCGCTATTCCGGCCTGATCAAGGTCAAATCCGGCCTGACTTCACTGGAAGAAATCGAAGCCGTGACCAACGAATAAGGATTGACAATGGCACTCGCGAAAAAAATAGCAGTAAAAGAGTACAACTTCAGTTGGGAAGCCAAGGACAAGAAGGGGAAAATTGTCAAAGGCGACATGGTGGCGGCGAGCGAAACCATCGTCAACGCCAATTTGCGGCGTCAAGGACTGCTTGGGGCCAAGATTAAAAAACAAAGGAGCAGGGGCGGAAAGATTACCGACAAGGACATCACCCTGTTCACACGCCAGCTTTCCACCATGATGAAAGCCGGTGTACCGCTGCTGCAGTCGTTCGACATCGTGGGCAAGGGGCACAGCAATCCGGCAGTGCAGAAACTGCTGCTCGACATCAAGTCAGATATTTCCACCGGCAGCAGCATGAGCCAGGCGTTCAAGAAATACCCCATATACTTTGATGCCCTCTACTGCAACCTGATCAACGCTGGCGAACAGGCCGGTATTCTGGACACCATTCTCGACAGGCTGGCCACTTACAAGGAAAAAATCCAAGCCATCAAGGGCAAGATCAAGGCCGCTCTGTTCTACCCGATCTCGATCATCATCGTGGCCTTCGTCATCACCGCCGTGATCATGATTTTCGTGGTGCCTGCCTTCAAGGAAGTATTCCGCAGTTTTGGCGCCGACTTGCCGGGCCCCACCCTGGTCGTGATGGCCATATCCGACTTCTTCGTTTCCTATTGGTATCTGATCTTTGGCATTATCGGTGGCGCTTTCTGGTTCTTCTTTTACACCTGGAAACGTTCACGCGCGATGCAGGAAGTGATGGATCGCCTCTTGCTGAAAGCCCCTGTGTTTGGCCCGGTCATTGAAAAAGCCACCATCGCGCGCTGGAGTCGCACCCTGGCTACAATGTTCGCCGCCGGCGTACCGCTGGTGGAAGCCATGGATTCGGTGGCAGGCGCCGCCGGCAACATCATCTACTACAATGCCACCAAGAAAATCCAGGGCGAGGTCAGTACCGGCACCAGCCTGACGGTGGCGATGCAGAACACCAACCTGTTCCCCAACATGGTGCTGCAGATGGTCACCATCGGCGAAGAATCCGGCGCACTCGATTCCATGCTCAGCAAGGTGGCCGATTTTTATGAAGCGGAAGTGGATGATGCCGTGAGCGCCCTCGCCAGCCTGATGGAGCCGATGATCATGGTGGTGCTCGGCACTCTCATCGGCGGCTTGGTGGTCGCCTTGTATCTGCCGATCTTCAAACTAGGCGCAGTGGTCTAAATCTTCTTGCCCCGGGTCCGGCAGCAAGCCGGGCCCGCGCCCTCGCATCCGGAATCCGCTGATGGAACTGCTGCAACTTCTGCAATCCGCCCCTGCCGCCTTTATCGCCTTGTGCGGCGTATTGGGCCTGTTAGTGGGCAGCTTTCTCAACGTCGTCATCCACCGCCTGCCCAAAATGATGGAGCAGGAATGGCGCGAACAATGCGCTGCGCTGGATACCCCAGCCGATCAGCCTTCCTCCGCACCCGGCCCGCGCTACGATCTGATTGTTCCCCGCTCAGCCTGCCCCAACTGCGAGCATCAGATCAGCGCGCTGGAAAACATTCCCGTTCTGAGTTACCTGGCCTTGCGAGGACGTTGCTCCAGTTGTAAAACCGCCATCAGCCCGCGTTATCCGATCGTGGAAGCCCTTACCGGAGGGCTCAGCGCCTTTGTCGCCTGGCATTTCGGCTTCGGTGCTGCGGCATTGACTGCTTTGCTTTTCGTCTGGGCGCTCATCGCGCTTACCTTCATCGATTTCGACACCCACCTGTTGCCGGACAGCATTACGCAGCCCCTGCTGTGGCTGGGACTGCTGGTCAATTTCAACGGCACTTTTACCCCTCTCAGTTCCGCAGTCGTCGGCGCGGTTGCGGGGTATCTAATCCTGTGGAGCGTGTACTGGCTGTTCAAACTCGCGACTGGCAAGGAAGGTATGGGGTTCGGCGATTTCAAGCTGCTCGCTGCGATCGGCGCCTGGCTGGGCTGGCAGGTACTGCCGCTCACCATCCTGCTATCCTCCATGGTCGGTGCAGCAATCGGCATCGTTCTTATCCTTTTCGCCGGCCACGGCCGCCAGGTACCGATCCCTTTCGGCCCCTATCTTGCCGGCGGCGGGCTAATCGCCCTGTTCTGGGGTAAAGCGATTACCCAGGCTTACCTCGGCGTAGCCTAGTGCTGATCGTCGGCCTCACTGGCGGCATCGGCTGCGGCAAAAGTGCGGCGGCGGAGATATTTGCGCGACTCGGCACCACGGTTATCGATACCGACCAGATAGCACACCAACTCACTGTATTGGGTCAACCGGCTGTCACTGCTATTCAGAAACAATTTGGAGCAGATTATGTCCTGCCCGATGGCAACCTGGATCGCTCCAGGTTACGCAATTTGATCTTTTCTGACGCTGCCGCAAAAAAGCAGCTGGAAGCCCTGCTCCACCCATTGATCAAAGACGAAGTGTGCTGCCGCCTGGCGGCCGTGCAAACGCACTATGCCATCATCGCAGTACCGCTTTTGCTGGAAACCGGCTCGTACCGCGAATTAGTACAGCGGATACTGGTGGTGGATTGCGATGAAGAACAACAGGTGGCGAGGACCATGGCGCGCAGCGGATTAAGCGAAGAGGAAGTACGCGCCATCATGGCTTGCCAGGTCAGCCGCTCCGAGCGGCTGCGACTGGCGGATGACATCATCGACAACCAGGGCGGGCGCAGCGAATTGCAACATCAGGTAGAACAACTGCACCGCCAATATCTGCAAATTGCTTAAGGCTGTGCCTGTTTGCGCGTTTCTTTTTCCATTTCGCGCAACTGGCGCAGGCGCGCCTCCGCGATGGATGAATGGTAAAAATCCCCATCCCTGGCCTTGAGGCCGATCTGCAACTGTATGACCGCTTCGTTCAAACTTCCCATCAGAGCGTAAGCTTCCGCCAGCGCCATATGTTGCTGCAGGTTTTTTCCCAGGGCGGCGTAGGCCTCGGCCTGTAACTGGTAGAGTCGGTAGTCACCGCCACGCGCTTTCAACTCTCCGCTGACCAGGCTCAGTGCCTCATTGGGTTGTCGCATCTGCAATTGCGTCTCTGCGCAAACGAAAATCAAGGCGCGATGATGGGGGTAGCGTTTCAGGGCACTTCGGCAGGCGTCCAGAGCAGCGCCCGGCTGATTGGCGGCAAGCTTGATTTGCACTGCCAACGCATCGAACATCGGGTGCGCCATGACCGGCTTGCGTGCCAAAGCCAGCTCCTTCTCCGCGCCGGCAATGTCCTTGCCGCGCAGCAGCGCCACTGCCAGACCATAATGCTGCGCCGCTTCGTTGCTGTATTTCCTGTCCTTCAATGCTGCCTGGAAAATTTTAATCGCCTGCGTCGAAGTTCCCTGTGAAGCCTCGACCTTGGCCCGCACCAGTTGAAAATCCAGGCTATCCGGCACCTGGCGATAAGGCAGTGCCTCCACGCGGTTTTGCACATCCGAAATCCGCTCGGTGGTGAGCGGGTGGGTACGCAGATAAACAGGCGCGTTGTTTTCATACAGGCGTCCGTATTTCTGCAACCGCTCGAAAAAGTTCTCCATGGCACGAGGATCGAAACCAGATCGCTCCAGCGTCTGCAACCCGATACGATCGGCTTCTCGTTCATGTTCGCGCGTGTAGTCCAACTGGCTCTGGATACCGGTGGCTTGGGCGGTGGCCATGGCGGCATTGGCGACTTGCGGGTTGGAGCGCGAGGCGAGTATCGCCACCGCCAGCGCGGCCAGCGAGGTGATGGTGTTTTTCTGCGTGCCGGCAATCATGCGCGCCAGGTGATGCTGGGTAACGTGGGCAATTTCGTGGGCCAGCACGCTGGCAAGCTCGGATTCGCTCTGGGCCGAAAGGATAAGGCCGGTATGCACACCGATAAAGCCGCCGGGAAGCGCAAAAGCGTTCAGCGTGGCGTCTTTGACGACGAAAAATTCGAAGCTGCGGGCAGGATCTTCACTGTTTGCGACCAGCCGAGCGCCCAGGGAATTAAGGTAATCGGTAACCTCGGCATCGTCCAGCAGCTCGCTGCTGCTGCGAATATCGCTCATGACGGATTCGCCGATGCGGCGTTCCTGCTGCGGCGAGAGGACGGCCTGCGAAGCATCGCCCAGGTCGGGCAGGCCATCGGCAAGAACCCGGGGCAGAAAAACCCCGAGGGCCAGCAGTAAGTAAATCAATTTCATGGTGATATGATAGCTGCTCCAAACAATAAGTTCACGGTTAAAAGGGAGCCGCGGTGAGTCAGTTCACCCATTTCGATGCGCAAGGCCAGGCCCACATGGTGGACGTGGGCGACAAGACGGAAACGCGGCGCATCGCCCGCGCTGCCGGCGCAATCCGCATGCTCCCCGCAACGCTGCAACTCATTCTCGACGGCGACGCAAAAAAGGGCGACGTGCTCGGTGTGGCACGCATTGCGGCAATCCAGGGGGCAAAACGCACATCGGACCTGATCCCCTTGTGCCATCCGCTCGCCCTCACGAAAGTATCGGTAGAATTCCACGTCAATCAGGCCGATGCCAGCATCGAGTGCGCAGTAACTGCGCAAACGCTGGGACGCACCGGGGTGGAAATGGAAGCGCTGACCGCGGTGAGCGTAGGCCTGCTCACCATCTACGACATGTGCAAAGCCGTCGACCGGGGCATGCAGATCGGCGCCATTCGTTTGCTGGAGAAACAGGGCGGCAAATCGGGGCACTGGGTTGCAGATCAGGCGGACACGGCAGCCGCCGCGAAACCGAATAACCAATCGTGAAGAAGCTTATCGCCTATGTTTGAATTTATGTTTTTCGATGACGAATTGCGTCAGCAGTTCATTGATTTCGCGCATGAGCGGGGCGTCGCTTGCGAGGTGGTGGAGGACAACATGGGCATGATCGCCGCGGTCCCGGAAGACATTCCGGATGCCGTGTCGGACGCCCTCGACAGCTACTACGACGAATTGATGGATCAGCAGGCAGAACGGGTCGACCAGGCTGATGGGAACGCTACCCACCAGGTCGCCGGCATCCGCGTCACGCTTCAGAACGGACAGCCCTGCATGATCAGGCTTGAACCCCAGCTGGCCAACCGACTGCTCTCCGCCTTCACCCTGGAAGAAATGCAGACACTGGTGCAGGCCATCGCGCGCAACCTCGAGAACCCTGACGACGGCCCTGTCTGCAAGCGCTGACCGCCGCTTGGCAAGCCCGACTAAGGAAGCTTGCGGTATACTTGCCACCATGACTTCAGCACCTGTTTCCCCCAAAAAACACCTGTTCGAGCACTTCGCCCGCGTTGCCAAAGCCATGGCCAGCCCCAACCGCCTGGAACTGCTGGAAGCGCTGGCGCAAGGCGAACGCAGCGTTGACGCGCTGGCGCTAGCGTCGGGAATGTCTGTCGCCAATACTTCCCATCACCTGCAGGCG
>JBDKRR010000228.1:0-20599 GCA_039683315.1 Sulfuricella sp.
ACAAGATCCGCACCGGCCTGGCCTGCATGACCCTGGTCGAGGACGGCATGACGCTGGCCCAGATCCCCTCGGTTCCCGCCGAAAAGGCGATCTACGACATCGAGAAACTCAAGCCCGACGTCAGCGCCATGCTGCAGGTTTACCCCACGATTTTCCGCTGCGTCGCCTGCAACACCTGCACCAAGGCCTGCCCGCAAGGGCTCCAGGTCATGGATTACATCCAGGCCGCCAAACGCGGCGACATCGCGGCGGTGATGGATTTGTCCTTCGACTGCGTCGAGTGCGGGCTGTGCATGCTGCGCTGCCCGGCCGAGATCACGCAGCCGCTGGTCGGCATCCTGGGGAAGCGCCTTTATGGCCGCTATCTGCGCAAGGAAAGCCCGGCTCTGGCGGCCAAGGTCAAGGCCGTGGAGGACGGCGCCTTCGAGGCGGAGTACGCCGAGATGATGGCGCTGAGCCGCGAGGCCTTGTCCGCACGTTACTACGCTCTCGACAGCGAATAACGCGACAGCGAATTAAAGAGGAAATCAGATGTATCCAGAATACATGGCGGAATCGCTGCGCAAGGTGGCGCAAACGCGCCCGGGACGCTTGGAACTGGCGCGCAAACCCGCTCCCGTCTACCCGCCGATGAACGCCGAGGAACGGCAAGCGGTGCTGGAAGGCTTCCACCCCGACTACGAACCGAGCGCCCGGCGCCCGGTGCGCGTCGGCCCCAACCGCGGCGAGACGCTGACCACCGAGGTGGCCGACCTGCTGGAATCCCATTCCTGGCTGCGCAGCGAGCAGGTGGATCTGGAAAATCCTGATTTCGAGACCGATCTGCTGATCATCGGCGGCGGCGGTGCCGGCTGCAACGCCGCGCTGGTCGCCATGCAGGAACACGGCATGCGCTCCATGATCGCCACCAAGCTGCGCATGGGTGACTCCAATACCATCATGTCGCAGGGCGGCATGCAGGCCGCGGTGTCGGCCACCGACTCGCCCACCCGCCACTTCCTCGACGCCATCGGCGGCGGCCACTTCGAGAACAAGCCCGAGCTGGTCAAGGCTCTCACCGAGGACGGCCCGGCGGTGGTCAAGTGGCTGGAAGACCTGGGCGTGGTGTGGGACAAGGAAGAAGACGGCTCCATGCAGGTGTTGCACGGCGGCGGCACTTCAAGAAAACGAATGGTTTCGTGCCGCGACTACACCGGCGCCATGATCATGCGCACCCTGATGGACGAGGTGCGCAACCATCCCGACATGATCACCATCAAGGAATTCATGCCGGCGGTGGAGCTGATCATGGACGACGCTGGCCGCTGCGCCGGCGCGATCCTATACAGCATGGACAGCGAGGAATTTTTCACCGTCAAGGCGAAATCCACCCTCATCGCCACCGGCGGTTACGGGCGCCTGCACATCCGCGGCTACGACACCACCAACCACTACGGCGCCACCGGCGACGGCCTGGTGATGGCCTACCGCGCCGGCGCCAAGCTGATGTACATGGACTCGGTGCAGTACCACCCGACCGGCGCTTCCTTCCCCGAGCAGATCGCCGGCTTCCTCATCACCGAAAAAATCCGCGGCGCCGGCGGCCAGCCGCTCAACAAGGACGGCGAGCTGTTCGTCTTCCCGCGTGAGCCGCGCGACATCGAGGCCTCGGCCATCATCCGCGAATGCGTGCAGAACGGCGGCGGCGTCGAAACCCCGTCGGGCCGCCTCGGTGTGTGGCTGGACTCGCCGCTCATCGACATGCTGCACGGCGAGGGCTATGTCGCCCACCAGTTCCCTGCCATGTATCGCCAGTACATCCGCTACGGCATCGACATCAACAAGCTGCCGATGCTGATCTACCCATCGCTGCACTACCAGAACGGCGGGGTCGAGATCAACGAGCGCTGTGAGACCGACATCCCCGGCCTGTACGTGGCGGGCGAAGCCACCGGCGGCCTGCACGGACGCAACCGCCTGATGGGCAACTCGGTGCTCGACTACAACGTGTTCGGACGGCGCGCCGGACGCTATGCCGGCGAATACGCCAAGAGCGTCAAGCTCGGTCGCCTCAGTCTGGCTCATCTCGACAAATTCGAGCAGGAGCTGGCGGATTCCGGCGTAAACACCGACCTGGTGACGCCGATTCTGCTGCCGTCCTACGCGCCCAAGGACGTCAAGAAACGCCGCCTGGTGCGCGGCGGCAACGTGCTGCCCGGCGCTTCGGTGCTGCACAACCGGCTGCATGACGAAAGGTCCGGCAGCTGATGAGCCACATCGACGACAGGATGATCGAGTTGGCGCGCACCGCGCTGAGCCTGGAATTCGGCGGCGAGCATTTCTATCGCCACGCCGCCGAGATGACCCGGAACCCGAGCGGAAAGGCGATGTTCCTGCGCCTGGCGGAGGAAGAGAATACGCGCCGGGACGATACCCACACGCTGTTCGGCGCGATCATCGGCGCAGACGCGTGGAAACAGCTGGTCGCCGAGGAGGCGAAGTACGCCCACCCATCGAAAGTGGTGGCCGAACTCGAAGCCGCTGTCGCCCACCGCGGCCACGCGCTGGTCGCCGACGACACCCAGGCGCTGCGTCATGCCATGGACCTGGAGCGGCGGGCGATACACCTGTTCGAGGAGCTGGCCACCCACACCCAGGACCCGGTTATCGTCGGGCTGATCGGCAAGATGGCCGACGAGGAGCGCCTGCAGTACGACCTGCTGCAGGCCCAGCTGGACAGCGTGCTGAACGTCGGCTTGTGGCTCGACCAGCCGGAGTTCCGCATGGACGGGAAGTTCTGAGGATGGCGCACATCACGAACGTTTTTCCCTATCCCCAACCCCTCTCCCGCCAGCGGGCGAGGGGCTTTAGATGCGTCTTCTCCGCTTGCCAACGATGGGCGTCAAGCTCCCCTCGCCCGCATGCGGGGGAGAGGGCTGCATGAATACGCCCCTGAACATTTCTTCCTCCCGCCTCAGCGCCCCCTTCGTGGCCAAGCTGGAAAAAATCAGCGGCCAGAACCTGCTGGCCTGCTACCAGTGCGGCAAGTGCTCCGCCGGTTGCCCGATGGCGCCCCACATGGACGTGCTGCCCAACCAGGTCATCCGCCTGGCCCAGCTCGGGATGAAGGAGAAGTTGCTGGCCACGCGCTCCATCTGGGTGTGCGTGTCCTGCATGACCTGTAATTCGCGTTGCCCCAAGGACATCCGCATCGCCGAAGTGTTCGAGGCGTTGCGCGAAATGGTGCTGCGCGACGGCAGCCGCGACGACAACCTGGATATCATGAAACTTTCCCCCGAAGCGCGCAGCGCATTGCCGCCGATCGCCATGATCAGCGCCATGCGCAAGCTGACTTCCTGATATGGGAAACGAAAACCGACCGATGAAACTGATTTACTACCCCGGCTGCACGCTGAAGAACCAGGCCCGGAACTTCGACATTTCCACCGTTTCGTCGATGGCGGAACTGGACGTGGAAGTGGAGGAACTGGCGCGCTGGAACTGTTGCGGCACGGTGCACGCGCTGGCCTCCGACGACGTCATGCACCGCATGGCGCCGGTGACCAACCTGATCCGCGTCAAGGAGGCCAATGCCAGCGAGTTCATGACCTCCTGCGCGATGTGCTACAACACCCTGAAGCGCGCCAACATAGACGTGAAGAAGCGCGCCGACGCGCTCGACACCATCAACCAGTTCCTCTATCTCGAAGAAACCAAGTACGCGGGCGATGTCGACGTGCTCCACCTGCTCGAATACCTGCGCGACCGCATCGGCTTCGACAAGCTGGCCGAAAAGGTGAAAAAGCCGCTCACCGGCCTGCGCGTGGCCTGCTACTACGGCTGCCTGCTGGTGCGCCCGAAGGAAGTCGCCTTCGACGATGCCGAAAACCCGGTGATCATGGAAAACCTGATCGTCGCCCTCGGCGGCACCCCCGTGCCCTTCCCGCAAAAAACAGAATGCTGCGGCGCCCACCACACGGTCGGCAACCCGGAGATCGTCGCCGAGCGCACCGACAAGATCATGGGGTCGGCGCACGAACAAACGGCGGACCTGGTGGTGGTGAGCTGTCCGCTGTGCGCCTTCAACCTGGACTTCCGCCAGGATGACGCACGCCGCCTCAACCCCGATTTCCACCATCTGCCGGTGCTCTACTTCACCCAGTTGATGGCGCTGGCGTTCGGCTGCGACGACGCGTCGCTGCGTTTCGACCTGCACCACATCGATCCGCTGCCGGCGCTGGCGGCGCGCGGCCTGGCCTGAGGAGGGCGGGATGTTTTTCAACGATCTCAAACCGGTTCAGGGCAAGGTCCACATCAACAATGCCTGGTGCAAGGGCTGCGGCTTCTGCGTGCAGTTCTGCCCCACCAACGTGCTGGACGTTTCCCCCGAGTTCAACGCCAAGGGCTACCACCCGCCCTATGTGAAAAACCCGGACGACTGCCGCTACTGCATGTATTGCCAAATGATCTGTCCCGAGTTTTCGATCTTCGTGACCAGGCTCGATGAAAATGCGGACGCCGCAAAAGAGGAATCAAGAAAATGAACTTTGTTAGCGCAGACCCCAGGGGGGTCGATGCCGGCCCGCACTTCATGGACGGCGACCACGCCCTCGCCGAGGGCGCGCTGGCCGCCGGCTGCCGCTTCTTCGCCGGTTATCCCATCACGCCTTCGACCGAAGCCGCCGAGCGTTTCGCCGAGCGGGCGCCCGAAGTCGGCGCGCTGTTCATCCAGATGGAAGACGAGCTGGCCTCCATCGCCGCCCTGATCGGCGCGGCCTGGGGCGGCAAGAAGGCGATGACCGTGACCTGCGGCCCCGGTTTCTCCCTGATGGTGGAAAACATCGGGCTGGCCGTGATGACCGAAACCCCGCTGGTGATCGCCAACGTACAGCGCGGCGGCCCGTCGACCGGCCTGCCCACGCTCACCGCGCAGCAGGACATGATGCAGGCGAAATGGGGCCCGCACGGCGACAACGCCATCATCGCCCTGTCGCCGGACAGCCCGCAGGAATGCTTCGATCTCGCCATCGAAGCCTTCAACCTGTCGGAGTTCTACCGTGTGCCGGTCATCATCCTGACCGACGAAACCGTCGGCCATATGCATGAAAAAGTCGTAATCCCGCCGGCCGACCAGATTCAGGTGGTGCCGCGCAACAATTACAGCGGCCCCAAGGAAGACTTCCGCCCCTACAAGTTCGACGGACAGGGCGGGCATCCCATGACGCAGGCGGGCGACGGCTACAACTTCCACATTACCGGCCTGGTGCACGACGAGCGCGGCTATCCGGTCATGACCCCCGAGCAGGGCAAGACCGTGGTCACCCACCTGATGGAGAAGATCAACGGCAATGCCGACAAGATCGTGCGCCTCGCCGAGGACGAGATCGACGGCGCCGAGGTCGTGGTGGTGTCCTACGGCATCACCTCGCGCATCGCCGTCAAGGCCATCCAGGACGCGCGCAACGAAGGCATTAAGGTAGGTTCGCTGCGCCTCATCACCATCTGGCCGTTCTGCGAGACGCGCATCCGTGAACTGGCGGGCAAGGTGAAGGCCATCGTGGTGCCGGAAATCAACTACGGCCAGATGGTGCTCGAAGTGGAGCGCTGCGCCGCCGGAAAATGCGCGGTGATCAGCGTCAATCACTGCGGCGGCGCGGTGCATGACCCGGAAGTGATCCTCGACGCCATCAGAAAGGCCAGCAAATGATTACTGATCTCGGAAAATTCAAGGAAGACAGCCCCATGTCCGGCACCCTGCGCATGGAGCGCATGCCGCATATCTGGTGTCCCGGCTGCGGTATCGGCTCCGAGGTGAACGCCTTTGCCGAGGCCGTCAAGCGCAGCGGCATCGACCCCAAAAAGCTGGTCGTGGTGTCGGGCATCGGCTGCACCGGGCGCGTGGCGGGCTACGTCGATTTCGACTCGATCCACACCACGCACGGCCGCGCCATCCCCGTGGCGACCGGGATCAAGCTGGCCAACCCTGAGTTGACGGTGGTGGTGTTCAGCGGCGAGGGCGACCTGACCGGCATCGGCGGCAACCACCTGATCCACGCCGCGCGGCGCAACATGGACCTGGTGGTGATCTGCAACAACAACTTCACCTACGGCATGACCGGCGGCCAGGTCACGCCGACCACGCCGTCATCGGCCATCGCCTCGACCACGCCCTACGGCAACTACGAATATCCGTTCAGCCTGCCGTTCCTGGCGGATGCCGCCGGCGCCACCTACGTCGCGCGCTGGACGTCGATGCATGTGCGCAACCTCACCCAGTCGATCGAGGAAGCGCTGGCGCGCAAGGGTTTCTCCTTCATCGAGGTGATCTCGCCCTGCAACACGCTGTATCTGCGCCGCAACCGCCTCGGCGACGGCGTCGACATGCTGCAGAACTATCAGGAAAACACCGTCCTCAAGCACGGCTGCGATACCCGCGAGACGGCCATCGACTTCTCTGGCAAGATCGTCATCGGCAAGTTCGTCGAGAAGGACAAACCCACCTATCTCGAAGCGGTCGACCGGCAATGCATCAAAGTGGTCGGCGACGATTACCAGCTTTACGGCAAGAGCGTTCCCGAGCGGGAAGCCGAGGAGAAGGCCGAGCAGGAGCGCGTTGCCGCGCGCCGCGCCGCCGTACTGGCAGAAGAAGCGGAAGCGAACGAATGAGCACCCAGGAGATCCGATTTTCCGGCTTCGGCGGCCAGGGCATCATTCGCTGCGCCCTGATTACCGGCAAGGCGCTGTCCCTGTTCGACGACAAGTTCGCCACCATGACCCAGAGTTTCGGCCCCGAGGCGCGCGGCAGCGCGTGCGCGGCGCAGCTGGTGGTGTCCGACGAGCGCGTCCTCTACCCTTACATCACCCAGCCCGGGATACTTCTGGCGTTATCCCAGGAGGCTTACGACAAGTATTACAGCGAGCTGCCCAAGGGGGGCTTGCTGATCGTCGAACAGGACCTGGTGAAGCTGGGCGGCGAGCACCCCGACCTGGTGGTGATGCGCGTGCCGGCAACCCGTTTCGCCGAGGCGCTGGGCAACCGCCTGTTCACCAACCTGGTGGCGCTGGGCTTCTTCACCGCGGTGACCGGCATCGTCACCGAAGAGGCCATGAAGAAGGCCCTGCCCGGCCTGGTTCCAGACCGTTTCCTGAAAATCAACATCAGGGCGTTCGAAAAAGGTTACGAACACGGTCGCCAGCTCATCGAGCAGGGCGCCGCCGAGAGCGTGACATGACCAAGAAGCGCACTGGCGTTTTCGTCTGCCACTGCGGCAACAACATCGCCGCCACCGTCGACGTGGCGCGGGTGGCGAGGGAGATGTCCGCGGAGGAGAGCGTGGTCTACTCGCAGGACTACGTCTACATGTGCTCGGACCCGGGCCAGAACGCGGTGATCAATGCGATCAAGGACAACCGCCTGGACAGCGTGGTGGTCTCCTGCTGCTCGCCGACGCTGCACGAGAAGACCTTCCGTGACAACGCCAAAATCGCCGGCATCAACGGCTTCACCTGCGAAATCGCCAACATCCGCGAGCAGTGCAGCTGGGTCCACAAGGACCGCGGCGAGGCCACCGAAAAAGCCATCAGGATCTCGCGCAGCGCGGTGCGCCGGGCGGGCCGCAACCAGTCGCTGGAGCCGATCGGCATCGGCGTGACGCGGCGGGTGATGGTGATCGGCGGCGGTATCGCCGGCATCCAGGCTGCCCTCGACATCGCCAACGCCGGCCTGGAAGTGATCCTGGTCGAAAAGGCGGCGACCCTCGGCGGCCACATGCTCCAGCTGTCCGAGACCTTCCCCACGCTCGACTGCTCGCAGTGCATCCTCTCGCCCAAGATGGTGGAAGTGTCGCGCCACCCGAAAATCAAGGTGATGACCTACTGCGAGGTGCAGGAAGTTTCCGGCTCGGTGGGCAACTTCAAGGCCAAAATCCTCAAGAAGCCCACCTTCGTCGACCCCGAAAAATGCAAGATCTGCAACGACTGCGCCAAAGTGTGCCCGGTCGTGGTGCCCAACGAATACGAGCTCAACCTGTCCGCCCGGCGCGCCATCCACATCCCCTACGCGCAGGCCATCCCCGCCAGCTACACGCTCGACATCGACGCCTGCCTGGGGCTGAATCCGGTGGTGTGCGGCAAGTGCAAGGACGCGTGCGAGGCCGGGGCCATCGATTACGACATGCGGCCCGAGACGGTGGTCGAGGAGGTCGGCGCCATCGTGGTGGCCACCGGCTTCGACCTCTACGGCCAGGAAAACCTGGGCGAGTACGGCTACGGCAAGGTCGAGGACGTGCTCGACGGCCTGCAGTTCGAGCGCCTGTGTTCGGCCTCCGGGGCGACCAGCGGCCACATTCTGCGCCCCTCCGACCACCAGGTGCCCAAGGACGTGGTGTTCATCCAGTGCGCCGGTTCGCGCGACCCGGCCAACCACTGCGCCTATTGCTCCAAGATCTGCTGCATGTACACAGCCAAGCACGCCAGCCTGTACAAGCACCACGTCCCGGACGGCCGCGCCTACGTGTTCTACATCGACATTCGCGCCGGCGGCAAGGGCTACGAGGAGTTCGTGCAGCGCACCATGGAGGAGGACGAGGCCATCTACCTGCGCGGCCGCGTTTCCAAGCTCTACCGCAAGAACGGCAAGATCAAGGTGCTGGGCACCGATACCCTGTCCGGCCAGAACGTCGAGATCGACGCCGACATGGTGGTGCTGGCGCTCGCCATGCAGCCCTCCAAGGGCACGGCGGAAGTCGCCAAGGTGCTCAAGATCGGGCGCGACAAGGACGGCTTCCTGGCCGAGGCTCATCCCAAGCTGAAGCCGGTCGAGAGCGTCACCGCCGGCATCTTCCTGGCGGGCGCCGCCCAAGGTCCGAAGGACATCCCGGAAACCGTCGCCCAGGCCGGCGCGGCGGCGGCCAAGGTGATCGCGCTGCTATCGCAGGACACCCTCAGCCATGCGCCGACCGTCGCCAAGGTGCGCCGTTCCCATTGCACCGGCTGCGAGATGTGCGTCACCGCCTGCCCCTACCACGCGATCCGGCTGGAAAACGGCAAGGCGGTGGTCAACGAGGTGCTGTGCGAAGGATGCGGCAGCTGTACGGCAACCTGCCTGCGCGCCGCCATCGAGGTCAAGAACGTCACGCAGTTGCAGATTTTTGAAATGATCGAAGCATGCCTGGCATGATGAACAAAGAATGTAGGGTGCAATAACCGAAGGGCATTGCACCAACATCACGGCAAAACATCCGGTGCAATGCGCTACGCTTATTGCCCCCTACGCAGCGAGGAAAGAAATAGCGATGTCGGAACAGCAAACATATGAACCCAGGATCGTCGCCTTCCTGTGCAAGTGGTGCTCGTCGGCGGGCAGCGACCTGGCGGGCGTCTCGCGCATCCAGTACCCGGCCAACGCCACGCCGATCACCGTGCCGTGCTCGGGGAGCATCTCGCCCATGTACATCCTGTCGGCCTTCAACAAGGGCGCGGACGGCGTGCTGGTGTCGGGCTGCCATCTCGGCGATTGCCACTACATCGAGGGCAACTACCTGGCGCGGCGCAAGATCCAGCTGGTCAAGGAACTGCTCGAATTCGTCGGCGTCGAGCCGGACCGCTTCCGCATGTCCTGGGTGTCGGCCGCCGAGGGCGCCAAGTACGCCGAGGTGATCAAGGATTTCGTCGCCGACCTCAAGCCGCTCGGGCCGCAGGAAAAACTCAAGGCGGACCGCTCGTGATCAATCTTCAGGACATCCGCGACACCGCGCGCGACCTCCTCGCCAGCGGCGAAGTGCGCGCCGTCATCGGTTTCCGCCGCGGCAGCCGCGGCATGGCCGCCGAGCCGGCCTTCATCACCCGCCCCGAAGAGGCCGACGAGCTGGTGTGGGATCCCACCTGCTTCCACAACCTGGCGCTCTACCTGGTCGAGGACCGCAAGTTCCAGGCGCACGCGCGCGCCAACCCGGCGACGCCTATCGCCGTCGTCGCCAAGGGCTGCGACGCCCGCGCCATCGTGGTGCTGCTGCAGGAGCACTACTTCAAGCGCGATGAGGTCTACATCATCGGCGTGTCGTGCGAAGGCAGCGGGGTGCTGGACGAGCGCAAGCTGGCCGGGCACCTGAACGGTTTCCCGGCAACCAGCGCCGCCTTCGACGGAGACGATTTCGTGTTCGTCACCGCGCAGGGCGAGCAGCGCCTGCCAGCGCGCGAGGTGATGGCGGAGCGCTGCCTGGAATGCCGCGAGCCTTACCCCCGCGAGCACAACGTGGTGCTCGGCGAGAACAGGACAGGGCGCGAACTGGCACTTCCCTTCGCCGCCCTCACGCGCTTCGAGGCGCAGAGCCCCGCCGAGCGCTGGGAGTTCTGGCAGCGCCACTTCGAGCGCTGCATCCGCTGCTACGCCTGCCGCTCGGTGTGCCCGATGTGCTTCTGCGACGAGTGCGTGGTCGACAGCATCACTTACCCGGTGACGGCGGAAACCACGGCCGAGGAAAAAGCCAACCGCGTGCGCTGGATCGAACGCTCGGCGACGCGCTCCGAAAACATCACCTACCACATGACGCGCGCCATGCATCTCGCCGGTCGCTGCGTCGACTGCGGCGAGTGCGAGCGCGTCTGCCCGGTCAACATCCCGTTGCGCCTGCTCAACAACAAGATGGAGCGCGAAGCCCGCGAACGCTTCGGCTACGAGCCGGGCGCGAGCATCGGCGGGCCGTCGCTGGTGGCCTCGTTCCGCGACGACGACCCCGGTCAATTCATCAGGTAAGTCATGGAAAAAATATTACGTAAGGAACGCCTGGACGAGTGGATCGCCGCGCTAAGCGAAAGGGAGATTCTTGCTCCTGCGCTGGAAGATGGCGTGTGGGCATTCCGCCCCGCCAGTACATCTGTCCGCCTCGATTATCCCAACACCACGCAGCCGCCCAAGGGGCTCGCCTTCCCGCAGCGGGAAGTATTTTTCTCGTTCGAGCAGGTCAAGGGCGAGGCGCCGCTGCTGCGGCAAACCCTGCCGCAATTGGCGCAGCGCGTGGTGTTCGGCGTGCGCCCGTGCGACGGCCGCGCCGTGCCGCGCATGGACAAGGTGTTCAGCGACCACGTCGAAGACCCGTATTACTGGGCGCGGCGCAAGCAGGTGGCCTACATCGGCCTGGCCTGCCAGCAGCCGCCCAGCAGCAACTGCTTCTGCCAGTCGGTCGGCGGCTCGCCGGTCTCCAGCGACGGTCTCGACGTGCTGCTGACCGACCTCGGCGAGCGCTATTTCGCCGCGGCGGCCAGCGAGACCGGCAAGGCGCTGATGATGGCGGGCGAGAGCCTGTTCGAAGCGGCGACCGACGCCGACCGTGCGCAGCTGGAGCGCGCGCACGCCGCAGCGCTGGCCCAGCCGCAACGCTCGGTCAACAATCCCGACGCGCTGCCTGCCAGACTGAAAGCGAGTTTCGACTCGCCGCTGTGGGAAGAGCTGGCGCGCGCCTGCATCGGCTGCGGCATCTGCACTTTCCTGTGCCCGACCTGCCATTGCTTCGACATCAACGACGAAGTCACCGGCGCGGCGCCGCTGAAAGGCACGCGGGTGCGCACCTGGGACACCTGCCAGTTCCCCGATTTCACCATGCACACCTCCGGCCACAACCCGCGCGAGAACAGCGGCGCCCGGCTGCGCCAGCGGGTGAGCCACAAATTCCAGTATTTCCACGAGAATTTCGCGATGCACCAATGCACGGGCTGCGGCCGCTGCATCACCGGATGCCCGGTGGGGATCGACATCGTTTCCGTCGTCAACAAGGTGGCCGAACATGCAGGATAACGTCTATCTTCCGCAGCTGGCGCGGGTCGTCCGCATCGCCGACGAGGTCGCCGGCGAACGCGCCATCAGGACCTACCACGTCGAACCGGTGGACGGCGCTGGCTTCGAGCACGAGTGCGGCCAGTGCGCCATGCTCTCGATTTTCGGCCGCGGCGAAATGATGATTTCCATTGCCTCCTCGCCGCTAATCAAGGAATACAAGCAATTCACCATCATGCGCACCGGGCGCGTGAGCCTCGCCTTCCACGAACTGGAGGTGGGCGACGTGGTGGGCATCCGCGGCCCCTACGGCAACAGTTTTCCGCTCGACGAGTGGCGCGGCAAGAATCTGGTCTTCATCGGCGGCGGCGTCGGTCTGGCGCCGATCTGGCCGCTGATCACCACGGCGATGGCGCAGCGCGGCGATTTCGGGAACATCAGCGTGTTCTACAGCACCCGCTCCAGCAGCATCATGTACCACGCGGAACTGGAGAACCTGAGGGGCAGCGCCGACGTGCACCTGGAAGGGTGGCGCACGCATCAGGCCGGCGTGGCGGCCGGGACCGCCGAGCGGACCGTCACGCCCGACAACAGCGTCGCGGTCGTGTGCGGACCGCCGGCCATGATCAAGTCGGTGATCCAGAACCTGTGCCAGTTGGGGTTCGCGGACGAGCAGATCTTCACGACCCTGGAAAACAAGATGAAATGCGGCGTGGGCAAATGCGGCCGCTGCAACGTCGGCAAGGACTATGTTTGCACCAAGGGGCCGGTTTATTCGTGGGCGCAGTTGAAGGAGTTGCCGCAGGAGTATTGAGCTGCTTATGGGGTTTGTTAAAGAATTGGGCTAAAATTTAAACAGCGCGATTTCTTATTAAAGGCAGGCCACCATGCATAGAGACATTACCGGGCAATACCTCTCCAGTCTTGCGGGTGGCGAGACGGTGCGCGCCTTTATGCCCAGCTCCCTGCCGCCTACACCCGCGCTGGAAATCAACGAAGCACGCCAGCGCCTGCTGGAGCGGGCCACTCTTGCTATCGGTCGGCTCGACAGCGTGAGCACGCTACTGCCAGACCCGCAACTTTTCCTGTACGCCTATGTGCGTCGCGAAGCCGTGCTCTCCTCGCAGATCGAGGGCACGCAATCCTCGCTGTCCGACCTGCTGCTGTTCGAGCTGGACGAAGCGCCCGGTGTGCCGTTCGACGACGTGGTCGAAGTCTCCAACTACATCGCCGCGCTGGAGCACGGCATGGCGCGCCTGCGCGAACCCTTCCCGCTATGCAACCGCCTGCTGCGCGAAATGCACGCCCGCCTCATGGCGCGTGGACGCGGCAGCGACAAGGAGCCGGGCGAATTTCGCCGCAGCCAGAACTGGATCGGCGGCACCCGCCCCGGCAAAGCCCGCTTCGTGCCGCCCCCGCCGCAGGAAGTAGCCCCCTGCATGGCTGCCCTCGAACAATTCATCAACCTGCCGGATGAAGCCGTCCCTGTGTTGATCAAGGCCGCGCTGGCGCATGTGCAATTTGAAACCATTCACCCTTTCCTCGACGGCAACGGCAGGCTGGGCCGCCTGCTCATCGCTCTGCTGCTGCACCAAGGCGGCCTGCTTGCACAACCGCTGCTCTACCTCAGCCTGTATTTCAAACAGCACCGCCCCATCTATTACGAACTGCTGGACAAAGTACGCACCGACGGCGACTGGGAAGCCTGGGTGGACTTCTTCCTGGAAGGTGTCGAACAAACCGCACAAGGCGCAGTGCAAACCGCGCAACGCCTGATGGCACTGTTCGGGCAAGACAGCCAACGCATCCAGCAAAGCGGACGCGGCGCGGCCAACGCCCTGCGCCTGCTGCATGCCCTGCGTAGCCAACCCGTCTCCACTCTCAAACTGCTGGGCGCAGAGTCGGGCATCAGCTTCCCCACTGCTGGCAAAGCCATGCAAACCCTGATTGAACTCGGCATCGCGCGCGAACTCACCGGCCAGCGCCGCAACCGCGTATTCGTGTATGCCGCTTACCTCGCCATCCTCAACGAGGGTGGCGAAGCGTTATGAGCCAACCATTGAGGGTAGCGAAGCGCAGCAAAAGGCATGTGTTTGGCGCATAACCGGGCCGAACTGGAAGAACTGCGCGCCAGGCCGACGTCCACCTGGAAGGGTGGCGCACGCATCAGGCCGGCGTGGCGGCCGGGACCGCCGAGCAGACCGTCACACCCGACAACAGCGTCGCGGTGGTGTGCGGGCCGCCGGCCATGATCAAATCGGTGATCCAGAACCTGTGCCAGTTGGGGTTCGCGGACGAGCAGATTTTCACGACGCGGGAAAACAAGATGAAATGCGGCGTGGGCAAATGCGGCCGCTGCAATGTCGGCAAGGACTACGTGTGTGTCAAGGGGCCGGTCTATTCCTGGGCCGAGCTGAAGCAGTTGCCGCAGGAGTATTAACTCAAGACCTGTCCTCGCCCCCGCTCCCGCATGCGGGGGAGGGCTGGGGTGGGGGAAAAGGTGTTGGCGAGTTTCTAGTCCAGGGGCTGCACATCCGCCCTGACCGTCAGGCGACCTTGCCCGGTATCCTCGGCGTCTGGCACGCCACATCGGCATTCTGCGCGCGCTGGCGCAGCGCGTG
Organism: Sulfuricella sp.; assembly: GCA_039683315.1. Lineage (GTDB taxonomy): Bacteria > Pseudomonadota > Gammaproteobacteria > Burkholderiales > Sulfuricellaceae > Sulfurimicrobium. The sequence continues at coordinate 14,371 of JBDKRR010000228.1, forward strand.
GTCCATCAGCACGATGGCCAGCATGGCCTCGGCGATGGGCGTGGCGCGGATGCCGACGCAGGGGTCGTGGCGGCCGTGGGTTTCCACCATGATGGGTTCGCCGGCCAGGTTGATGGAGCGGCGCGGGATGCGGATGCTGGAGGTGGGCTTGATGGCGAGGTGGGCGACCACGTCCTGGCCGCTGGAAATGCCGCCCAGGATGCCGCCGGCGTGATTGGAGAGGAATCCCTGCGGCGTCAGCTCGTCGCCGTGCTCGGAGCCTTTTTGCGTCACGCAGCCGAATCCGGCGCCGATTTCCACGCCCTTCACCGCGTTGATGCTCATCAGGGCGTAAGCGATGTCGGCGTCGAGGCGGTCGTACACCGGCTCGCCCCAGCCCACCGGCACGTTCTCGGCGACCACGGTCAGCTTGGCGCCGATCGAGTCGCCCGCCTTGCGCAGCGAGTCCATGTAATCCTCGAGCTGCTGGGTGTAGCTGGAATCGGCGACGAAAAAGGGGTTCTGGCTCACGTCCGCCCAGTCCTTGAACGGCACCTCGATCGGTCCCAGTTGCGAAAGATAGCCGCGCACCACGATGCCGTAGCGCTGCTGCAGCCACTTTTTCGCCACCGCCCCGGCGGCGACGCGCACCGCGGTTTCCCGCGCGCTGGAACGGCCGCCGCCGCGATAATCGCGGAAGCCGTATTTTTGTGTGTAGGTGTAGTCGGCGTGGCCAGGGCGGAAGGTGTCGGCGATGTTGCCGTAATCCTTGCTGCGCTGGTCCTCGTTGCGGATCAACAGGGCGATGGGGGTGCCGGTGGTCTTGCCCTCGAACACGCCGGAGAGGATTTCCACCGTGTCCGACTCGCGCCGCTGGGTGACGTGGCGCGAAGTGCCCGGCTTGCGCCGGTCGAGGTCGAGCTGGATGTCAGCGGCGGAAATTTCCAGCCCCGGCGGGCAGCCGTCCACCACGCAGCCAATGGCGGGGCCGTGAGATTCGCCGAAGGAAGTGACGCTGAACAGCTTGCCGAGGGTATTGCCGGACATGATGCGGACTCGAAATAAATGACTGCAAAGTTTAACATAAGCGCTTCTCCCACTCGAAGCCTCACGCCATGACTAACAAATCCAGCGATTTGCTGAAGGAACTGCTGCAGCGCAAACAGCAGGCGCTGCAATGGCAGTCGGCAAGCAAGCCCGGCAACAAGCTGGCCAACAGACAAAACCGCTGGCAGCGCTTCAACCGCTATGTGTGGGACAAGAAACAGGGATGAGCATGATCCTGGAAACCTCGGTTGATCGCTTGACTGCGCGCATAACGTGATGATGTTAATAAAATTATTTGTACGCATGGTGCCCGCCCGTCGGGCAAATTCGCTACAGGCTGAATTGCACGGATTTTGGAGCACATGGCTGCGTTGTAACTCCTTGGAATGGAATGACCATTCCGCGTCGTTACGCCTTGCCCTGCGCCCCAAAATCCGCACACTTCAACCTGTCCAACTGAGGTTTCCAGGATGAACAAAAAAAGCGTGCTGATCACCGGCTGTTCCAGCGGTATCGGCCTATGCGCGGCGGAAGGGCTGGCCAAGCGCGGTTTCCGGGTGTTCGCCACGGCGCGCCAGGCGAAGGATGTGGAGATGCTCGCGGCGCGCGGCCTGGAAAGCCTGCAGCTGGACATCGCCGATTCGGATTCGATCCGAGGCGCGGTGGACGAGGTCTTGCACCGCACGGGAGGCACGCTCTACGCGCTGTTCAACAACGCCGGTTACGGCCAGCCCGGAGCGGTGGAGGATTTGCGCCGCGAGGTGCTGCGCGAGCAGTTCGAGACCAACGTGTTCGGCACGGTGGAACTCACCAACCGCATCATCCCGGTGATGCGCGCCCAGGGTGGCGGCCGCATCGTCATCAACAGCTCCATCCTGGGTTACATCGCGCTGCCGTTCCGCGGCGCCTACAACGCCAGCAAGTACGCGCTGGAAGGCATTGCCGACACGCTGCGGCTGGAGCTGCGCGGCAGCGGCATCCATGTCGCGCTGATCGAACCCGGGCCGATTACCAGCCGCTTCCGCGCCAATGCGCACGAAATGTTCAAGCAGCGCATCGACGCCGAGGCGAGCTTCTTCCGCGACACCTACCGGGCGATGGAAAACCGCCTCACCAAGCCTGGCCCGGCAGCGCCCTTCACTTTACCGCCCGAGGCCGTGCTGGAAAAGCTGATTCACGCGCTGGAAAGCGGGCGGCCCCGAATCCGCTACCCGGTCACCTTCCCCGCGCACCTGTTTGCCGTCTTGAAGCGGCTGCTGCCGGGTGCCGCGATGGATAAAGTGCTGGGCCGCGTGGGCAAGGATGAAAACCAGTAGTGTCTTTGCGAGCGCAGAGAAGCAATCTTGATCTTATGATCCACCAGTAGTCAGTCAACATGAATTGTACGGATGCAATACAGGTAAACCACCTCCCCCTTTGCAAAAGGGGGATTGAGGGGGATTTGGGGGTTATCCCACTTGTTTACCTTGACTGACTACTAGTTACAGATTGCTTCGCGGCGCTCGCAATGACGGGGCTGAGTTGTCAGCTGTCGAGGTTCAGTGGCAAAGCAGGGAGGTATCGGCTTCCCCGCTCTGTGCGATATGGTCGAGTTCCGCAAGCACTTTCATGCTGGCGTTTTCCATTGCGGCGATGGCGGCGAAGCCTTTCATGTACTCGCCGTCGTGGAACTGCCGGATCGCTTCCATGCCGCTGTCGTGGAAGCGCTTGTGCGGCTCATCCACTTCGCGGAAACCGGCAAGTTTGGAGAAGCAATCGTGTCCCTCGCCTTCGAAATACCACTTGCCGAGGCGACAGTTGTGGTGGTCGGCGAACTCGCCCACACCCTTGTCCGACAAGCACATGAACACCTTGTACACTTCGAATTTATAGACCAGGTGGTCGATTTTCGTCACTTCCACGAAGCTGCGCAGGGCCGATGAGGCGATGACTCCTTCCATGATGTTGGACAGCGTGAACAGGCGCTTCATGTTCTGCGTGGCGTCGTTGCCCTCCAGGCTGTAGCTTTCGGTCTTTTGCGCCCATTCATCCATGTGGCTGCGTGCCTGCTGGGTTTCGTCCTGAATGGCGGACACCAGCCCGGAAATCTCGCTGGTGGCCTTGCTGGTGCGTTCGGCCAGCTTCCTGACTTCGTCCGCCACCACGGCAAAGCCGCGCCCCTGTTCGCCGGCCCGCGCCGCCTCGATGGCGGCATTGAGCGCCAGCAGATTGGTCTGGTCGGCGATTTCCCTGATGAGCTGGATGATGCCGCCGATCTGGCTGGCGCGCGAGCTGAGGTTGCCCACTTTTTCAGCCATCTCGTTGGTTTCGCGCGACATGGCCTGGAGGTTGGAGGAAATCTTCTCCATCGCTGCCTGGTTGGCGCCCGACATGGTGGAAGCTTCGATGGCGTTCTGTTTTTCGGTCTTCATCGCGTTGGCGATCTTGAGCTGGGAACGCTGGATTTCCATGAACGAGTTGGCGAATTCGCCCATGGTCTTGTAGATGCGGTTGCACTTCTCGATTTCGCCTTGCATCTCGGCAGCGTATGCGTCGGCGGCGAGTTTGCCCTGGTGTTCGCGGTCGCGCTCCGCTTCGAGCTCCGCCACGCGGCTTTCCAGTTGCCGGGCCCGGGATTCCCAGGTCAGCGCATTTTCCTTACAACGTGAAAAAAACATTTGTTCTCCCTTTTTTCCGTTTAAACGGATTTATTTGTTTTTGATCAACTCGAAGTGGCCGACCAGTTCCTTCAGGTCTTTAGCTGTGTGGGACAGTTCTTCGGTGGCCTTCCATGCCTGCTGGGCGGAGCTGGTGTTCTGCTCGATGAGGGCCGAAACCTGCTCCATGTTGACCGCCACCTGCTCGCTGGCAACGGCCTGTTCCTTGGCAGCATCGGCGATATGTCGCGCCATGCCGGTCACCTCGATACTGGAGGACGTGATGCGCCCCAGGCCGGACAGGGATTCCCGCATCATGCCGGTGCCTTCGTCTACCTCGTGGGCGGCCTGCTCCATGGAGCCGACCGCCTGGCGCGTGACGTTCTGAACTTCGCTCACCATGGCGCTGATATCGGCCGTGCTGTTTGCGGTGCGCTCGGCAAGCTTTCTCACCTCGTCCGCCACCACGGCGAAGCCGCGCCCCATTTCGCCGGCCCGGGCCGCTTCGATGGCGGCGTTAAGAGCCAGGAGGTTGGTCTGGTCGGCTATTTCCTTGATCGACAGTGTGATGGCGCCGATCTTCTCGATCGCCTGGTTGAGTTCGCCGATGGTGCTGCTGGATGCCTGCACCGCCTGCACCACACGCCCCGTGGCTTCCATGCTGCGCGTCATGCTGGCGTTGCTCTCTTTTACCAGGTTCTGGGAATCGACGGCGGAACGGGCGGCGTTTTCCGCACTTTGCGCCACTTCCACCACTGACTGGCTGAATTCCTCTGTCGCCGAAGCTACGGCCTGCACCCGGTCATGTTGCTCCTCGGACTGGTCCACGACCTGCATCATCTCGGCATTGAGGCGGCTGCACTTGGTCTCGATGGCGCGCGATGCCACCGTTATTTCGTCCAGCATCACCTTGACGTGCACCTGCATGGACGCCAAGCCGTTGAGCAGCTGGCCCTCCTCGTTGCGGCCGGAAATGTCGATGTCGTCGGTCAGGTTGCCCTGGGCGATTCTGTCGAAATGCCGCACCGCGGCGTTTACCTTGGACATCACCGATCGCGCCAGCAGCGCGAAGCCCATGAAGGTCAGCAGGATCCAGAAGAAGGCGAAGCCGCCGATTTGAGCGATGGTTTCCCACGACAGGCCGAGCAGCGGTTTGCTCGCAGCCAGGTTGGTCATCATGAACAGGTACAGCATGCCCAGCACCGCGACCATCCTCGCCCTGACGGAAATGCGCTGCCACCAGCTGCCGCTGGTATCCAGCCTGGCCTTGCTGGTGTTGAGCTGCTTGTACAGCCGCTCCGCGTCCTGTATCTGCTGGCGGCTGGGCTCGGAGCGCACCGACATGTAGCCGAGGGTCTGGTCGTTTTTGCGCACCGGTACCACGAAGGCGTCCACCCAGTAATGGTCGCCGCTCTTCGAGCGGTTCTTGACGACGCCGCGCCACGGCCGTCCCGTTTTTACCGTGCGCCACAAGTCTTCGAACGCCTGGGGCGGCATGTCGGGATGGCGCACCAGGTTGTGGTTCTTGCCGATCAGTTCTTCTCTGCTGAAGCCGGAAAGCTCGACGAAAGCATCGTTGGCGTATGTGATCGCACCCTTCAAGTCGGTCTTGGAAACGAGGTACTTGCCTTTTGGGTAGGGCTTTTCCGATTGCGTGACGGGGAGGTTGATTTTCATGGCGCGTTTCCTTGGACGTTGCATAACGAGACGGATGGCGGGCCCGCGGAGAAATCCGCAGGGCGGGAGAACGACGAAAAAAAACGGAATATTTGGTCAGTCACTGCGAAGCAGGGGGTGCTGGTTGAAAACTGGTGAGGCAAAGGCATGCTTCATATCCGCCGTGTTGTGTTCAAAAGCGAGTTCATAGCCTCGCACAACCGGCAATCCCGAAATCGTGGGCGTTGCGCCTTTAGATTGGGACGTTGCTCCTCCGTCTTTCGAGCGAAGTGGCCTTTGTCAGTTCTTCTTGCTTAGGGAATTCCCCGGGCGTCATATAGGTGAAAGTACCTATATGCTGGTTCAATACTAATGAAGTTACGATAAGATGACAATAGTCAAATTTTTTATGTGGATATCAACTGATTCTGTTGTGATGGACACGAAACTCCATTCGATATTCTCGCGCATCTGTTCGATCAGCGCTTCAACGGACCAGCAAGGCGGTGCCGGATAATGCCGCTCCCGAAGTCAGTCCGGCGGCGGGCAGCGCATTCGCGGAGAAGGAAGTCAGGGCGCCGGTGGCAGTGCTGCCGATGAATATGCCGCTTGCGTTCCCCTTGATGGTCGTGGCGACGATCGCGCCATTTATCTTGATGGAACCGGCGATAAGCGGGATGCCTGACGGGCCGGCAGCGCCCGTGGTCTGATAGAACTGCGACAGGGCGCCCGAAGTGCTCTGGTAAGTCAGGTCCCAGGAACGGGTGGCGACGGTGTCGGTGATGACTTGCAGCGTGATGTTCGCGCCGCCAGAAGCCACCTGCAGCGAGCCGCTTGCCAGGTGATATACGTTGTTCAGATCGTCGACTACGGCGCCGGCTCCGCTGACCAGGTTGAAGTTTACCGGGGTT
>JBDKRR010000229.1:0-3788 GCA_039683315.1 Sulfuricella sp.
CATCGAACAATACAAGCTTCCCTCCAACGCCCGCATTCTGGATGTGGGCTGTGGAAAGGCATTTTTGCTGTATGAACTGAAACAGCTCCTGCCCGATGCCGAGATACGCGGCTTTGACTCCTCAAGCTACGCCCTGGATAACGCCAAACCTGAAATCCGCGACCGCCTGTTCGAACACCGTGCGCAAGACGCCTACCCCTACGAGGACAAGCATTTCGACCTGGTCATTTCGCTCACCACCCTGCACAACCTCAAGCTGCCCGAGCTCAAAAACGCCCTGCAGGAAATCGAGCGGGTTGGCAAACAGGCTTTCATCCTGGTGGAGAGCTTCCGCAATGACCTGGAACAGTTCAACCTGCAATGCTGGGCGCTGACCTGTGCAGCCTTTTTCACCCCCGAGGAATGGGATTGGCTGTTCCGGGAATTCGGCTACACCGGCGATTATGAATTCATCTATTTCGAGTAAAAACATGGGCCTGCTCTATACCAAGTTCAAGATTTTCCATTATCAGGACAAACTCGACTCCCTGCCTGCCAGCTCGGACGAAATTCGCGCCCCGGTGCATATCCGCATCAAGCCCACCAATGTCTGCGTCCATCACTGCTGGTATTGCGCCTACCGCGCCGACAACCTGCAACTGGGGCGGGACATGGTGGAAAAGGACTCCATCCCACGGGACAAAATGATGGAGATCATCGACGACGTCGTGGAAATGGGCGTCAAGGCGGTCACCTTCAGCGGAGGCGGCGACCCCTTCTACTACAAGCATCTGCTCGAGACCGTAAAAAAACTGGCACAAACGCCGGTACAGTTTGCCTCCCTCACCAACGGTGCCAAGCTTTCCGGCGAGATCGCCGAGGTCTTCGCCCACCACGGCACCTGGCTGCGCATCTCCATCGATGGCTGGGACGCGAAAAGCTATGCGGGCTACCGCGGCGTCAAGGAAACCGAATTTCCCAAGGTCATGAGCAATCTGGCCAATTTCAAGAAGCTGGGCGGCCCCTGCTTGCTCGGCATCAGCCTGATAGTGGACAACAAGAATGCCCCCCACGTATATGACTTCATTTCCCGCCTCAAGGACCTTGGCGTCAACAGCGTTAAAGTATCGCCATGCGTGGTTAGCAACAATGGACGTGAAAATAATCTCTACCACCAACCTATTTTCAGCCTGGTAAAAGAACAAACCCAGCGCGCGCTGGCCACTCTCGCGGATGAGAGTTTCGAGATTTTCGACGCCTATCACGAACTGGACGAAAAGTTCGACAAGCACTACGAATGGTGCCCCTATCTGCAAATCCTGCCCATCATTGGCGCGGACCTGAATATCTACCCCTGCCAGGACAAGGCTTACAACCTGGATGAAGGGCTGATCGGCTCGATCCGCGATGTGCGCTTCAAGGACTTCTGGTTCTCCGACAAGAACAAGTTTTTCACGGTCAACCCGTCCAAGGTCTGCAATCACCACTGCGTCGCCAACGAGAAGAACAAGATGATTCTGGAGTACCTCGACAGCGATCCGCATCATCTGGGTTTCGTATGACCACTTACACCAAAGAGCCCCAATACCAGTCGCACATCGAAATGGCCGAGCAACTGGGACTGGCGAAACTGCCCATCCGAGCCAGTGTCATGTGGCGCACCGACCCGCGCCTGCTGGTGTTCACTCTGTCTCGTTACAAGTTCATTTCCAAAATGCTGAGCGGGAAAAATCGGGTGCTGGAAGTCGGCTGCGGCGATGCCTTCGGCGCGCGCATCGTGCAGCAGGAAGTGGGCTCCCTGTGCGCCTCCGATTTCGACCCCCTCTTCATCGAAGCGGTCAGGCAGAACATGGAGCCGGAATGGTTCTTCGACTGCGTGGTGCACGACATGCTGGCAGGACCGATGGCGGAAAAATTCGATGCCGCCTATGCTTTGGACGTGATCGAGCATATCCCCGAGCAGGACGAATTGGCCTTCATCGGCAACATGGCGGCCTCCCTCAAGGAACATGGCGTGATGATCATCGGCCAGCCATCCCTCGAATCCCAGGCCTATGCCTCCGAGGGCAGCAAGGCTGGCCACGTCAACTGCAAGACCGGGAAGGGGCTGCGCCGCCTGATGGAGCAGTTCTTCCACAACGTGTTCATCTTTTCCATGAACGACGAAGTGGTGCATACGGGGTTCGCCCCCATGGCCCATTACCTGTTCGCCCTTTGCACGGACCGCAAAGCTGCTCCATGAGCGGGCCTGTCCTCATCCTCGGCCACAGCGGCTTCATCGGAGGCGCCATCGCCGAACACCTGCAGCGCCACCACCCCGGAATCAGCGTTCTCAAGCCACCCCGCCTGGATCTCACCGGCCGGAAGGCAGCGGCCGAACTCGCTCCCTGGATCGCCCCGGACAGCACCGTCATTCTTTGCGCCGCGGTCAAGAAACAATATGGAGACACCCTGGACACGTATAGCGCGAACCAGCGCATCTCGGAAAACCTGTGCCGCCTGATCGCCGCCCACCCCCCCGCGCGAATCGTCTATTTCAGTTCCGCGGCCGTATACGGGGAAGAAAACAGCAATCTCGCCATCAGCGAGGACACCCCGGTCAATCCCAGCACCTGGTATGGACTGGGGAAACAGGTCAGCGAGAAGATGCTGGAAAAAACCGTGCGAAACACCTCGGCCAGCCTGGCCATACTGCGCCCGCCCCTGATTTACGGTTCAGGCGATACTTCACGCGGCTATGGGCCAACCGGCTTTGCCTGGAGCGCCGCACAAGACCGGGGCAATATCACGCTCTGGGGAGAGGGTGAGGAATTGCGCGAGTTCGTGTATATCGAAGACGCTGCGCGGGTAGCTGTTGAAATCGCCTTGAGCAATTTCACCGGCGTGCTCAATCTCGCCAGCGGCACCAGTCATTCTTACCGGGAGGCGCTCGATGCGCTCGCCGGCCTCGCTCCCCTGAGTATCAACTCGCGGCCACGCAGCAAGTCCAAAATCGACCAGGGATATGACAACACCCGCATGCGCAGACTATTGCCGCATATTGCATTCACCACGTTGGATCAGGCCATTGCCCGAACCTTTGCGGAATTTTTCCGAGCAGCCGCATGAATTCGCCCGAGATCAGCGTCGAGGAACTCATCGACTTCGGCCTGCAACCAATATGCAGCCATTACCTGAGCCGTCCGGACGAATCCTGCCAGCGCTTTCCCCTTGCCCTCTCCCTCGACCTCGAAACGGGCCTGGTTTTTCTGCGCCACCCATTTCCCGTTGCATCGCTGGTACCGCGTTTTGACTGGATTCGCTACAACGAGCCGGAAGCGCATCTCGACGACATGGTGGAACACATCATCAGACAGGGCCTGCTGACTGCGGATTCACGCATTGGCGGCATCAGCTACAAAGACGACAGCACGCTGGAGCGTTTCAGGAAGCGCGGTTTCCACCATACCTGGCGGCCCGATCCGGCGGAAATCGGCATCACGAATCCCAACGCCAATATCGAATCCCTCCAGCACCATTTCACGCCACAAACAGCAGCTCATATAGTGGCCCAACATGGCACACTGGACGTGCTCATCGCCCGCCATATCGTCGAGCACGCTGAAAACCCCGCCGCGTTTCTCGCTGCCCTCAAGGCCCTGCTCAAGCCGGATGGAATACTTATAATCGAAGTTCCCGACTGCGCCCGCTCCATGGAGCGTCTGGATTACACCATGCCCTGGGAAGAACACACGCTTTACTTCACCGAGGCTACATTCGGCAACTTTTGTCGCTCGGCAGGATTGAAACCGGACACCTTATACCGTCAC
>JBDKRR010000230.1:0-8791 GCA_039683315.1 Sulfuricella sp.
CCATGGGTGCGCGCAATGTGTACGAAGCTCTGGAACTGGTACCGGGCATGCACGTCGGCATTTCCGGCAGCGAGGGACAAAAGCCGATTTTCCCCACGCGCGGCATTGTTTCCCTGCAAGATCCGCAAATACTGATTCTGGTGAACGGTCACGGCATCAAGGGGCTGACCACCAGCAGCAACGAAGCCGGCCTGTATCTGCCGACCGAGGCGGTTCAGCGCATCGAGGTGATCCGTGGCCCCGGTTCTGCGATTTATGGCGCCGATGCTTTTGCCGGGGTCATCAACATCATCACCAAACGGGCAGAAGACCAGCACGGCGTCGAATTCGGCCTGCGCGGCGGCTCGTTCAACACCTGGGACAGCTGGGCGCAATTCGGCAAGCACTTCGAAAACGGCTGGGGGCTGTTCGCACATGTCGGCTACAGCAAGAGCGATGGCGACCGGGGGCGCATCATCACCTCGGACCTGCAATCCAGCCTGGATACCCTGCTCGGCACCCAGGCCTCGTTGGCCCCTGGCCCCATGGATACGCGCTATGAAGCGCGCACTGCCATGTTCACCTTGGACAAAGACAACTGGACGGCGCACCTGAACCTCTGGCAAACACCCAAATCGGGCACAGGCGCCGGCATCGCCAACGCGCTGGACAACCAGGGGAATGGCGACGTCAACAAGTATCAGTTCGATCTCGGCTATGAAGACAAGAACTGGCGTCCTGACTGGACGTTTGGCACCCAGTTCAGTTACCTGTACACCCACATCGATTACCACCTGGGAATTTTTCCGCGCAATGCACTCCTGCCGATCGGTGCAGACGGCAATGTCAGCTTCACTCCACCGTTCAATCTGGTATCTTTCCCCGATGGATTGATCGGCGTTCCCGGCCGCGAAGAAAAGACCACCCAGTTCGACATAACCCTGAATTACACCGGCCTGGTGCGCCATGCCTGGCGTTTCAATGCCGGTGTGCGCAAAGAGGACTTCTCCGCGCGGGAAAGCAAGAATTTCGGCCCCGGCGTCATCGACGGCACGATAGCGTCAATTGGCGGCGCCCTCACCAACGTCAGCGGCACACCTTTCGTCTATCTGCCCGACACCACGCGCACCGTGAGCTACCTTTCGGTGCAGGACGAATGGGCGTTCGCACGAGACTGGGCACTGACGGCAGGCGTGCGGCAGGATCAGTACAGCGATTTCGGCGGCACCACCAACCCGCGCCTGGCGCTGGTCTGGGCGGCGCGCCAGGATCTCACGGTCAGGTTGTTGTATGGCGAAGCATTCCGCGCCCCTTCTTTCGCCGAACTCAAGACAGCAAACAACCCGGCCAATCTCGGCAACCCCAGCATTCGGCCGGAAACCATCAAGACCACTGAACTGGCATTCGACTACCGCCCGAGCGACAAGCTCTGGGGGGCCTTGAATATATTCAGTTATGACATCGAGGGCCTGATCGACTTCGTGCCCGGTTCGGCGGGCAACGTGGCACAGAATGCCAAGAACCAGCAAGGTCAGGGAATCGAGGTGGAAGCGCACTGGCAAGCCCTGCCCGACCTGCAAATTCTCGGCAACCTGGCCTTTCAGAACGCTAAGGACAAAGCCACGGGCCTGGTGGTCGCCGATGCCCCGCGCAATCAGGCCATGCTTTCCGCCGACTGGAAAATCGATTCCGACTGGTCTCTGCGCGTCGACAACTTCTGGATTGCAGACCGGCCTCGCGCCTCTGGCGACACGCGCCCGGAGGTCGCCGACTATGTCTGGACCAACCTCACCATGCGCTATGTCCAGAACGATCAGAAGTGGGAAGCCGCGCTCATTGCGCGCAACCTGTTCGATGTCGATGCCCGCGAACCTGCACCCACTTCCATTCCCAATGACTACCCTCTGCCCGGCAGAAGCCTGATGCTGGAGTTACGTGCACATTTTTAACGTGAAGCATTTTTGTAGGAGCGAGCTTGCTCGCGATTGCAATATTCGTTTCGCGAGCAAGCTCGCTCCTACAGGACGTGGGGTGAGGTGGGGAATCGTCCATCTCGTCGCGTTGTGCCTGCTCTGCGGTCTCTCCTGGGCGCACGCCGAAACCCGTATTGGCGTGCTGTATCCGGAATCGACCCCGGCGTTCCAGAAACTTTACCAGACCATCACCTCCGGCATGGGTCAAGCGGCCGACGTACGCGTGCAAAGCCGCGCCGTGTCCGAAAAGGACTCCGTCGACAAGGTCAAATCCTGGCTGGCGTCCGGACAATGCCAGGTGGTAATCAGCCTGGGCAACCTGCCAGCGGCCCTGACCGGCCCGCTGGCCGCCGACCTGCCGCTCATCTACGGCGCGGGCGCGCTCAACGACAACAATATCCCCGGCGTCAGCCTGGCTTCCAGTCCCGACAAGCTGTTTAGCAAGCTCAAGCAGCTCAAACCCGACGTCGAACGGGTATACGTGGTTTACCGACCACAAGCCACAGGCTGGCTCTTGTCCGCGGGCAAGGCGGCTGCACGCGAGCGCGGCCTGGAACTGATCGCCACGCCCAGTGACGATATTCAGCAGGCGGGTGCCGCCTTCGCGCAAATCCTGCAACAAACCCGGCCCGGCAAGGACGCCATCTGGCTGACGCTGGACCCGGTGGTACCGCTCAACCAGATGTTGCCGGTGCTGCTGCGCGAGGCTTGGGACAAACAACTGGTCCTGTTTTCCAATAACCCGCTCGATGTCAGCAAAGGCGCCCTGTTCGCGCTTTACCCGGATTACACGGCCATGGGGCGTCAACTGGCCGAAAGAGCGAAAAAACAACTGGGCAAAAACCCGCTTTCCAGCCCGGAAGCCAGCGAACACCTCAATAGCGCGCTGAATACCCGTACCGCATCGCATCTGGGCATCGTGCTATCCAATCAGCTGCAACAGTCCTTCCAACAGTTTTATCCGGAAAGGTAAAAGTCATGCGCTTATCTGACCAGCTATCGCGCCTGAACCTACGCCAGTTGCTGGCTGCCACTACTATCCCGCTGATGCTGCTCGTGGCGCTGGTGATGGGTCTGGTTACCGCATGGCTGTCGACGCAAGAGGTCGCTTCGCACTATGTTCGCCTGGGCGAACAAATGACCGACACCCTCGCCAGTCGCAGCGACCTGGCCCTACTCTACGAGAGCGGCGAAAGCGTGGCGGATACCGCGGCCTCGTTGCTGGCCAACCCGTTGGTGATGGAAATCCGTGTGGTCAGCAAGGGGGGCAAGCTGGTTTACCAGAAAGACCGCAGCAACAAAAACGCCTGGCAATACCCCAAAGCCGCAGCAGGTGGCAAATCCATTGCGGAGACGCCCGATGCCTGGCTTTTTACCCAGACAGTGATGACCGCCGCCCCCCCAGCAAGCGACCCGCTGAGCCCGGAACTGGCACTGCTCAGCAGCGCCTCCAGCGAGGCCAGCGAAAATCTGGGTGAAGTCCACCTAGCCCTGAGCAAAGAGGGGCTGAGCCAGGCGCGTCGCAATATTTTCTTCAGCAATCTGTTTGCTGCGCTGGGTTTCTCGCTGCTGCTGGTTTCCGCCATATTGCTGATTTTACGCAGAATCAGCCGCCCGCTCGAAATGCTTGCAACGACCATGCATGACGCACGTCTGGGCAATCTGGGCGAGCCTGCGCAACTCAAAGGCCCGCTTGAAATCCAGGAAATCGGGGAAACCTACAATGCCTTGATGCAGAACATCCGCGAGCGGGAGCAGGAACTGCGCGAGCTCAACCAGCATCTGGAGGAGCGCATCGAGGAGCGCACACAGGCCCTGCAGACGGCCAACAAGGAACTGGAAACGTTCAGTTACTCGGTCTCCCACGACCTGCGCGCACCACTGCGCGCCATCGACGGCTTCAGCCAGGCACTGCTGGAAGATTACGGCGCATCCCTGGACGGCCAGGCTCAGGATTACCTCGACCGCATCCGCAAGGGCGCAGGCCGCATGGGCGAACTGATCGACGCCATGCTGTTGTTGTCGCGCGTGACACGTTACGAAATGCAGCTCCAAAACGTCAATATGAGCGAACTCGCGAATGTCGTGGACGAACAACTGCGGGAACAGTTTCCCCAGCGGACGGTGGAATTTACCGTGCAGCCGGACATGCTTGTTCAGGCAGACCCGCAGTTACTGCGCATCCTGCTGGAAAACCTGCTCGGAAATGCGTGGAAATATACAGCTCACACGGCACAGGCCAAGGTGGCACTCGACCGGACACGGGTCGATGGCGAGACGGTTTATGTCCTGCAGGACAATGGCGCCGGTTTCGACATGCGCTATGCGGAAAAGCTGTTCGGTGCCTTCCAGCGCCTGCACGGCAGGGAATTCGAAGGCACCGGCGTCGGCCTGGCCACGGTGCACCGCATCCTGCAGCGCCACGGCGGCCGCATTTGGGCAGATGCCGCGGTCGACAAGGGCGCCACGTTCTTCTTTACCCTGCCAAAGGCGAATGAATGAGGATGGTGGACAGACATCCTTCAAGATATGCTTCCGACCACCGGGTGTTGCGCTTCAAACCTGAACCCGCGTAAAATCCGGTTTGCACTTTGGACTAATTCTAAATACAATCGGCATTTCTCCCCGATCAACAACCCGAAAAGGAAATCACCATGGCAGTTCTCGTCGGCAAGGCCGCTCCGGATTTCACCGCTGCAGCGGTAATGGGCAACAACAACATTGAAGAAAGCTTCAACCTCAAGACCCACATCAAGGAAAAGTACGCGGTCATTTTCTTCTACCCGCTCGACTTCACCTTCGTATGCCCGTCCGAGCTGATCGCTTTCGACCACCGTCTGAAAGAATTCAAGGACCGCAACGTGGAAGTGATCGGCGTGTCCATCGACTCCCAGTTCACCCACCTGGCCTGGAAAAACACCCCGGTCAACAACGGCGGAATCGGCCAGGTGCAATACCCGCTGGTCGCCGACATCAAGCACGAAATCTGCCAGGCTTATGACGTCGAAGCCGGCGCCGGCGTCGCTTTCCGCGGCTCCTTCCTGATCGACAAGAGCGGCGTTGTGCGCCACCAGATCGTGAACGACCTGCCGCTGGGCCGCGACATCGACGAAATGCTGCGCATGGTCGATGCCCTGCAATTCACCGAGCAGCACGGCGAAGTCTGCCCCGCAGGCTGGAACAAGGGCAAGGCCGGCATGAAGGCCGACACCAAGGGTGTTGCCGAGTACCTGGCGAAGCACTCCAGCGAACTGTAATCAGTTCCTGCAGGCTGAAGCGAAGAAACCGCCGGGGTAAAACCCGGCGATTTTTTTGCCCCAACGTCCTGTATCGGAATCGGCCGTGTAGAAGCAATCCTCTGTTTGGCATTCGCCCCGAAGTCCCTGCTCCACTCTATAAACACTTGCAACTGCCGCTTCCTCCTCCATCAGAGTTTGGTGATATACTTTTCCATTTTCTTGTTCCGAATCAAGGACGGCATATATGATTTCTGATAAATCCCGCTTCGACCAGGCAATCGCCAAGTTTGACGCCGCCAATGCGCAGGACCCCAACAAGGAAGTATTCGACGGCAAGGAATACCCCAAGGAACTGCTTTACGCCCAGCGCATGAGCGCCATGCAGCAGCGTTTCGCCCCCGACGCATCCGAAGCGCTGCAGCTCGCCGTGCGCGCCCAGCACATCTGCCGCTGGAAAATCCCGCGCGACACCTATCCGATGGACAAGGCCGGGTACATGCAGTGGCGTACCTTCCTGTACAAGTATCACGGCGAGACAGCCGGCGAGATCATGCATGAAGTCGGCTACGACGAAGAGATAATCGCTAAGGTCAAGTCCCTGCTGCGCAAGGAAAAACTCAAGCTCAACCCGGAAACGCAGGCGCTGGAAGATATCATCGACCTGACTTTCCTGCAGCATTACCTGGAAGCCTTCGTGACCAAATACAGTCATTACGAAGAGGAAAAGCTGCTCGACATTCTGCGCAAGACCTGGAAGAAGATGTCGGAACAAGGCCACGAAGCAGCACTCAAGCTCGACTACACGCCGGAAATGCTGGCCGTGGTCAAAAAGGCGCTGGGCGTCGCTTAACAGGACGCGCACATCCTCAGAACCAGCCCTCCTTTGCAGCGTCTAACGGATTGAACACAATCTCGTTAGGATTTTGGGTTAATGAGGCGGTTGTTTACAGCAATCCGCCTCGCGCAAAGGAGGGACTAATCATGTTGGACATCAATCAAGCCATTGCCGCCGCGGAACGTTCGTCGAGCGACACGCCCTGCAGCCTGGAAGAACTCGAACCGTGGTCCGAAGACATCGCCAGGAGTTTAGCGGCAACAGAGGGAATCACACTTACACCCGAACATTGGGAAGTTGTCTGTTTCATGCGCGAGCACTACGAGGAATGTGGCCTGGCATCAAGTGGGCGCATCCTGCTGCACTGCATGGAAGAAGAGTTCGCTGAACAAGGAGGCAGAAAATACCTTTACCGCCTCTTTCCCGGCGGCCCGGTCAGCCAGGGCAGCCGCATCGCCGGCCTGCCATTGCCGGCGTACAGCAGCGACAGATCGTTCGGATCAGTGGAATAACAAGCATGGGCGAACGAGCGTAGCGCCCGTATCGCGCCGCGCAAAGGCGCTGTCTGTCGCGCCGCAAGCATGTTATGGACAGGACATAGGCGTTGCAGGAAAATGGTCTGGCCGAGCGGTTTACCGCGAGGCCAAACCTCACGAGCCGTGAGGCAAAAACCTGACAGCGCCACCCAATGAAATTCATCGTCCGCTACTGGTCGTCCCAACTCCCCAAGGAATACTGCGGGGAGGACGGCAAGCCGTGCTGGCTGGACTACTCCGTTCACCCGGCCAGCAAGCTCGGCCTGCACAACGCCCTGCTGGCGGTTCACGACCGCATCGAAATTCTCGACGCACACGGCGGCCTGTTCGAATGCGCGGTATTCGTGGAGCATGGAGGCAGCGTCGAAAAGCTGTCTCAGGATGCGGCAAACAGCATGTTCGGGTCCTTGCCGACCGGGGCGGTTAAATGGCTCGACATCGGCAACTTCTTGCTGCCGGCGCCAGGGCAGACAGCGCATGCGCTACAACTACCACTTTTCGTGCACCAGCATACCCCCTACGACGATCTGAACGAGGCGCCCCACTCTTTCGACCTGGATATTTGAGCCCAGGGTAAGAACAGAGGGCTGATTTCCGCTTCCAGCCGGTGCACAATGCATATTCCCCTACCAGGATGCGGAGATCGTGATGAAACCCCTGAAGCATGAAGCTGAATTGTTCAAAGGCGCGATGCTCGCGGGCGTGAAATATGCCGAAGGACGCGGCGTGGTCGAATTTGAAGCGACGGATTCCGCCAGCGAAAAACTGCTCTACATCTACCGCCTGCTCGTTCACGACAAGGTCATTCAGCCCTTGCCCGAGGATCAGGTTGCGGAAAAGACTTTGCGCCACAAACTGGCAATCTGGTACTCGAAGCAATTGCCCAAAGACCATCCGCTGTTGAAGTAAACGGTGCTGCGGCTAAAACGCTCAGTGCAGCTTGGCTTTTTCCGCGAGCAGTTCCTGCGCCAACTGTGCGATGGTTTCGGGATCCAGATCGATACCCACTTCCCAGCCCGGATTGATGGTCACCCCGGCCCCGGCGTCGATGCGTTCCAGCACCCAGCGAAATTCGGCCAGCAAGCCGCCGCCAATTTTTGGAAATTCCTGCACCACCACCTTGGCGCGCTCCGGGCTGCTGAACAGCACCAGGACATGAACCCCCTCCTCTGCCTGCACCACCAGCGGGCGCGCATAGGTGGAACGCTGAAAGCCCTTGATCTCGATGTCCTCGTCTTCCACCGGCATGAACACCTGGGCATCCAGCAGCCCGGCTACCAACTCCTCGCTGGTGATCTCGCCGTTAGCTGCAGCCAGCAGTTTGTGTTCGAGATCGTTTTTCGGCTCGAATAGTTCTTGTGTTTCGTCGTTCATGATCGTTTCCAGAAGTTTGTCTTGCCCGCTATTCTACTTGATTCCTGCCCGCCAGCCTGCTTGCCACCAGGGCTGCGCCCATCAGGCCCACTTTCTGGTTCATCACGACCCGTACCGGGATGCGCTGCAGCAAGGCGGCGAAGCGCCCCTTGTCGTTGAACGCACGCACGAAACCGCCGCGCTTGAGTTTGGCGATGATTTTAGGTGCAATGCCCCCAGCCACGTACACGCCGCCGGAAGCCAGCAAGGTCAGCGCCAGATTACCCGCCTGGGCGCCGTAAATGGCGACGAACATATCCAGCGCCTTGAGTGCCGCCGGATCGCGCTCGTCGAGGCCGTATTCAGAGATGGCCGCGGCGGGATCGATTTCAAGCATGGCGGCCTGCAATTGCGGCGTCGCCTTCGCCAGACCGTGCTCGGTGACGTAGTCGAAGATTTTGACCAACCCGGACCCGGACAGAATGCGCTCGTAGGAAACATGCCCGAACAACGGCCGCAGGTAACGCAGCAGGCCGACCTGGTCGTCGTCGGCGGGCGCGAAATCCACGTGTCCGCCTTCCGACGGCAGCGCCTGGTAATGATTTCCCTGCCACAGCAGGATGCCCTCTCCCAGGCCGGTACCGGCGCCCAGCACGGCGCGCGTGCCATGAGGCTGCTCATCTCCGGCCTGCAGGGTAGCCAGGTCATCCGGGTGCAGCGCCTCGATGCCGTAGCCGACGGCGGCAAAATCGTTGATCAGCCGCACGTCGGCAATGCCGAATTCCGCGCCCACCGCACCGGCGTTGATGGTCCAGGCCAGGTTCGTGATTTTCGCGCACTGTCCGTGGATCGGCCCCGCCACGCCAAAACAGGCTG
>JBDKRR010000231.1:0-4866 GCA_039683315.1 Sulfuricella sp.
CGTGATAATGCTCATGGACTTCCCCTTTCCTGGTTTTGATGAGAGTTGGAACTTCCATCATGGCACTTGATGCCGACAGCGGCTTCCGCCGCAGCCTCGGGACGGGGAAGTCCCTTTCATTCGTTAGCTTCAAACCGATTCCAGCGGGTTGAATGCCTTCAGTTTTTCAATCCACCCGAAATCCCCGATATTGGCTGTTGCCAAGGCGTAATTTTGCTCCAGGCAAGTGGCGGCAATGAGTGCGTCACCCAGGGTGAGTTTCTGACGTTGCCGTAACTGGATGGCGATTTCGTAGCAGGCAGGGGAGAGGTAAACCAGCTCCAGGTTGTCCAGTAATTCAGTGAGAGCAGCCTGTTCGGTTTCCTGAAGTTTGTGATAACCGAGAATTTCCACCCGGCTGATGATTGAAACCTTGGGCAGGGTGTCGAGTAGCCACTGGCGTAGTTGGGTGCGTTCCGGTTGGGTGGCGTAGATGAGGATGTTACTGTCGGCCAGCACCATGTTTAATCGCGGCCTGGCAAGGCGCGATCTTCGCGCTGTTCACGCTCCCATTTGGAAGGATTGGTCTTGGCGAAGGGGTTGAGGGCGACGAGCTTTTCCAGGGTGCTGGCAAGTTTCATGCGGCGCTGCCGATCATCAGTTGAATGTTGGCGGGCTTTTTGTTCCAGATACAGCACGTAGTCGAGGACTTCGCCTTGGAGTTCGAGGGACAGTTTTTCCACATGCTGTTGAATGGTCTGGTCGAGCTGCATGGCATTTCCTTGTTTCAATTCAGAAACGATACCCTTGTTTATCTGGTCGGACCCATATTGCCGCATGTGAACCTGCATCGCAACCCCGCCCATTCCGTATAATGCCCTCTTCAGCCACCCAACCCATCGCCCCCATGATCAAAAGCATCACCCAACGCATCGCCGAAGAACTAGGCGTACGCGAAAACCAGGTCTCCGCCGCCGTGCAACTGCTCGACGACGGCTCCACCGTGCCGTTCGTCTCGCGCTACCGCAAGGAAGCGACCGGCGGCCTCGACGATACCCAGTTGCGCAATCTGGAAGAGCGCCTGCGCTACCTGCGCGAACTCGAAGCGCGGCGCGCCGCCATCCTCGGCAGCATCGCCGAGCAGGGCAAGCTCACGCCGGAACTGGAAGCTGCGCTGCAAAGCGCCGAAACCAAGATGACGCTGGAAGACCTCTATCTCCCTTACAAACCCAAGCGCCGCACCAAGGCCCAGATCGCGCGCGAAGCGGGGCTTGAGCCGCTGGCCCTGGCGCTGCTGGAGAACCCGAAGCTGGACCCGGAGCAGAGCGCCGAGGCTTATCTCTCCGCCGAGCTCGGCGTGCCGGACACCAAATCAGCCCTGGACGGCGCGCGCTATATTCTGATGGAGAAATTCGCCGAAGACGGCGAGCTGCTGGGCGAGCTGCGCGAATACCTGTGGCGCGAAGGCACCCTCAAGTCCACGCTGGAGGAAGGCAAGGCGGAGGAGGGGGCGAAGTTCTCCGACTATTTCGCCTACCGCGAACTGATCCGCAACGTCCCTTCCCATCGCGCGCTGGCCCTGCTGCGCGGGCGCAACGAGGGGATATTGCACCTGGCCCTGCTGGTGGGCGACGAGGACGCGCCGCGCGGCACGCCGCATCCGTGCGAAAGCACCATCGCCCGGCGCTTCGGCATCGCCGACCTGCAGCGCGCGGCGGATCGCTGGCTGCTGGAGGTGGTGCGCTTCGCCTGGAAGGTGAAGATTTCCACGTACCTTGAATCAGAACTTGTCACGCGCCTGCGCGAAGCCGCCGAAGCCGAAGCCATCAAGGTGTTCGCGCGCAATCTGCACGACCTGCTGCTGGCCGCGCCGGCGGGGCCCAAGGCGGTGATCGGCCTCGATCCGGGGCTGCGCACCGGGGTGAAGGTGGCGGTGGTGGACGCGACCGGCAAGCTGCTCAATACCGCCACCATCTATCCCCATGTACCGCGCAACGACTGGGACCGCTCCATCGCGGTGCTGGCGGCGCTGGCGAAAAAACACGGTGCGGCGCTGGTGAGCATCGGCAACGGCACCGCCTCGCGCGAAACCGACAAGCTCGCGGCGGAGCTGATGCAGCGCCACCCCGAGCTGAACTTGCAGAAAGTGGTGGTGAGCGAAGCGGGGGCGTCGGTGTACTCGGCCTCCGAATTCGCCGCCAACGAGTTCCCCGAGCTGGACGTGAGCCTGCGCGGCGCGGTGTCCATCGCCCGCCGCCTGCAGGACCCGCTGGCGGAACTGGTGAAGATCGACCCCAAGGCAATTGGGGTTGGCCAGTACCAGCACGACGTCAACCAGTCCGAACTGGCGCGCGGGCTGGACGCGGTGGTGGAGGACTGCGTCAACGCCGTGGGCGTGGACGTCAACACCGCTTCCGAGCCCTTGCTGGAAAGGGTGTCCGGCCTGTCGTTCGCGCTCGCGCGCAACATCGTCGAATTCCGCAACAGCAACGGCGCCTTCACCAGCCGCGCCGAACTCAAGCGCGTGCCGCGCCTCGGCGACAAGGCTTTCGAGCAGGCGGCGGGCTTCCTGCGCATCGCTGGCGGCGCCAACCCGCTTGACGCCTCCGGCGTGCATCCCGAAGCCTACCCGCTGGTACAGCGCATCCTCGACGCCAGCGGGCGCGAGCTGCGCCAGCTCATCGGTGACAGTTCGTTCCTGAGAACTCTCGATCCGCGCAAGTTCACCGACGAGAAGTTCGGCCTGCCCACGGTGACGGACATCCTCAGGGAGCTGGACAAGCCCGGCCGCGACCCGCGTCCCGAGTTCAAGACCGCGGTGTTTCAGGAGGGCATAGAAAGCCTCAAGGACCTCCTGCCCGGCATGGTGCTGGAAGGAGCGGTGACCAACGTCACCAACTTCGGCGCCTTCGTCGACATCGGCGTGCACCAGGATGGCCTGGTGCACATCTCGGCGCTGGCCGACAAGTTCGTCAAGGACCCGCATACAGTGGTCAAGGCGGGCGACATCGTCAAGGTGAAGGTGCTGGAAGTGGACGAAAAGCGCCGCCGCATCGCGCTTACCATGCGCCTGTCGGAGCAGCCTGCCGCCCCGGCGGCGCGCAGCGAGGTCCGGCGCGACAGCAAGCCGCCGCGCCGCGAAACGCCCGCGCCGCAGCCGCAAGGCGCGATGGCGGCGGCTCTCGCCAAACTGCGCAGAAACTGATGACCCACAACGGCATCCCGCTGGTCTTCGTCGACCTCGAAACCACCGGCGCCACGGCGGCGACGGACCGCATCACCGAAATCGGCATCGTCGAGGTCAGCGCGGAAGGCGTGAGCGAGTGGAGCAGCCTGGTCAATCCGGGGGTGCCGATCTCGCCTTTCATCGAGCGCCTGACCGGCATCAGCGACGCCATGGTGGCGCATGCGCCGACTTTCGCCGA
Source organism: Sulfuricella sp. (assembly GCA_039683315.1). GTDB lineage: Bacteria > Pseudomonadota > Gammaproteobacteria > Burkholderiales > Sulfuricellaceae > Sulfurimicrobium. The sequence goes on from JBDKRR010000231.1 coordinate 3,405, forward strand.
GCTCGCGGAAGAGGTGCTGGAAAAGCTGCAGGGCAGGCTGTTCGCCGCCCATAACGCGCGCTTCGATTACGGCTTCCTGCGCAGCGAATTCAAGCGCGCAGGCTATGACTTCCGCGCCACGGTGCTGTGCACGGTCAAGCTCTCGCGCAAGCTGTATCCGCAGCACTTCAAGCACAGCCTCGACACCCTGATCGAACGCCACGGGCTGGCCGTGGACGGGCGCCACCGGGCGCTGGCCGACGCACAGCTGATCCACCAGTTCTGGCAGAAAATACACCACGAGCTGCCGCACGAAACCATCGCCGAGGCGGTGACCCTGCTCACCGCGCAGCCTATCGTCCCGGCGCAACTGGACGCGGGCCTGGTGGAGGAAATGCCGCAGGGCCACGGGGCGTATGTCTTTTACGGCGAGGAAGATGCGCCGCTCTTCGTGGGCAAGAGCAGCAACGTCAGGAAGCGCGTGCTGGCGCACTTCGCCGCGCCCGGGGATGCCGCCCTCTGCGCGGAGATCAGGCGGGTCGATTGGGTCGAATGCGCCGGGCCGGTCGGTGCGCTGCTGCAGGAAGCGGCGCTGCTGCGCAAGCTGCATCCCGCGCACAACCGCCCGGCGCGCCACGGCGACGAGGAACTGTGCGCCTGGCGTCTGGTCGAGCAGACGCCAGGCCGCTTCGTGCCAGAACTGGTGCTTGCCGGCGAAGCCGATTTCGCGCGCGACGAAAACCTCTACGGCCTGTTTTCCTCGCCGAAGGAAGCGCGCAAGCGGCTGCAGGACCTCGCCCGCGCGCACCATCTTTGCCTCTCCGTGCTGGGGCTGGAAGCGTTGCCGCCCGGCGCGCCTTGCTCGGCCCAAGAAGCCGGCCGCTGCCAGGGCGCGTGTGTGGGGAAGGAGGATGTCTCGCTGCACAGTGCCCGCCTCATGGCCGCGCTGGCCAAGCTGAAAACCACGCCCTGGCCGTTCCCCGGCGCGGCGCTGCTGCTCGAAGGGGAAGAGGGTTACGTGCGCGAAGCCCACGTCGTCGACGGCTGGTGTTATCTCGGCACGGCGCGCGCCGAAGGCGAGGTCGAGGCTTTGCTGGACGGCGCCCGGCCGCGCTTCGAGCGCGATACCTACAAGATTCTGAGCAAGTTTGTCGAGCGCATGCAGGCGGTCGGTTAGTTTTACCCCATCCCCATCCTGGCCTTCCCCTTGAAGGGGAAGGAATAGCGGAAGGAATGGCAAATGTAGGGTGGGTTAACAACCCACCGGACGTGCCGTCAGGCACACATCAACAAATGTGTTGTGTTGCTGCGCAACGCCTGGTGGGTTGATAACCCACCCTACATTACTCGGCTCACCACAGTTCGGCGGGCAGCGTCAGCCTTTCCACCGGCTTGCCGCCGATCAGGTGCTCGTCGATGATGGCGGCCACGTCTTCCTTGCCGACCCGGCCGTACATCACGCCTTCCGGGTAAACCAGCACGC
>JBDKRR010000232.1:0-2573 GCA_039683315.1 Sulfuricella sp.
CACCGTGGTGGTCAACCGCCCCGAGGTGGATCCCGACACCGGCATGCGCTACCGCAGCAATGACATCCTGCGAACCAGGCTCAAGGTGGCGCTGGAGGATGTGCCGTCGTCGTCGTCCTTCCGTGCACAGCAGCTCAGCGCCCTGTCTGAGTCGGTCAAGTCCATGCCTGCCGACATGCAGCAGGTGGTGTTCCCGTTCATGGTCGACCTGATGGACCTGCCACGCAAAAAGGACGTGGTCGAGGCCATCCGCAACGCATCCGGGCAGACCAACCCAGAGCAGATCCGCGAGCAGGTCAAGCAGGAGCTGATGCACGACCTCAAGGAGCGCGAGCTGGCCCTGCGAGAGCGAGAAGTGGCCGCCCGAGAGAAGTTGCTCGGCGCCCAGACCGTGCAGACCGGCGTGCAGGCCTCCTACAGCGCCATGCAGGCCGGTGCCCAGGTGGCGCAAATGCCCCAAATCGCGCCGATCGCGGACATGGTCATGCAGGGAGCCGGATACCAGAAGCCCAACCCCATGGGCGATGACCCCAACTTCCCTCAGCCAGCCGTGGCCATGCCTCCCGAGGCGCCCAGCGAAGGGCTAGAGGTTCAGGCCAACACCAGCCCATCATTCCCCCCGGTTCCCGATCAGCCAGACGCAGGCATGACCGGTATTGAAACGCCTGGCACACAGGACAACCTTGCAGGAGCAGAAGCATGAACAGCGCACAAAGTCACGCCGGCATCGGAATGCCAGCACAACGAACCCTCTCAGAGGTGGATGGGCAGATGAACTTGCTGCAATCTTCCTTGGATGACATGCAGGCCGCATTCCAACGGCTTCAAGAGCGCCTGGATGATGGCGGCGTTCTCAGCCCGATCGCTCCTGAACCCACTTCTCATGGCAGCACCGGACCAATTGGCCCTCAGAGCCCTTTGGGCGCACGCATCCTGTCCACGCGTAACTTCGTGGAAGAGATGAACAGGGCCGTGATCCGCCTCATGGACCGCCTCGCTGTCTGAGCGACTGGCGAATGGACAGGCCATGGAAATGGAGCGATGTGACTTTCATCGCTCCAGGCTACGACCCACACGACGAGGACCGCGTCCTCTTCCATGTTCGCATGGTGGACGGCACGCGATACCGCGGAGAGGTCAGGGCAGGGCGCTCCGACAAGGAAACCCGCCAAAACATCATCAACGAGTGCAACCGGATCAAGGACGCAAAGCCAGCATGAGCACAGGACAGGTCACGCCGGCCGACATCGAGGCGAACATCCGTAGCGAGTTCTATTTCACCGCCTCTGAAGGCGTGAATCACTGCAATTCAGACGACCCTGAGTTGGACCTGCTGACCTATTGCGTTCTGGTGCCCAAGCGAGGCGACCCCATCACCGCCTACTCGCTGGCCGCAGACCCTCCAGACCTCAATCCAGCCGTCGAGCGGTACATCGCCCGTCAAAAGGCATTCAACAAGCTGGGCGAGCTGATGGCATACGCCGCAAAAGCAGCCCTGAACGACTGACCCGCCAGCCAAAGGAAAGGCAAGCAGCATGAGCGACAAAAATACATTCGAGCAGGGGCAAGCGCCGCGCGTGACCATGGACGACGTTCTGGCCGAGATCGTGGGCGAAACCTACACGGTCCTGCCCAGCGGCCGTGTCACCGTATGCGAACTGACCCTGAAAAACGGGTTCACCGTCCGCGGTGAGTCGGCCGTTGTGTTCATCGAGAACAACGTGCCAGAGACGGGGCGCGAAGTGGCCCGCAAGAATGCCGTGGACCAGATCTGGCAGCTGCTGGGGTTCCGCCTGCGAGAGCAGCACGCAACCGAGGAAGGCGGTGCAGCATGAGCATGCCCACCTACATCGGCACCAAGGTGGTTTCGGCCACGCCCATGAACCGCCTCGCCTACAACAAGTACCGCGGATGGGACTTGCCGGCCAATGAGAACGGCGCGGATGAGGGCTATCTGGTCGAGTACCAGGATGGAGGGACACCGAACCACGCTCTCCACAAAGGCTACATCTCGTGGTCCCCGAAGCAGCAATTCGACAACGCATACCGACGCACGGACGGACTGACGTTCGGCCTGGCCATCGAGGCCGCCAAGCTTGGGAAGCGCATCGCCCGCGCGGGATGGAATGGCTCTGGCATGTTTGCCTACTACGTGCCAGCCGCAAGCTACCCGGCACAGACTGGCGCCGCAAAGGCCCACTTTGGTGACGGCGGCATGGTCCCGTACCGTGCATACCTGGCCCTGAAGACCGCACAGGGCGATGTGGCCACCTGGGCTCCCAGCTGCAGCGATGCGCTGGCCGAGGACTGGCAGATCTTGGAATGAGCACGTACCGCGTCAAGACGCCCCGGGTGCAGGCCATCCGGGTGCAGAAAGGCATGGATGAGCACTCTCCACCATGGTTCGAGGATGAGTGCTGGGCAGGGCGCATCACATTCAAGGGTGTCGGGCCATTCGTGCAAGACATCCCATCCGCCACGATCCATTTACCCAGCGGCGCCACCATCAAGGCCGGCGAGGGGGATTGGATCGTGAGATACGAGTCGGGACAGCTCCACGTCTGGAGCCCCGA
>JBDKRR010000233.1:0-9873 GCA_039683315.1 Sulfuricella sp.
CAATGGAATAACCATTGCCTGCGTCTCGCGCCTTGCATCCATCCCGAATACACCGCAACGTATGTCCAAGTGATTCATTAACGGGCCCTAGGGAGCATTCATGTACGGCCTCTACGTAATCCTCGGACTGGTGTTCCTGGCCGCCCCGCTATTGGGAATCATCGCCTACCTGCGCGTCAACCAGCTGGAGAAAACGCTCCAGCGGCTGCGTTCCGCCGACCCGCTGGCGAGCCGTGTGGCGGCGCTGGAGGCGGAAGTCGCGCAACTGAAGCGGCGCCTGAGCGACGCGCCGGACATCGCCCCCCTTGCTGCAGCAATAGACGAGCAGCCGCTGGCAGCCCCATCACCGGCGCCAGCGACCGCGAGCCATGCACCGCGCCGCAAAGTCGCGGCGGAACCGCGCCCCAAGCTCGATCTCGAAGCCCTGATCGCTGGCCGCTGGCTCAATCGCATCGGCATCATCGCGCTGCTGCTGGCCGGTGCGTTTTTTCTCAAATTCGCCTTCGACAACGACTGGATTGGCCCCGCCGGGCGTGTCGCCATCGGCCTGCTGGCCGGCAGCGCGCTGATCGTGTTCAGCCAGACCATCCTGCAGCGCGGCTACAGCTACTTTTCCGAGGGCATCGCCGGGCTCGGCGCCGGCGTACTTTACCTGTCGCTCTATGCCGCCCACCAGTATTACCAACTCATCCCTTCGTGGGCGGCGTTCGGCGGCATGGCCATCGTCACCGCCGCGCTGATGGCGCTCGCACTGGGCCGCGATTCGGTGCGTATCGCCCTGCTGGCCCTGGCTGGCGGCTTTCTCACGCCCGCGCTGCTGAACAGCGGCGTGGACGCGCAAATCCAGCTCTTCAGCTATATTGCCGTGCTGAATTTCGGCCTGCTGGCCCTGACGCGCCAGCGCGACTGGGATGTCTTGCCGCCGCTGGCGCTGCTCGCGACCATCCTCTATTACATCGGCTGGCACGAGCAGTTCTATGGCGACGCCACCCATCTGTTGCCGACGCTTGTCTTCCTCACCCTGTTCTTTGTCCAGTTCTCCGCCCAGTCCCTGCTCCAGGCGCGGCGCGGCGGACCACTCAACACCCTGCAAATCCTGCTGCTGGTGCTGACCGCCGGTTTTTACCTGGTCGCCCTGGGCGACTTGCTCTACGATCTCCACCGCGCGCAACTGACGCTGGCGCTGCTGCTGATTTCCTCCGCCTACCTCGGCATGATGCGCCTGTCGTCGCCCAGCACTGCGCGTCTGCTGTTCGCCGCGACAGCCCTGACCGCGGCCACCCTGGCCATTCCGGTGCAACTGGAGGGCGAGTGGATCGCCATCGCCTGGGCCATCGAGGGCGCGGCGCTGGCCGGCGCCGGATTCAGGACGAATCACGCCGGCTTACGCGGCGGCGGCCTGATCCTGTTCGTGCTCGCCGCCCTCACCCTGATCGCCGATCTGCCGGACGGCGGAGCGTTCCTGCTGAACACCCGTTTCGCCACCTTCGCAGTCCTGGTCGCCTGCCTGGGGCTGACTGCCGCATGGGCGTTCAGGAGCCGGAAAACCCTTTCCGCCAATGAGCTTTTTGCCTTTGGCGTGGCGGGCGTGGCGACCAACGTGTTTGCGCTGTGGGGCCTATCTCTGGAACTGTGGGATGTGTTCGATACAGGCCAGCGCCACGGGCTGGCGCAAATGCTTTCTTTATCGCTGCTGTGGGCGGCATACGCCACGGTGCTGATCCTGGTCGGCGTGCGGCGCGACATCGCGGCACTGCGCTGGCAGGCGCTGGCGCTGTTCGGGCTGCTGGTGGGCAAGGTGTTCCTGTACGACCTTTCCCTGCTGGACAGAGCCTACCGCATTGTCTCGTTTTTTGCCTTGGGGATTGCGTTGCTGGTGGTGTCATTCTTCTACCAGCGCAGCCAGGCCGCTGACAAGTCAGAGAAGGAGCCGTGATGCGCTGGCTGGCCTTGCTGCTTTTGCCCCTTTGCGCGCAGGCCGCCGAGCTGCCTGCCGCATGGCAGCCCTGGCAGTATTTCCGCACCTTGCAGAACCCGCCCGCACCGTCGGCATGGCTGAGTGCCGAGCTGCCGGCAGAAATTTTCGGCCCGGCCCAGAACAGTCTTGCCGACCTGCGCGTGATCGACCGCGACGGCAAGGAAGTGCCTTACCTGCTGCATGCGCAACAGGAACAATGCCAGCGCGCGTGGCGCGACGCACCCGTCAGCGACACCGGTTTCGTTCCAGGGAAATACAGCCAGGCTATCATCGATACCGGCCCGAACGGCGCGCCTCACAACGCCGTTCAGCTCACCATCGAACAAAAGGATTTTTTCACCTGGACGGAAATCGCAGCCAGCGACGATCGCCTCAACTGGCGCATCGTGCGCGAAAAAGCGCCGCTGTTCCGCTTCGAGCAGGATAACGTGACCAACGGCCAGATCCTGACCTATCCCCGCACCCGTTCGCGCTGGTTGCGCCTGCGCTTCCTGCAGGGCGAAAAAGCGCTGCAGGCCAGGGAAGCACGCATCACCGAGGAAAGCAGAACCGCAGCCCGGCGCGCCCCGCTACCGGCGCTATTCAGCCTGGCCGCACGGCAGCCAGAGGGAGAAACTCTGCTGGAAGCCGACCTGGGAAAAATGCGCCCGCCCGTTTCCGCCATCCGTTTCGAAACCAGCCAGCCGGAATTCCACCGCCGCGTAACAATCAGCGCCAGCGATGACGGCAAGACGTGGCGCAACGCGGGGCAAGGGCACATTTACCGCTACACGGATGACGCCAAGCAGCGCACCGAGCTCGAAGTCGTGTTCCCGGAAAGCCACGCCAGGCTCTGGCGCGTGACGCTGTTGAACCGCAGCGACCCTGCTCTGCCCGGACTGCACCTGGAAATGCGCGGCGTACCGCGCCAGGTGGCATTCAAACGTGAAGCAGGGCAGGATTATCGCCTGCTCTACGGCAATGCGCGCGCAACCGCGCCACGCTACGAATTGGCTCAATTGGCGCAGCTAACCCGTCCGGCGCAATGGCAAGGTGCGCCAGCCACACAGCTCGGCCCGCAGCAGGACAACAGCGCTTATGTCAGCGGGGAAGCGTGGAGCGAACGCCATCCCTGGCTACTATGGACTGCCCTGATCATCGCCGTTGGGGGGTTGGCCTGGATGGCCATCAATGCGCTACGCTTCGGTAAGGTCGAGGCGCAGGAAGATGACAAGTGACAGGGATTAAATCCCTGTCACTGCCAGATTAAGCGGTAGTATTGACGTTCTGCCCGAGGTTGGGCGGCAAATTGGCGGAAGTCTTTTCCGGCGTGGAAGTGCTGTTTACCAACTGCAGGGCGTTCTGCGCCTCGATTTCCATGGCCTTTTTCAACACCGCGATGTTGGCTGCATCGCCCGTGCTCTGACCGGCCACCGATGCCAAGGCGGTACTTGTGTTCATGTTGACATTCATTTGAGCCTCCGCTCTTACAAAACAACTGCTCAAGTATACGCCAACATTTTCGAGTGTAGTCATTGAATTAATGAATAAACGAGCCCAGACATGACCCTGACCGAACTGCGCTACATCGTCTCCCTCGCCCGCACCCGCCACTTCGGCCGCGCGGCGGAAGCCTGTTTCGTCAGCCAGCCGACGCTGAGCGTGGCGATCCGCAAGCTGGAGGAGGAACTCGGCGTCGCACTGTTCGAGCGCGGTGCCAGCGAAATCACCGTCACGCCGGTCGGTGAACGCATCGTGGAGCAGGCGCAGCGCGTGCTGGAAGAAAGTGCGGCAATCAAGTCCATTGCCCAGCAAGGGCGCGACCAGCTGGTCGGCCCGCTGCGCTTCGGCGCCATTTACACCATCGCCCCGTATTTGCTGCCCCCCCTGATTCCCGCCCTGCATCAGCTCGCCCCGCAAATGCCGCTGCACCTCGAAGAGAACTTCACCGCGCGCCTCGCCGAACGCCTGAAACAGGGAGAACTGGACGTCATCATCATCGCCCTGCCCTTTGCCGAACCGGGTGTAGTGACGCAGGCGCTATACGACGAACCGTTCATGGTGGCACTGCCGAAAGCGCACCCCTGGTGCAAGAAAAAACTCATACCCGGCGCACAGCTGGCGGAAGAAAACCTGCTGCTGCTCGGCTCGGGCCACTGCTTCCGCGATCAGGTGCTGCAGGTTTGCCCCGCCCTCAACCGTTCCAGCGCCGCGCTTGGCAGCATGCAGCGGACCTTCGAAGGCAGTTCGCTGGAAACGATCCGCCACATGGTGGCGAGCGGTGCAGGCATCACCGTGCTGCCCTGCAGCGCCATCGGCCCGAGCCAGCACGAAAGCAAGCTGCTGGCCTTCCGCCCCTTTGCCGCGCCCGTTCCCGGCCGGCGCGTCGCGCTGGCGTGGCGCAAGAGCTTTCCCCGCCCCCAGGCACTGGAAGCGGTGCGTCAGGCCGCACTGGCGGCGCTGCTGCCGTGCGTCACCATGCTGGACCTACCGGCGGATAGCCATTAGCGGTCAGCCGTCAGAAGATAGCTGATAGCTATTGACTTAATGCTAATAATCAATTGGATCAATCGTTGCGTTCTCCCTAAGATGCGAAGCGTGGACTGAGCCACAGCACCGACAAGGAGATCGAAATGAAAGAATCCGTCACTATCAAGAACATCGAAGCAGCTTTCGCCGGCGAATCCATGGCCCATATCAAGTACATGTACTTCGCCAGGATGTGCCGCGCCCAGGGCGACGAAGCCACCGCCAGAGTGTTCGAGGAAACCGCCGCGCAGGAAGTGCAGCACGCCTTCGGCCACCTCGACCTGCTGTTCCCGCGCGACACCATGAACCCGGCGCGCTGCCTGGAAATGGCGATCGCCGGTGAGACCCACGAGTACACCGAAATGTATCCGTCGTTCCGCCACGCTGCGGTGGAAGAGAAGAATCACGCGGCCGTCGCGGAAATCGACGCGCAGATCGCGGAATCCCGCGAGCATGCGGAAAACTTCATCGCCACGCTGGAAAAAGCCGCCAAGCGCTTCGCCGCGCTGGCCAAGGTGGAAGAGAAGCACGCCAACCATTACCGCGAGACCCTGGCCGGCATCAAGGCCTGAAGAACAGACTTGCAAAACAGCCCGCCAGCCTCATTTCGGAGCATCGGATGTTTTGCGTGACTACCCCAATATTTTAAGGAGCTGAAAATGAAAAAGTACCAATGCGTAGTATGCGGATGGATTTACGACGAAGTAGCCGGTGCGCCGGACGAAGGCATCGCTCCCGGCACGCGCTGGGACGACGTGCCCGACAGTTGGGCCTGCCCGGACTGCGGCGTGAGCAAATCCGACTTCGAAATGGTGGCAATCTAATTGTCATTGCGAGCGCGGCGAAGCAATCTGTCTTTTATTGATTGCATCGAGATTGCTTCGCTGCGCTCGCAATGACCGACCTCGGAGAATCAAGATGAATCCCCTGATCATCATCGGCACCGGACTGGCGGGTTACACCCTGGCACGGGAATGGCGCAAGCTCGACGCGACGACGCCGCTGCATCTGCTGACGGCGGACGACGGCAGCTTCTATTCCAAGCCCATGCTCTCCAATGCCCTGAACGGCAAAAAGACGGCGCAGCAACTGGCGACCAAAAGCGCTATGCAAATGGCGCAGGAACTGAATGCCGAGATCACGCCCCACGCCAGCATCAGCGCCATCGATGTTGTGCAGCGCAGCGTCACCGTCAATGGCCGGACCATGGCCTATTCCAGCCTGGTGCTGGCGCTGGGCGCCGACCCCATCCGCCTGCCCTTGCAGGGCGATGGCGCAGATGCGGTCATGTCGGTGAACGATCTGGGCGATTACGCCCGCTTCCGCGCAGCGCTGGAGGGCAAACAGCGCGTCGCCATCCTGGGCGCCGGGTTGATCGGCTGCGAATTCGCCAATGACCTGCTCGCCGCCGGTTACCGCGTGGACATCGTCGACCCCGGCGAGCGGCCGTTGAGCGCCCTGTTGCCGGCTGAAGCCAGCGCAGAGCTGCAGAATGCACTCGGCAAGCTGGGAGTGAACTGGCACTTCGGCACCAAAACCGAAAAAGTCGATCGCACGGAAAACGGCTTGCGCCTAACGCTTTCCGACGGCTCGACCCTCGAAGCGGACGTCGTGCTATCGGCCATCGGGCTGCGTGCCCGCACCGCCCTCGCTGCATCGGCCACCCTCGACGTCAAGCGTGGCATCGTGGTGGACGACCAGCTCCAGTGCAGTGCGGAAGGCGTCTACGCCATAGGCGACTGTGCCGAGGCGCAAGGCAAGGTTCTGCCTTTCGTCATGCCGCTGATGCAGCAGGCACGGACGCTGGCCAAGGTGCTCTCTGGCACGGATGCGCAACTGGCTTACCCGGTCATGCCGGTGGTGGTAAAGACGCCGGCCTGCCCGCTGGTGGTCTGCCCGCCCGCGCCCGGCACAAGCGGATCATGGCAGGTGGAGCAGACGGAACAGGGCGTACGCGGCCGCTTCGTGGGCGACGCAGGAAACTTGTGCGGCTTCGCACTGACCGGCACGCACACGGCGGAGAAAAACGCCCTGGCGCAGCAAATCTGTATGTAGAGATTACGCCCTGCCGACCGGCAGGGCGGTCTTGTCCACCACGCGGCGCATCACGAAGCTCGAATGCACGCCGCTCACCCCCTCGATGCGCGTAATCTTGTTGAGCAGCAGTTCCTGGTAAGCGTCCATATCGCGCACCACGGCCTTGAGCAGGTAATCGGCGTCCTGGCCGGTAATCAGCAGGCACTCCATCACTTCATCCAGTTCGCCCACGCGCGCTTCGAAATTGGCGAATTGCTCCGGGGTGTGGCGGTCCATTGAAATCTGGATCAGCACGGTGAGCGTAAAGCCGAGCTTCTTCGCGTCCAGCAAAGCCCGGTAGCCTGCGATCAGACCATTCTCCTCCAACGCTTTTACCCGGCGCAGGCAAGGCGAAGCCGACAGGCCGATGCGCTCGGCCAGCTCCTGGTTGCTGATGCGCCCTTCCTCCTGCAGCACTTCGAGAATGCGCCGGTCGTAACGGTCTAGCTCCATATTCGCTCCTGTTGGTATTCGATACGTCAATTACCAAAGTATACGCAATTATATTGCGCTAACGCCACATATCTAGGGCATATTAGCAAGCACATTTCGCGACTAGCGGTTTAATCTTTCTCCAACTCGTGAACCCAGGGAGCAGATACCGTGAAAACCTTCGACCACACCAAATACCGCCCTGCCGCAGCGGTGCCGATCCGCCAGCGCCAGTGGCCGAACAACACCATCACGCGCGCGCCGCGCTGGGTCAGCGTGGACCTGCGCGACGGCAACCAGGCGCTGCTCGAACCCATGGACGTGGCGCGCAAGCGGCGCATGTGGGCCTTGCTGGTGAAGCTCGGTTTCAAGGAAATCGAGGTCGGTTTTCCCGCCGCGAGCCAGCCCGACTACGACTTCATCCGCTGGCTGATCGAGGCGCAGCAGATCCCCGAGGACGTCACGGTGCAGGTGCTGGTGCAGGCGCGCGAGGAGCTGATCGTGCGCTCGTTCGAAGCCTTGCGCGGGGCGAAGCGGGCGGTGATGCACGTCTACAACTCCACCTCCACGGTGCAGCGCGAGCGGGTGTTCGGCAAGGACCGCGCCGGCATCACCGCCATCGCGCGCAACGGCGCGGCGTGGGTGAAGCGCGAGGCGGAAAAACATCCCTCAACCGAATGGGTGTTCGAGTACACCCCGGAAAGCTTTACCAGCACCGAGCCCGAGTACGCGGTGGAAATCTGCGAGGCGGTACTGGACGTGTGGCAGCCGACGCCGCAGCACCCCTGCATCATCAACCTGCCGACCACGGTCGAGGCGTCCACGCCCAACGTGTTCGCCGACCAGGTGGAGTATTTCGCCTCCCACATCAGCCGGCGCGACAGCATCGTGCTCTCGGTGCACACCCACAACGACCGCGGCTGCGCCGTGGCGGCGGCGGAACTGGCCGTGCTGGCCGGCGCGGACCGGGTCGAGGGCACCCTGCTCGGCAACGGCGAGCGCACCGGCAACATGGACATCGTCACCATGGCGATGAACCTCTACAGCCAGGGCGTGGACCCGGAGCTCGACCTCTCCAACCCGGACGAAATCCTCCAGGTCTACAGCGAGTGCACCGGCCTGCCGGTCCACCCGCGTCATCCGTGGATCGGCGAACTGGTTTACACCGCCTTCTCCGGCAGCCACCAGGACGCGATCCGCAAGTGCCTGCAGCAACAACAGGCGGACGAGCCGTGGCAGGTCGCCTACCTGCCCATCGACCCGCGCGATCTGGGGCGCGATTACCAGGCCGTCGTGCGCGTCAACAGTCAGTCGGGGAAAGGCGGCGTGGCCTTCGTCATGGAGCGCGATTACAGTCTGCACCTGCCGCGCTGGATGCAGGTGGAGCTGGCCCAGTTGGTGCAACGCGCCAGCGAGGAACGGCGCGGCGAGATCGACAGCGCGACCATTCACGCGCTGTTCATGCGGCATTTCGTCGTCGACCAGGCACCAGTGACGCTGAAAGGCTACCAGCTGGACCGTCGTGACGGCCGTGACTTCATCACCGCGCATGTCGCCGAACACGGCACCGACTACCAGTTGCACGGCGCGGGCGAAGGCGCGCTCGCCGCCTTCGTCGACGCCTGGATGCGCCACGGCGGACAGCGGCTGAACGTGGTGGATTACAGCGAACACGCGCTCGGCTCGGGCACCGATGCCGAAGCGATCGCTTACGCGCAGCTCAACATCGACGGCCAGCGCATCTCGGGTGCCGCGCGGGATCAGGACACGGTGAGCGCATCACTTAAGGCGGTGCTGTCGGCGCTGAATCACGAACGGAAATCGAGAACGGAAATATTCATCGAGGAAGAACAACATGCCTGACTTTTCCCGGATGGCAACCAGCTATCAACAGCGCGCCATAGTCCAGCAGTCCGCAGGCGAAGCGCTGCTGGAGATGCTGGACATCAAGGCCGGCGAGGATGTCCTCGACCTGGCTTGCGGCCCCGGCGCCCTGACCGCGCGCATGCGCGAGCGTACCGCCGGGCGGGTCATCGGCTGCGACGCCGCACCAGGGATGATCGCCGAGGCTCGCTCACGCCATGGCAGCGCCGGCATCGAATTCGTCGCGTGCGATGCGGCGAAGCTGCCGTTCGCGGCCGAGTTCGACGCGATCTACTGCAACTCCGCATTTCAGTGGTTCGAAGACCCCGCCGCCGTTTTGACCGGCTGCCTCGATACGCTTCGCGCGGGCGGCAGGATGGCGATGCAGGCGCCAGCCAAGAATGATTTTTGCCCCAACTTCATCGCTGCGGTCGACGAACTGCGGCGGCACGACGACACGCGGGAAGTTTTCGCCCGCTTCAGGTCGCCGTGGCGGTTTCTGGAAAACGCCGGGAATTATGCCCGCCTGTTTGCCGATGCCGGCTTCGCCGTCGCGGAAAGCCGCATGGAGGCCGTTGCCAACCGCTGTTCCGCGCAGCAGGCGATGGAAATCTTCCTCTCCGGCGCAGCAGTAGCCTACTTGAACCCGCGTTATTACGAAGGAGGCACGCCGGCGGACTTCCTCCCGCGCGCCGCGAAAATCGTCGCTTCCGCGCTGGAGCGCCAGTGCGCAAGCGACGGCATGGTCGAGCTGACGTTCCACCGTGTCTTCGTGCTGGCGCGCAAGGCAAGCGGGGCCTGAACGCTTTAGGCGAAATCCCCACCCTGCCAGCGCAGCAGCCGCCCCATCATGCGGCGGTAGTGGGAGCCGCGCCAGTACACCCGGCCGCAGTTCGGGCAGCGCATCAGAGGCAGGCCCGAAAGGCGCACGTCGTCCGGCACCCGGCCAATGTCCAGCTTTTTTAGTACTTCGAGGAAAGTGTTGTCCAGGATGCAGCGGGAAAAAGCATGCCCGG
>JBDKRR010000234.1:0-2275 GCA_039683315.1 Sulfuricella sp.
CAGTTTGGCCTTGCCTTCAGGCTTCAGTACCGACTTGTCGAAGTCAAAGAAGGCGTCAGCGGCGTAAGTCACTTTGGTGGCGGCGACTGGCTGAGGCGCTGGTGCGGGCGCGGGTGCGACCACTGCCGGGGCAGGAGCAGCTACCGGTGCGACAGGCGCGGCTTCGGCCTTGGCGACGATAGCGCCGTCGCAACCAACGGCTGCAGTAGCGGGAGTCCAGTTAGCATCACGCCAGCACAGTTCATTGGTGCCATTTTTCCAGGTAATACCATTGGAGCTGACCCAGTTATCAACTGTTTGGGCACCAGAGACAGTTGCGAATGCTGCGGCAGCAACCAGCATTGCCACTTTATTTAATTTCTTCATGTGTTCTCCTTTTGGGGAAAAAAGCCGCAGCAGCGCTGCGAATATTTATAAGACGCTTTGGATGCCAATCACCCAAATCGTTATAAGGATTGTGCCACAGCACTATTCGGCCTGGAGCTCGAAACAGGGCCTCGGCATTTTCTCCTACATAGAAACCAGCATTAACATACATCGCCGTTGCCGGGAAGCCACAAGGCAAGCCAACCAGACGCCCATTAGAATGACAAGTTGCCTTTGATCTTGCCATAGCCACGAGCGCCCCATGACCCAATTCGCCAAAGAAACCCTGCCCGTCAGCCTTGAAGAGGAAATGCGGCGCAGTTACCTTGATTACGCCATGAGCGTGATTGTGGGCCGTGCCCTGCCCGATGCGCGGGACGGTTTGAAACCAGTGCATCGTCGTGTGCTGTTTGCCATGCACGAGCTCAATAACGACTGGAACCGGCCGTATAAGAAATCCGCACGTATCGTCGGCGACGTGATTGGTAAGTATCACCCGCATGGCGACCAGTCTGTCTACGACACCATCGTTCGGATGGCGCAGGATTTTTCCATGCGCCACATGCTGGTCGACGGGCAAGGCAACTTTGGCTCGGTCGACGGCGACAACGCAGCGGCCATGCGTTACACCGAAATCCGCCTGTCCAAGATCGCCCACGAGTTGCTGGCTGATCTGGACAAGGAAACCGTTGATTTCGGACCCAATTACGACGGTTCCGAAAAAGAACCGCTGGTGCTGCCAACCAAGCTACCCAACCTGCTGGTCAATGGCACAGGTGGCATTGCCGTCGGCATGGCCACCAACATCCCGCCCCACAACCTGAATGTAGTGGTGGATGCCTGCCTGCACCTGCTGCGCACCCCGGAGGCCTCGATTGACGAACTGATGGAGATCATTCCGGCGCCCGATTTTCCCACCGCCGGCATCATTTACGGCATCCAGGGCGTCAAGGACGGCTATCGCACCGGTCGGGGTCGGGTGGTGATGCGGGCCAAGGTTCATTTCGAAGACATCGACAAAGGCCAGCGACAGTCCATCATCGTCGACGAGCTGCCCTACCAGGTCAACAAGAAGACACTGCAGGAGCGCATGGCCGAGTTGGTGCATGAGAAGAAGATCGAGGGCATCAGCCACATCCAGGACGAATCCGACAAGTCCGGCATGCGGCTGGTGATTGAACTCAAGCGCGGCGAAGTGCCCGAGGTGGTGCTCAACAACCTGTACAAGCAAACGCAGCTGCAGGATACCTTTGGCATGAACATGGTGGCGCTGATCGACGGCCAGCCCAAGCTGTGCAACCTCAAAGACCTGATCAAAGTGTTTTTGCAGCACCGCCGCGAGGTGGTGACCCGTCGCACGGTGTTCAATCTGCGCAAGGCGCGCGAGCGCGGCCACGTGCTCGAAGGCCTTGCCGTTGCGCTGGCCAATATCGACGAATTTATTGCCATCATCCGCAACGCCCCCACGCCACCGGTGGCCAAGGTCGAACTGATGGCCAAGCCCTGGGACAGTAAGCTAGTGCGCGAAATGCTGACCCGAACCCGCGCCGATGGCGGCGTGATCAACGCCGACGACTACCGCCCCGACGGCCTGGAGAAGATGTACGGCATGGGCAGCGATGGTCTGTATCGTCTGTCCGACACGCAGGCGCAGGAAATTCTACAAATGCGTTTGCAGCGCCTGACCGGCCTGGAGCAGGACAAAATCGTCGCCGAATACAAAGAGGTGATGGGCGAGATCGAAGACTTGCTCGACATTCTTGCCAAGTCCGAACGGGTCTCCACCATCATTCACGAAGAACTCACCGCCATCAAGACCGAGTTTGGCCAAACCAAACTGGGCGCGCGGCGCAGCCTGGTGGAGCACAGCTCGTTTGATTTGAGCACGGAAGACCTGATCACCCCCACC
>JBDKRR010000235.1:0-5871 GCA_039683315.1 Sulfuricella sp.
GCCACGCAATGAAAGCGACACGCCCGGCCCGTACGAGGCGGCGCTGCTCAACAATCCGGTGGCCGATCCCGAGAAGCCGCTGGAGGTGCTGCGCACGGTGCACTCCTTCGACCCGTGCCTGGCCTGCGCGGTCCACGTGCTCGATCCGGAGAGCAATGAAGTAGTCACGGTAAAGGTGCTATAGATGCGTATCGTGGTGCTGGGCGTGGGCAATATCCTGCTCTCGGACGAAGGCATAGGCGTGCGCACGGTGGAAAAGCTGGCGCGCGACTATGTCCTGCCGCCGGAAGTGGAAGTGATCGACGGCGGGACCTCCGCCATGGAAATGCTGGAAGACCTGGGGCACGCCGACCACCTGATCATCGTGGACGCGGTGCGCAGCGGGAAGGCGCCGGCCACCATAATCAGGATGGCCGGCGACGAGGTGCCGGTGTTCTTCCGCACCAAGCTCTCGCCCCACCAGGTCGGCCTGTCAGACGTGCTGGCAACGCTGGTGCTGATGGGCGAGCAACCCGGCACCACCACCGTAATCGGCATCGAGCCCGAATCGCTGGCGCTGGGCCTGGAACTCACGCCGGCGGTGGCAATGCAGTTGCCGCAAGTGGTAGGATTGGTGAAGAACGAGCTGAACCAGCTCGGCATGAACCTCACCGCGAGACACTGAAATGTGCATGGCTATTCCTTCACGCATCGTCGCGCTTGACGGTATGATGGCTACCGTCGAGTGTTTTGGCGAGCAGCGCGATGTGAGCCTGATCCTGCTGGTCGATGAGGTGGTCCTGGGGGATTACGTGCTGGTGCAGGCCGGCCGTTTCGCCTACCAGCGCATCGAAGCGGAACCTGCACAGGAGGCGCTACGCGCCTTTAGCGAAATCATCGCCGCCTCTGAATCCTGAAACTCGCATAGCGAGCCTTCGTCCCTCTCTCCCTATGGGAGAGAGTTAGGAGAGAGGGAAACATTCCCTTTGCAACCTGGGAGCGGCACACATCGAATCTTTTTCCTCAGGCTTCGCCGAAAACCCCGCCCTGCTGGTGGAAGCCACGTTTCGCGCCATTCATCAGGAACGCATGGCCGGTCTGCCTTTCCTCAATTCCGCGTTGCACGTCGAGGCGTCCGGCTTCCGCCTGTTTTGTGGCCATTGGCTGGGCGTGCTGATCACGCCGTGGTGCATGAACTATCTTTTGTTGCCCGGCGCGGGCGGCGAATGGCCGAATCTACCCGAATCGAGTCGGCAACGTTGGGCTTTCCCGGCGGGCGAGCTCAATTTCATCGCAGCACGCGAGCCGGCCCTGGGATCCTACCAGCAGTGCCCCCTGTTCGCCTCCATGGACAACTTCGATAGCCAGGAAACGGCCAGGGAAGCGGCTCAGGCGGCCTTGGACACCTTGTTCAACATCCCACCGACGCAGCCGGTGGCGGAGGACGTGTCGCACTCCAAGCGCAACTTCCTGCGCGGGCGCTTTTTCGGAGGAGGCGGGGATGGATCCGGGCGGTAAGATTCACATCCGCCTGAGTTGGGATGGCGCACGAATCAGCAGCGTCGAACTGGCGCCGCGTCATTCTGTGGCAGCCATTGAACTGTTGCGCGGGAAAAACGGCCAGCAGGCGGTCAACCTGATCCCGCTGCTGTTCAGCCTGTGCGGCAAGGCCCAAGGCGTCGCCGGGGCGATGGCGCTGGAAGCGGCCAAAGGCATCGCAGCGCCAGCCGAAACGACGAAATGGCGCGAGCGGCTGGTGCGCAGCGAGGCGATTCAGGAAGCGCTGTGGCGTTTCCTGCTCGACGTGCCGAAAATCGTGGGCCAGCCCCCCATGGTGGCGGAATTTACCGAACTGCGCCGCAGCTTTGCGCGGGTGCTGGATCCGGTCTTGTCCGCGGACGGCTGGAAAACAGCCGGCGGCCAGATCGACGCGCCGGATGCCGGGATCTGGCAGACTCTTTCTGGTCAGGTGCAAGAATTCCTCTCCACCAAGCTTCTGGGAATGCCGCTGCCGGAATGGCGTCGCATGCTGTCCGTGCCGGAAATGGAGCGCTGGCTCGACCGCCGGGCCACGCCCCTGGCCGCCACCCTGCGCGAACTCTCGGTGGGCAAGGGCCGTTGGGGTGGAGGCGGCGTCCCGTTCCTGCCGCCGCTGCGGCAGGAAGAGATGCTCAATCATGTACTGCCGGAACTGGAACGGGAGCGGAATTTTGCGGTGCTCCCCTGCTGGCAGGGTGCGCCTGCGGAAACCGGCGCCCTGGCCCGGATGGCCGCCCATCCGCTGATTTCCACGTTACTGGAGCGCGAGGGGGCGACCATTTTCGTGCGTCTGCTGGCGCGTCTGCTGGAAGCAGTCGAGTTGGGCGAAAGCATGGACGACGACGAGCAACACCTGCCCTGGCTGGAAAGCGCCGCGTTGGGCGCCGATGCGGGCGTTGGGTGGGTGCAGACCGCACGCGGCCTGCTGATCCACCGGCTGGCGCTGGACACGGAAGGGAAAGTTGCGGATTACCGCATCGTGGCCCCCACCGAATGGAATTTCCATCCGCAGGGCGCCTATACTTGTGGCTTGACGGGGCGCCCGGCGGTGACGCCGGACGAGGTGCGCGAAGCCGCCGAATTGCTGCTGCTGGCACTTGACCCCTGTGTGGCTTATGAGGTCGAATTGAACCATGCATGAAATGTCGCTCGCCGAGAGCATGCTGCAGATCATCGAAGACAGCGCCCGCAGCAACCAGTTTGCGCGGGTGAAGATTGTGTGGGTCGAAGTCGGGCAACTGGCCGGGGTGGAACCTGAAGCGCTGCGCTTCTGCTTCGACGCCGTGACGCAGAACAGCGTGGCCGAAGGGGCGCAGCTGGAAATAATTGAAACTGCCGGAGAAGGGCGCTGTCTGAGTTGCGGTAAGTCAGTGAATCTGGTGCAACGCTACGACCCCTGCCCGGAATGCGGGGGCTACCCGGTGGAAGTGACCGGCGGCACGGAAATGCGCATCAAGGAACTGGAAGTGGATTAAAGCTCGTTTTCAAACGGAGATAAGCATGTGCACAGTATGCGGTTGCGGCGAAGGCGAAACGAACATCGAGGGGGAAGGCCACTCACATCCCCATGAACACGCGCACGGCGGCCTGTTCCATGCGCATGGCCACAGCCATCCGCACGGCAGCGAACACGTTCAATACCGCGAGCACGCCGGCGCCGGATTGCACTTCGGCCTGGGCGCCGCCCACGCCCACGCGCCCGGCATGTCGCAAAGCCGCATGGTGCAGATCGAGCAGGACATCCTGGGCAAGAATAACGCCTATGCGGCGCAGAACCGCACGTATCTTGCAACGCACGGCATCTTCGCCGTCAACCTGGTATCCAGCCCGGGCTCGGGCAAGACCACCCTCCTCACCCGCACCATCGAACGCCTGCACGGGAAGATTCCAGTAGCGGTGATCGAGGGCGACCAGCAAACCAGCTTCGACGCCGACCGCATCCGCGCCACCGGCGCGCCCGCCATCCAGATCAACACCGGCAAGGGCTGTCACCTCGACGCCCACATGGTGGGCCATGCCATGGAAAGCCTGAAGCCTGCCGACAACAGCCTGCTGCTGATCGAAAACGTCGGCAACCTGGTGTGTCCCGCCGGTTTCGACCTGGGCGAAGCGCACAAGGTGGTGATACTTTCCGTGACCGAGGGCGAGGACAAGCCGCTCAAATACCCCGACATGTTCCACGCCGCCGACCTGATGCTGCTCAACAAGGTGGACCTGCTGCCCTATCTCAACTTCAATGTCGCGCAGTGCGTCGAATACGCGCGGCGGGTAAACCCTGGCATCAAGGTCATCCTGACTTCCGCCACCAGCGGCGAAGGCATGGACGAGTGGCTGGAATGGCTGGGAGCCGGCCTAAAAAACGCGAGAAGTGTAGCGTCGGCGTAGGCGTAGGGTGGGCAAAGCAAAGCGTGCCCACCTGACCAAGACAAGGTAAAGGCATGTCCAACTATCGTCGTAGCCTTATCCCCGGCGGCACGTTCTTCTTCACCGTCACGCTGGCGGACCGCCACTCGTCAACCCTTGTAGACCATATCGACCACCTGCGTTCGGTCTATTCGAAGGTACAACGCAAGCGCCCCTTCCAAACCGTGGCTATCTGCATTTTGCCGGAACACTTGCACGCGATCTGGACCATGCCGCCGGATGACGCGGATTACCCGCTACGTTGGAATCTGATCAAGGCAGGATTCTCCCGCGCGCTGCCGCCTGCCGAATTTCGTAGCGCAAGCAAGGCGGGAAAGCGCGAAAAAGGCATCTGGCAGCGCCGTTACTGGGAACACCAGATCAGGGACGAGACGGACTTGCGGCAACATGTGGATTACATTCACGCCAATCCGCTCAAACACGGGCTGGTAAAACATGTGAAGGATTGGCCCCATTCGAGTTTCCATCGTTTTGTCGCCCGTGGCGACTTGCATGCCGATTGGGCGGGTACGGGCATGAATGGACATGACTATGGCGAGTGAAGACGGGCGGCGTGGGCACGCTTCGCTTTGCCCACCCTACGGCGGCTTCGTTCCAATTCGCATCCGGGTACGGGGCCAGGTTCAGGGCGTCGGCTTCAGGCCTTTCGTTTACCGTCTGGCGCGCGAGCTTGGACTCCAGGGCTGGGTGCGCAACGACGGCGAGGGTGTGGAAATTGCCGCCCAGGGCGAACAAAGCGCCATCCGCGACCTGCTGGCCCGGCTGAAAACGGACGCCCCGCCGCTGGCGCGGGTGGATGCAGTCGAGTCCGGGGACGGCGCCGCCCTCTCCCTCTCACATGGTTTCGCCATCCTTGAAAGCCAGGGCGGCCCCGCCCATACCGGCATCGCGCCCGATGCCGCCACCTGCCCCGCCTGTCTTGCCGAGCTGTTCGACCCGGCGGACCGCCGCTACCGCTACCCTTTCATCAATTGCACCGACTGCGGTCCGCGCTACACCATCACCCGCCACCTGCCCTACGACCGCCGCTACACCAGCATGGCGCCCTTTGCGCTGTGTCCGGCGTGCGGCACGGAATACCGCGACCCGGCAAGCCGCCGCTTCCACGCCGAACCCAATGCCTGCCCGGTGTGCGGCCCGCGCCTGGAGCTGCTGGATGCATCCGGTCAGGCGATTGCGGCGGAGGATGTCATCGCTGCCACCGTGGCGCGCCTCGCAGCAGGCGAAATCCTCGCCATCAAGGGCTTGGGCGGCTTCCACCTCGCCTGCGATGCGCGCAACGCCCAAGCTGTCGCCAGGCTGCGCGAGCGCAAGCAGCGCGAGGAAAAGCCCTTCGCGGTGATGGCGGTCAACCCCGCTTCGCTGCAAGCCTTGGTGGAAGTGGACGCGGCCAGCGCCGGCCTGCTGCAGACGCGCGAACGCCCGATCGTGCTGCTGCGCAAGAAAGCGGCATGCGATGCCCTGCTGGCAGGCATCGCACCGGGGATCGCCTGGATGGGCGCGATGCTGCCCTATACCCCGCTGCATTTCCTGCTGTTTCATGAAGCGGCAGGAAAGCCCGCCGCCACTGCCTGGCTGGAACAGCCGCAGGCGTTGCTGCTGGTAATGACCAGCGCCAACCCGTGCGGCGAACCGCTGGTGACCGGCAACGAGGAAGCGCTGACCCGGCTGGCGGGCATTGCCGACGCCTTCGTGCTGCACGATCGCGACATCGTGGTGCGCTGCGATGACTCCGTGGTAAGGTTGACTGGGGAATGGGGGATGGGGAATGAGGAATGGGGAAAAACCGCGGCACCCTCCTCATCACCCATTCCCCATCACTCATCACCCGCAACACCCGCATTCATCCGCCGCGCCCGCGGCTACACCCCGCGCGCCATCCAGCTGCCGCGTTCCGGCCCGGCTATCCTGGCCTGCGGCGGCTGGTTC
>JBDKRR010000236.1:0-4257 GCA_039683315.1 Sulfuricella sp.
TCCCTATTAGTAGCACTCGCTTGGATGGAGTGCTAATAACTCCACAGCTATGAGATTTCATAAGTTAAACCAACAGGAGATTGAAATAATGAAAATTCGTCCTTTGCATGACCGCGTGATCGTCAAGCGTCTGGAAGCCGAAGAAAAGACCGCTTCCGGTATCGTTCTGCCAGGCAATGCAGCCGAGAAGCCGGACATGGGTCTGGTTCAGTCCGTCGGAGAAGGCAAGGTGCTGGACAACGGCACGTTGCGCGCGCTGTCCCTGAAAGTGGGCGACAAGGTTATTTTCGGCAAATACTCCGGCCAGTCCGTCAAGGTGGACGGCGAAGAACTGCTGGTGATGCGCGAAGAAGACGTAATGGGCGTGATCGAAGGCTAATCGGATTTACCAAGAATTCTCAAGGAGATTTAAAACATGGCAGCTAAAGACGTTAAATTCGGCGATGACGTGCGTCATCGCATGGTGGCAGGTGTCAATATTCTGGCTAACGCAGTCAAGGTTACGCTCGGCCCCAAAGGTCGCAACGTGGTGCTGGAGCGCTCTTTCGGCGCCCCGACCATCACCAAGGACGGTGTGTCCGTGGCCAAGGAAATCGAACTGAAAGACCGCTTCGAAAACATGGGCGCACAAATGGTGAAGGAAGTGGCTTCCAAGACTTCCGACGTGGCCGGTGACGGCACCACCACTGCAACCGTGCTGGCTCAGGCCATCCTCAAGGAAGGCATGAAGTACGTGGCTGCCGGCATGAACCCGATGGATCTGAAGCGCGGCATCGACAAGGCTGTCGCAGCTACCGTCGAAGAACTGAAGAAAATCTCCAAGCCTTGCACCACCACCAAGGAAATCGCTCAGGTGGGCAGCATTTCCGCCAACTCCGACGCATCCATCGGTGAGCGCATCGCCGAAGCCATGGACAAAGTGGGCAAGGAAGGTGTGATCACCGTGGAAGACGGTTCCGGCCTGGCGGACGAACTCGAAGTCGTGGAAGGCATGCAGATCGACCGCGGCTACCTTTCCCCGTATTTCATCAACAACCCGGATCGTCAACTCGCTTTGCTGGAAAACCCCTTCGTCCTGCTGCACGACAAGAAAATCTCCAACATCCGCGATCTGCTGCCGGTGCTGGAGCAAGTCGCCAAGGCTGGTCGTCCTCTGCTGATCATCGCTGAAGACGTAGACGGCGAAGCGCTAGCCACCCTGGTGGTGAACAACATCCGCGGCATCCTGAAAACCGTGGCCGTCAAGGCGCCGGGTTTCGGCGACCGCCGCAAGGCCATGCTGGAAGACATCGCCATCCTCACCGGCGGCACCGTGATTGCCGAAGAAGTTGGCCTGACCCTGGAAAAAGCCGCTCTGACCGATCTGGGCCAAGCCAAGCGTATCGAAGTGGGCAAGGAAGAGACCATCATCATCGACGGTCATGGCGATACCGCTAACATCGAAGGTCGCGTCAAACAGATCCGCAAGCAGATCGAAGAATCCACCAGCGACTACGACCGCGAAAAACTGCAAGAGCGCGTGGCCAAGATGGCCGGCGGCGTGGCATTGATCAAAGTCGGTGCCGCGACCGAAATGGAAATGAAAGAGAAGAACGCCCGCGTGGAAGATGCGCTGCACGCTACCCGTGCGGCTGTTGAAGAAGGCATCGTTGCTGGCGGCGGCGTTGCCCTGCTGCGTGCACGTGCCGCGATTGCCGGACTCAAGGGTTCCAACCCCGAGCAGGATGCAGGCATTAAGATCGTGATGCGCGCCCTGGAAGAGCCGCTACGCCAGATCGTTGCCAACTGCGGTGACGAGCCTTCCGTAGTGGTCAACAAGGTGCTGGAAGGCAAGGGTAATTTCGGTTACAACGCCGGTACCGGGGAATACGGCGACATGGTGGAAATGGGCGTGCTCGATCCCACCAAGGTGACCCGCTATGCGTTGCAGAACGCCGCTTCCGTTTCCGGCCTGATGCTGACCACCGATTGCATGGTGGCCGAACTGCCGAAGGATGAGTCTGCCGGCGGCGGTATGCCTGGCGGCATGGGTGGAATAGGCGGCATGGAAGGCATGATGTAATTTCCGTTCTGTCTCAGCAGTAAGCGACAAGGGCTGCACACCAGTGCGGCCCTTGTCTTTTGTAAAAAATTGCGAACAGGGTTTGGAAAAATTCATCCTCTCTGTTAAAATCGCCCGTTTCCCATTTAATTCTTGTCGAGAAAGACGATATGCCAAGTGTCCGCGTAAAAGAAGGTGAACCGTTTGACGTTGCACTGCGCCGTTTCCGCCGTACCATCGAGCGCTCCGGTCTGCTGAACGAACTGCGTGCCCGCGAGTTCTATGAGAAGCCCACTGCCGAACGCAAGCGCAAAGGCGCTGCTGCCGTGAAGCGTCATTACAAGCGCCTGCGCAGCCAGATGCTGCCGGCCAAGCTGTACTAAACACCTTCACCTCATGAGTTTGAGACTACGCATCACCGAAGACATGAAATCGGCGATGCGCGCCAAGGATGCGCCCCGTCTGGGTGCGATCCGTTTGCTCCAGGCTGCCATCAAGCAGCGCGAAGTGGACGAACGCATCGAGCTGGACGATGCGCAGGTGGTGGCGGTAATCGAAAAGATGCTCAAGCAGCGGCGCGATTCGATTTTCCAGTACGAAGCGGCGAAGCGCGACGATCTGGCGGACGTCGAGAAGTTCGAAGTGACCGTGCTCCAGGCTTATATGCCCCAGGCCTTGTCGGATGCCGAAGTCGAGCAACTGGTGGTGGCGGCAATTGCCACTTCAGGTGCCGCCGGCGTCAAGGACATGGGCAAGGTGATGGCGGCAGTAAAGCCGCAAGTCGCCGGGCGCGCCGACATGGGCAAGGTTTCCGTCCTGATCAAGGCAAAACTGGGCGGTTGATGGCAGTAAGCCCGAATTGGGCATGAGTTTATTGCGCCAGGACGACCTGTCCTGGCGTTTCCATTTTCGGGGGTTTCGCGCGCGATGATTCCTCAGTCTTTCATTCAGGACCTGCTGAATCGCCTCGATGTCGTGGATGTAGTGGAACGCTATGTTCCGCTCAAGAAAGCCGGCGCCAATTACATGGCCTGCTGCCCCTTCCATAACGAAAAATCGCCTTCCTTCAGCGTCAGTCCCACCAAGCAGTTTTATCACTGCTTCGGCTGTGGCGCGCACGGCACCGCCATCAGCTTCGTCATGGAGTACCAGGGGCTGGGCTTCGTCGAGGCGGTGGAGGAACTGGCGCGCAGCGCGGGGATGACGGTTCCGCAGGAAGCCGGCGGAGAAAAGCAGCGTCCTTCGCAAAGCACGGAGCTGGCCGACCTCATGCTGCAGGCTACGCGTTACTACCGCGACCAGCTCAAGCGCGCGCCGCAGGCAATCGAGTACCTCAAGCAGCGCGGCCTTTCGGGCGAGATCGCGGCGCGCTTCGGCGTCGGTTACGCGCCGGCTGCCTGGCAGAACCTGGCCGAGATTTTCCACGATTACAGCTCGAAAACCCTGGTTCAAGCGGGTTTGGTCATAGAGGGCGAAAACGGCAAGCGCTACGACCGCTTCCGCGATCGCATCATGTTTCCCATCCTCAACCAGCGCGGCACGGTGATCGGTTTCGGCGGGCGCGTGCTGGGGCAGGGGGAGCCTAAATATCTCAATTCGCCGGAAACTCCCCTGTTCGAAAAAGGTCAGGAGCTGTATGGCCTGTATCAGGCGCGTAAGGCTATCCGCGAAGCGGGCCGGGTGCTGGTGGTGGAGGGCTACATGGACGTGGTGGCCCTGGCGCAGCACGGCATCGAATACGCGGTGGCTACGCTTGGCAC
The DNA here is from genome assembly GCA_039683315.1 of Sulfuricella sp. Classification (GTDB taxonomy): domain Bacteria; phylum Pseudomonadota; class Gammaproteobacteria; order Burkholderiales; family Sulfuricellaceae; genus Sulfurimicrobium. The sequence goes on from JBDKRR010000236.1 coordinate 3,802, forward strand.
GGCGACCACTCCAACCCACGTGCAGAAATTGCTGCGCCAGAGCGACAGCGTGGTGTTCTGTTTCGACGGCGACGCAGCGGGGCGCAAGGCGGCCTGGCGCGCGCTGGAAAACAGCCTCGGTCAGGTGGTGGACGGCAAGAACCTGAGCTTTCTCTTTTTGCCCCAGGGTGAAGACCCCGATTCCTATGTGCGCAGCGCGGGCAAGGCGGGTTTCGAGAGCTTGCTGGCGGAAGCGGTGCCGTTTTCGCGGTTTTTGCTGCGCGAATTGACGGCGCAGGTGGACATGCAGACCCAGGAAGGTCGGGCCCGCCTGCTCCAGTTGGCGCGACCGTTACTGCAGCAAGTGGCTGCACCCGCCCTGAGCCTGATGCTGCGCAAGCGCCTCGCGGAGCTCGCGGGCATTTCCCAGGCGGAACTGGAAGATCTGTACCAGATTCAGCCGATAAGGAAGCCGGC
>JBDKRR010000237.1:0-8471 GCA_039683315.1 Sulfuricella sp.
AAGGTTAATTACGTGCCCACGATGATTTTCTTCGATAGCGAGGGCCGCGAGCTGTTCCGCGCCGAGGCATATCTCAAGGCGTTCCACGTGCAGTCTGTGCTGGATTACGTGGCCAGCGGCGCCTACCGGCAATACCCCGAGTTCCAGCGCTTCGTCGAAGCACGCGGCGACGCCATGCGCGCCAAAGGCATCGCGGTGGACCTGATGAAATAGGTCGAAACATGGTTTTGTCATTTTCAGGCTTGACACTTCTCCGCTCGTCCCGCGATAATCGGGTCATGAATTCGCTGCCCCTCATCCACCTCTTCCGAGTCCGCCCTGTCGCATGCCTGCGCAAGGCGTGGGCTATTGCGTGCCGTGGCCGGGAGAGCCAGCGTTAAGCAGATTTAGTTTCAGCAGTTTTCCCAAAGGCCACGGATGATCTCCGTGGCCTTTTTGTTTTTTGTCGTTTGTTTCTGTTGGAGCATTTGATATGTCGCTACCGCTCGCGTTCGTTTCGGTCATCCTGATCTGGTCCACCACGCCGCTTGCCATCAAGTGGAGTGCGCTGGGGGTGGGGTTCAGCTTTGCGGTGTTTTCGCGCATGGCGATCGGTACGCTGCTGTGCGTGGTCCTGCTGGCGGCGCTGCGCATTCGCGTCCCGTTGCACCGCAAGGCGCGGCTGGCCTACCTGGCCAGCGGGCTGAGCCTGTTCGGCGCGATGTCGCTCACCTACTGGTCGGCGCAATACGTCTCTTCCGGCCTGATCTCGGTGCTGTTCGGCTTGTCGCCGCTGATCACCAGCCTGGGGGCGGTGTTGTGGCTGGAGGAGGAAGCGCTGAGCGCCAACAAGGTGCTCGGCATGGTGCTTGGCCTGGCCGGACTCGGGCTGGTGTTTCAGGGCGGGTTGGCGTTCGGTCCGGGTGCGCTGCTGGGCATCCTCGCGCTGGTGGCGGCAGTGGCGACGCAGTCGCTCGGACTGGTGTGGATCAAGCGCATCGGCGACGACAGCCATCCGCTGGCGATGACGCTGGGCACGCTGGCGGTGGGGTTGCCACTGTTCTTCATCGCCTGGTGGTGGGCGGACGGAAGTCTGCCGGCAGCGCTGCCGCAGCGCGCGCTGCTCGCCACGGTCTACCTCGGGGTGTTCGGCTCGGTGCTGGGCTTCATGCTGTATTTCTACATGATCAAGCACATGGAAGCAGGGCACGTGGCCCTGATCACGCTCATCACGCCGGTCATGGCGCTGCTACTGGGTCATGGTCTGAACAACGAGGCGGTGCTGCCCCAGGTCTGGGCCGGCACGGCGCTGATCCTGCTCGGCCTGGGTTTGCACCGCTGGGGTATGAAATGGCTGAAAAGTTTGGCGTGAGATAGAAAGAGGGGCAATGCTTCTGCCCCTCACCCCTCACCCCTCACCCCTCAGGTAATCACGGTCGGCTGTTCGCGCCCGGTTCGCGCGCGAATCTGGCCCAGTTCCTCGGCCAGCTGGATGAGTTGCGCCAGGGCCTGCTGGGTGTCCATGTCATGCTTCGACGGGTCCGGCTGGTAGGTTTCCAGGTATACCCGCAGGGTTGCGCCGACGGTGCCGGTGCCGGAGAGGCGGAAGACGATGCGCGTGCCGTTGTCGAACAGGATGCGCACGCCCTGGCCGGTGGTCACGCTGCCGTCCACCGGGTCGGTGTAGCTGAAATCGTCGCAATGCTTCACTTGCAGCGCACCGAATTGTTTGCCCTGCAGTGCGCCGAAGCTGTCGCGCAGGTGCTGCATCAGGCCTTCCGCCGCCTTGGCGTCGACCTCTTCATAGTCGTGGCGCGAATAGTAGTTGCGGCCGAACTTCGCCCAGTGCTCGCGCACGATCTGCGCCACCGACTGCTGCTTCACCGCCAGCAGGTTGAGCCAGAACAGCACTGCCCACAGGCCGTCTTTTTCGCGCACGTGGTCGGAGCCGGTGCCGAAGCTTTCTTCACCGCACAGGGTGATCTTGCGGGCGTCCAGCAGGTTGCCGAAAAATTTCCAGCCGGTCGGGGTTTCGTAGCACTCGATGCCCATGCGCTCGGCGACTTTGTCGACCGCGGCGCTGGTCGGCATGGAACGCGCGACGCCCGAAAGGCCCATGCGGTAGCCCGGCACCAGCATCGCGTTGGCCGCGAGAATGGCCAGGCTGTCGCTGGGCGTGACGAAAAACTTGCGCCCGAGGATCATGTTGCGGTCCCCGTCGCCGTCCGAGGCGGCGCCAAAATCGGGGCAGGTGGCGCTGTTCAAGATTTCGACCAGGTCGTGTGCGTAGACCAGGTTGGGGTCGGGGTGGCCGCCGCCGAAATCTTCCAAGGGCTCGCCGCGCATCACCGTGCCGCTCGGCGCGCCGAGGCGATGCTCGAGGATTTCCCTGGCGTAGGGCCCGGTGATGGCGCTCATTGCGTCGAAGCGCATGGAGAAAAGCCCCGAATCGAACAGGGCGCGTATGCGGCTGAAGTCGAACAGGTGTTCCATCAGGTCGGCGTAGTCGCTCACCGGGTCGATGACTTTGACTTTCATGGCGCCCATCTGATCCTCGCCCAGTACGGTCAGGTCTACATCGGGCGCATCTGAGGTGCGATACTCGCTGATCGTGCGGCTGCTGGCGTAGATCGCGTCGGTGATTTTTTCCACCGCCGGTCCGCCGTTGCCGGCGTTGTACTTGATGCCGAAATCGCCGTCCGGGCCGGCAGGGTTGTGGCTGGCCGACAGAATGATGCCGCCGAACGCCTTGTTCTTGCGGATCACCGCCGAAACCGCCGGGGTGGAGAGCAGCCCGTTCCGGCCTACCAATACCTGGCCGAAGCCGTTTGCCGCAGCCATTTTCAGAATGGTCTGGATGGCTGTCTTGTTGTGGTAGCGGCCGTCGCCGCCGAGCACCAGCGTGGCACCTTGATGGCCTTGCAGATTGTCGAAAATGGACTGGACGAAGTTTTCCAGATAATGGGGCTGCTGAAACACCGTCACTTTCTTGCGCAAGCCCGATGTACCTGGCTTCTGGCCTTCGAACGGTGTCGTTTTGACGATTTTGAGTGTGCTCATGGCTGCCGTGCTGGGTGATTTGACCGGACCCATTATAAACCAGCCGAAGCGCCGCAGGATGGGGCGCCGGCCGGTTTATGCTTGCGCCAATTCATGATCGGTGCTGAAATGCCGCTTGATTCTGCCCCGGTCAAGGGGTGTTGAGGATCGGAGTTCAATGAGCCGGGGTGTCAAATTTTAGCCATGTCTACGAAAGATAGCCTTGTTCCGCTCAGGATTGGCGACATCGCAGTGGGTAAGCCCTTGCCGTGGCCGGTCTATGGGCCCAACCACAAGTTGCTGCTGCGCGAGGGCTTCGTCATCGAAACGCAGCGTCAACTCGAGGTGCTGATCAAGGACGGGGTGTACCGCAGCCACACGTGGGGGGGCTCCGTGCTGCGGGGCAAAAGTGCACTTCAGGAGCAAAAACAAAAGCAGGTGGAGGAAACAACCGAGGCGAAGAGTTACAGTTTCGAAGAACTCAAACCGCGGGTCGGCGATTCCATTCAGATTCAAGTCATGGATGAACGCTACCCGGTGAAGCTCATGGGCTATGCGAAAGGCATCACCATCATGGTTTCGAGCCCGGTGGTCAACGGCGGCGTGATTCTCCTGCGCGAGGGGCAGCCGGTGGTGGTGAGATCGTTTTCCGGCAAGGACGCCTACGCGTTTTCATCCAGCATCCTGCGCGTCTGCAACGCACCGCTGCCTTACCTGCACCTGGCCTACCCCAAAACGGTCCAGAGCGTGACCGTCAGGAAAACGGCGCGAGCAGAGTTCAACCTCATCGGCACGGTGACGAATACCACCAACCCAGACCTGGCGGCAAACAGGCCGATGCGGATATCCGATCTGAGCGTATCCGGCGCTTCCTTTTCGGTGGATGGGAGCATCGGGGGAAAAGGCGACGGCCTCAGCCTGGTTTTTCGTGTCAAACTCAATGAAACGGACACCAGCGTGGCCATCACGGTGTGCTGTGTCGTGCGTTCTGTCAGCAGCGAGCCGGAAATCGGCGCGGCAGCCGGTGCGCTACGTTACGGCGTGCAGTTCACCGATGTCCCGACAGATGTTTCCCTGCTCATGCAAAATATGATTTACCAGAAACTTCTGGAGGATGCATAGTTATAAAAAACTCGCCTAGTGTCCTTGGCGAGTCGTACAACCTTAAATTTGACGAGAGGTGGTCTTGATGTCTGCAGAAGCAAAAAAATACCGTTTGGTGACGCGCAGCGACTTCGATGGTCTGGTGTGCGCAGTGCTGTTGAAACACCTGGACCTGATCGACGACATCAAGTTCGTTCATCCCAAGGACATGCAGGACGGCAAGATCGAAATCACCGCAAACGATATCACCACCAACCTGCCGTACGTAGCTGGCGCGCACTTGGTGCTCGACCACCATTTGTCCGAGACGGTGCGCAACACCGGCGAACGCCCGAATCACATCATCCATCCCGACGCGCCCTCGGCTGCGCGCGTGGTGTATGACCACTTCGGCGGCAGGACGGTTTTCCCCGCCGCGTGGGACGAAATGATGCTGGCGGTGGACAAGGGCGACGCGGCGCAGTTCAGCCGCGAGGAAATCCTCCATCCTTCCGGCTGGGTGCTGCTGAATTTCCTCATGGATGCGCGTACCGGTCTGGGGCGCTTCCGTGACTTCCGCATTTCCAACTACAACCTGATGATGGACCTGATCGATTACTGCAAGAACCACGTTATCGATCAGATCATGGCCTTGCCCGATGTGAAGGAACGGGTGGACTTGTATTTCGAGCACGAGGACAAGTTCAAGGACCAGATCAAGCGCTGTGCCACGGTGCACAAGAATCTGGTGGTGCTGGACCTGCGCAATGAAGAAACCATTTACGCCGGCAACCGCTTCATGATCTATGCGCTGTTCCCGGAGACCAATATTTCCATCCACGTGCTGTGGGGCCTGAAGAACCAGAACACCGTGTTCGCCACCGGAAAGTCCATCATCAACCGCAGTTCGAAAACCAATATCGGCGACCTGATGCTGCAGTATGGCGGCGGTGGGCACCTGAATGCCGGTACCTGCCAGGTGGACAACGACAAGGCGGTACAAGTGCTGCAGGAACTGGTTGCCAAAATCAATGCGGACGGCTGATTCTCCGCTATCAAGAGTACATCTGATGAACGCAAACACTAAAGAATATCTGGCCATTACCGCCTCGGGCGAGGACAGGGTCGGCCTGGTGGAGCAGCTTTCCAACCAGATCACCTCCTCAGGATGCAACATCGAGCAGAGCCGCATGGGCGTGCTGGGCGGACAGTTTGCCCTGATCATGCTGGTGTCCGGCCCGTGGAACGCCTTGTCCAAGCTCGAAAACCAGCTTCCCGCAACGGGCGAGGAACTTGGGCTCACAATTATTCACAAACGTACCCAGGCACGTGAAAAGGGCGAGGCGCTCATTCCCTACCAGGTCGAAGTCGTCGCCCTCGACCATCCCGGCATCGTCCACAGCCTGGCGCAGTTTTTCTCGCGCAGCGGCATCAACATCGAAGAGCTCGAAACCGACACCTACCATGCCCCCCACACCGGTACGCAGATGTTCTCGGTGCACATGACGGTGGGCGTGCCGGCCAAGATGCAGATTTCCACCCTGCGCGACAATTTCTTCGCCTATTGCGACGACCTCAATCTCGACGCCGTGCTCGAGCCGGCGCGCAGTTAGTGTAGGCAAGCATGGATGCGCCACAGAGTTGCGTCTTGCGCACGGCGGCGGACTTGTCCGGCGTATCGGTGGCATGTCTTGCACCCCAGCCGCCCCTTGCGGATTACCGCGCGGCCATGCGTCTCGCCGATGCGGAAGCGGCGGCGCGCCTGGGCGAATACATGCTGCTTTCCTGGTATGACCGCGACCGCGACTTCGAATCGCCGCAGCATGCCAGCGAGTGCCACCTCGACAGCGCGGTGCCGGGCTACGTGGATTACGGACTGAGCCACGGCGCGAAACTGGTTGTCGATATCGAGGATGGCCGTTTCGTATTTTTCTATCTTCCCCTTGATCTATAGCTGCCCATGATTCCCGCCATCCTTTCCAGCCAGCCTCGACTCGCCGCCCTGCGGCGCGACATCCACGCCCACCCGGAAACCGCGTTCGAGGAGCAGCGCACCAGCGAAATCGTGGCCGAGTTCCTCGCTGCCGCGGGAATAGAAGTGCATCGCGGCCTGGCTGGTACAGGGGTGGTCGGGGTGCTGCGTGCGGGCAGCAGCGAAAAGGCCATCGGCTTGCGTGCCGACATGGACGCCTTGCCGATCATGGAACAGAACATTTTCCCCCACCGTTCGCGTTTTGACGGGCGCATGCACGCCTGCGGACACGACGGGCATACCGCCATGCTGCTGGGGGCGGCGGAATACCTGGCGGCGACGCGCAATTTCGACGGCACGGTGGCGTTCATCTTCCAGCCTGCCGAAGAAGGCGAGGGCGGTGCGCGGGTGATGATCGAGCAGGGACTGTTCGAGATTTGCCCGGTGCAGGCGGTGTTCGGCATGCACAACTGGCCGGGCCTGCCGGCGGGACAGTTCGCCATCATGCCTGGCCCGATGATGGCCTCGGCGGACCAGTTCGATATCACCGTCAGGGGCCACGGCGCGCATGCGGCCATGCCGCACCAGGGAGTCGACCCGCTGGTGGCCGGCAGCGCCTTGCTGCAGGCCCTGCAGACCATCCCCAGCCGCACCCTCGACCCGCTCGACGCGGCGGTGTTGAGCGTGACGCGCTTCCATGCCGGCGACGCCTATAACGTCATCCCCGACCATGCCGTTCTCGGGGGCACGGTGCGCGCCTTCCGGCCTGAAGTGCAGGGCCAGGTGGAAGCCGCCATGGAGCGTATCTGCAACGGCATCGCCACGGGCTACGGCGTACAGGTAAGCCTGGAATACCGGCGCGGCTACCCGGCCACCATCAATACCGCCGCGGAAGCGGAAGTGTGCCGCAGCGTTGCGGCTGCGCTGGTGGGCGACGACATGGTGCGCGGCGACCTGCGGCCCTCCATGGGCGCGGAAGACTTTTCCTACATGCTGCAAGTCAGGCCCGGTTGCTACGTGTGGCTGGGTAACGGGCTGGGCGAAGGCGGCTGCATGCTGCATAACCCGCACTACGATTTCAACGACGAGATTCTGCCCATAGGTGCAAGCTACTGGGCGCGGCTGACGGAGCGCCTGCTGGCGCGCTAACCGACTCGATCCAGGTTTTTTACATGAACGACACCCTGTTTTCTTCCAGTCAAACTTTCCGCCAGGCATTTGAAAGCGGCCTGTCCGAACTGCTGCAAAAAGGCGGTCTGGGGCCTTTCATCCTGGTCTGCGCCAATGCGACCTTCGATCACCGGCTGCACGAAGGCATGGCCTCCCGGCTGGTCGAGCAGTACCAACGGCTGCGCGAGGATTTCGTCGGCGCCTTGCAGGAAGGCCGCGACATCCAGGCCGTGGAGGAAGACCTGCTGGTGTTCCTCAAGATCCACGCGGTCGGCATGGAAAATCTCCGGCTGACCGAGCAACGCCGGGCCGGGCCATGGGAAGTGCAATTCAACCATCTGCGCTCATTTCGCCCCAAGCGCATCACGGCGCGCATACCCGAGCATCTGCACGCACCGTTCGACGAGTCCGGCTTCCATTTCAACAAGGGTTTCATGCAGAAAGAGGCGTTCTGGGCAGGGGAATTGTGCGGCCGACATGCGACCCTGTATTACAACAAATATCCCTTCGTCGATTTTCACGGCCTGCTGGTGCCGGAGCGCGACAGCTGCCTGTCCCAGTACCTGACGGAGGCGCACCACTTCTACGTCTGGGAGGCGACGCTGGAACTGGCGCGCACGCTGGATGGAGTGGGTTTCGGCTACAACTCGCTGGGGGCGTTCGCCTCGGTCAACCACCTGCATTTCCAGATGTTCCTCAAGCCGCAGGGCTTTCCCGTGATGCGCCCGGAGTGGCGCCACAACGGCGGATCGACGCCCTATCCGGCCGCGTGCGCGGCCTTCGACGATGCGCGTTCCGCCTGGGCTTATATTCATCAGCTGCATGAACGGGAAACGCCTTACAACCTGCTGTATACACCCGGAAAACTGCACGTGTTTCCGCGCCGCAAACAGGGGACCTATGCGCAGCCAGCGTGGACCAGCGGTTTCACCTGGCATGAGCTGGCCGGCGGGATGGTGACGTTCAACCGTGAGGATTACGAACGGCTCGACGAAGCTGCCATCGAGCGTGAACTGGGGCTGCTTGCCCCCTAGTGTAGTGTTGCACGCTAAACGGCACTTTCAGAGTCTTCCCAAGAGAGGCATAACAAGGCGCGGCGCGCAGGCAATGGCCATTCCCTTGCCAAGCGCCGCAACGCGGTTAGGGCGCTCTTGGGAAGGCTCCCTTCGGGCGAGCGCCTGGGCGGCCATCTGCGGCGTTGCGGGTGCTTGAAATAGAATGACTATTC